>DAOOVT010000006.1:30136-47053 GCA_035370405.1 Candidatus Dojkabacteria bacterium | reverse complement strand
GAAATAAATCGGCAAAAGCCATTTTGTATTTCTTTCTCCTAGAGGTCTAATCTTGGTTATTTAGTTTGCTATCACAGTAGCATTTTAACTATTATAGCCAAGTTATTTGAGAGTGAAGTGAAGAAGAACCGTGTGAGAAGGCCAGGCACAGAAAGACAGAAAGGAGGAATTTATGAGAAATCAAACAACTAAAAACCGACGGTTACCTTCGAGAATTCACTCTCAACTCTGGAATGGAGTATATCACATATTGGATGTTTTGTCACGAGTTGATGATTTCTTCTTAAGTTGAGCTTTTTTGATATTTTTTGTCCAAGCATTTTTTTGAGCTTGTGTTGGTTTATCCTTTTCAGGAACATTTCTTTCTGGTTTTGCCTTGAAAATATCTCCCTTAACATGTTTAGGTTTTGAGCCTAGTTTTCCTAATAGCTCTTTTACTGCTGATACATCACTTTTTATGGTATCTCCATATCTATGTGCAATATCCTTTGAAACAAGCCACGCATGTGTAGCCCATGAACCACTTGGTCTTCTTCCTGCTACTCTTTCTAGTCCTCCCTTTTCACCAACATCATGTACTTTGAATGATGAGAATTGCTCCTTGTCTCTAACGATGATTCTAAAGAAATTTCCTTCACCAGTGGTTCCTGGTTTCTTTCTCTTCAAGCCATCAGGTTGAGCTATGGCTCTCTGCCTTTTTGTCATAGATTTCCATTTTAATTGTGCTTTTTTGATATTTGTTTTAGAGGCTTTAGTCTGTTTTTGAGTTGCCATAATTATTATTCATAAAAATTATATATATATACACTTTAGTATATCTTGAGGATTGGAAAATGCAAGATATACATAGTTAGAAATTGTTTTCTGGTCAAATAATATGCTATAATAACTATAGGTCATATAGCTAGTTAAAAATTCAATCATAAAGGAGGAACGATGGGAAATATAGGAGATAAGGTATGTGTAGGGAAGAAAGAAGGATATTGCATAGGACAAGGTAAAATTATCTTCAACATGACAGGTAGCCATTTGGGGGTTATATTTGGAAATCAATTTAGATTGGTAGATCCATGTGGCTTGGCAAAAGTAAAAATAAAGAAAATGAAAGAAGGGGCATGTGGAACTCTTCTGATTAGAACAGGAGAATTTTATGTAAGTGGTCTACCAAAAGAACGAGAAGGTTTTTATTATATTGTTCCAGCAGAAGTGTTTTATTTTTGTCGGGAGAGAAAAGATTTGTTTCTTGCAGTAGACATTTTCCTACTAGGTAAATGACCTTGGGAGGTGCTAAGCATAACTATGGATTACATATCCATGTATTTAGCACCTTCCTAATAATTATTATCGAAAAGTGAAGTATTTTTGACATGTACAAATAGCTGTTCTATACTTGTCCCGTACTTTGCACAGCTATTAATAGAACAATGTATCCAGAGAGGTTTTTGTTTGTTTTAGCTGTGCTTTTTGTTTAGAAAAATATGTTGAATTTGTTAAAGCATCTAAAACCTTATGTATTACAGATTATTATCCTATTGGGATTAACATATGTGCAGGTTATGGCCGGATTGAAGCTTCCTGATTACATGGCCAATATCATCAATAACGGGATTTTAGCTAAGGATATGGATTATATATGGGATTCAGGTTTAAAGATGCTTGGAGTTACAGGTATTAGTGCTTTATGTGCAGTAGTAAATGGTTATTTAGCATCAAAAATAGGTTCTGGTTTCTCTAAGGCTTTAAGACGAGATGTTTTTAGTAAAGTTGAGTCTTTTTCTATGGAGGAATTTAACAAATTCTCTACTGCTTCCCTAATTACTAGGTCTACTAATGATGTTCAACAGATACAGGTCGTGTTGATAATGATACTTAGGATAGTTGTTGCAGCACCGATTATGGGAATAGGGGCGGTACAAAAAGCCTATGCAATAGCTCCATCTATGAGCTGGATAATGACGGTAGCGGTCACTATTCTTTCTTTACTCATAGTCTTTCTTTTTGTTTTTGCAGTTCCTAAGTTTGAGCTCATACAAAAGCTTGTAGACAAGCTTAATCTATTGACTAGACAAAATATTGTAGGAGTTAGAGTAGTAAGGGCTTTTAACACACAGAAGCATGAGGCGGAGATTTTCAGTAAAGTAAATGATGAGGTTACAAGGGTTCGTCTTTTCATAGACAGAGTAGTAGGGATTATGCAGCCAATTATGATGCTGATATTTAATCTAACAACAATATTAGTTATATGGGTTGGTGCTCATTTAGTTGAAGATAATAGCTTGTATATAGGTGATATGATGGCATTTATGCAGTATGCTATGCAGGTAATAGTAGCATTTCTAATGGTTTCTGTTATGTTCATAATTATTCCTAGGGCTTCTGTATCGATAAAAAGGGTTACTGAAATCTTATCCACGAAGCTAAGTATAGTTGATCCAGAAAAGCCAAAGAAACAATCTGGGAAAACCAGAGGGCTGGTAGAATTTAAAAATGTCTCATTTAGATACCCAGATGCGGATGTACCTGTTCTTTACGATATTTCTTTTGCTGCTAAGCCTGGGGAGATTACTGCAATAATTGGAGGGACAGGAAGCGGAAAATCAACGATAGTGAATCTGATACCTAGATTCTTTGATGTGTCCTCAGGGCAGATATTAATAGATGGCGTTGATATTAGGGAAATGAAACAAAAGGAATTAAGAAAAAGGATAGGATACATTCCTCAAAAGGGTGTTTTGTTTTCAGGAACTGTAGAATCAAATATTAAATATGGTGATCCTGAAGCTGACATGGAGGAAGTTGTAAGGGCAGCTAAAATATCTCAAAGTGTAGAGTTTATCTCTAAGCTTGAAGGGAAGTATAAATATCCAATAGCTGAAGGGGGAACAAATGTTTCAGGAGGACAAAAGCAGAGGCTATCAATAGCTAGAGCATTGCTAATGAGGCCAGATATTTACATATTTGATGATAGCTTCTCCTCATTAGATTTTAGAACCTCTGCAAAGCTTTTTGAAGAATTAAGAAAAGAGATAAAGAATTCTACAGTAATAATTGTAGCTCAGAGGATAGGAATTACTCTTAGTGCTGATAAGATAATTGTCTTGGACGAAGGAAAGATAGTAGGCATTGGGAAGCATAGAGAACTAATGAAGACATGCAAAGTATATAGAGAGATAGCATTATCTCAATTAACTGAAGAAGAGCTCAAAAATGAAGGATAGCAATGAAGCAAATACAATAAAAGGGACGGTAAAGAACGAAAGACGAGGAATGGGTCAAAGATTTGTAGGAGGGGAAAAAGCGAAAGATCTTAAAGGAGCTATTAAGAATCTAGTACACTACATGTCTCCTTACAAAAAAAGTTTTGCCATAGTTTTTGTACTTGCAATAACCAGCACTGTTTTTTCAATAATAGGACCAAGGATATTGGGAAATATAACTAATCAGATAGTTACAGATTATGTTCATATTACTGTGTATGACGAAGTAAAAAAGAATCTACCAGAGGGATATGTCCTTCCTGAGGGTACCAAGGGAGAAGATGTTTTGAAGATGTTTCCTAAAGAGGCATTAGAAAAAATTCCACAGGATATGGTTGATGATATCAAAGCAATGGATTTTTCTTCCAAGCCTGGGATTAACTTTGAGGCAATAGGACAGAAAGTAGCTTTACTTGTAGGTATATATCTGCTTAGTGCAAGTCTGAGTTATCTGGTTGAATGGATAATGTCTGGAGTGATGAAAAAAGTCACATACAGATTTAGAAAAGATGTCTTTAACAAAATATCTAGGCTTCCCTTAAAATATTTTGACACTCATGCATATGGAGATGTATTGAGTAGAATGACAAATGATATTGACACAATAAGTCAGACGCTAGGAAGAGGAATTGTACAGATAATCACATCTGTTGCCATGATAATCGGCATATTGGTTATGATGATAAGGATAAATCCAATACTAACCTTAATTGCAGTTATAATACTTCCGTTAAGTGGAGTGTTAGTATCACTAATTGTTAAAAAATCACAAAAGTTATTTGTTCAACAACAGAACTATCTAGGAGAAGTAAATGGGCATATTGAGGAGATGTATGGAGGACATAACATAGTGAAAGCTTTTAACGGAGAGGAAAGATCCTTGCAAAAGTTTGATGCAATCAATGAAAAGTTATACAACACAGCTTGGAAATCGCAGTTTTTTGCAGGTTTACTACTCCCCATAATGAATATTTTAAGTAATGGAGGATATGTTGCCGTGGCTGTGCTTGGAGGGAAATTTGTAATAGAAGGGAAAATTAATATAGGTGATATCCAAGCCTTTATGCAATATATGAACCAATTTACACAACCGATTGTTCAAACTGCCAATATATCTAATATATTTCAGTCTATGGGAGCAGCTGCAGAGAGAATTTTTGAATTCTTGAATGAAGAAGAAGAGAAAGAACTTGTGAAGGACTTTAAGGAAATAAAGGATGTGAAAGGGAATGTTACTTTTGAAAATGTTAAGTTTGGATATACCCCTGAAAGGCAGATAATTAAAGGATTTAGTGTCAACATTAAAGCTGGACAAAAAGTTGCAATAGTAGGTCCTACGGGAGCAGGGAAAACAACAATGGTTAATCTGTTGATGAGATTCTATGATTATGATTCTGGAAGCATCAAAATAGATGGTATAGAAATAAAGGAGATTAAGAGAGAAAATGTTAGAAAGCTGTTTGGTATGGTACTTCAAGACACATGGTTATTTAATGGTACTGTTAAAGAAAATATCTCATATTCAAAACCAGAAGCTACTGATGAAGAGATAATACAAGCAGCAAAGAATGCTTATGTAGACCACTTCATACATACTCTTCCAGATGGATATGATACTGTAATAGGAGAGGAGGCTGATAACATATCACAAGGGGAAAAACAGCTGTTAACAATTGCGAGAGCAATGCTTGCTAACCCTCCTATGCTCATTCTAGATGAAGCAACAAGCTCTGTGGATACAAGAACTGAAATTTTAATACAAAAAGCAATGGACAAACTTATGGAAGGAAAGACTACATTTGTAATAGCACATAGACTTTCTACAATTCGCAATGCCGACCTTATACTTGTTATGGATAAAGGAGATATAGTTGAAAAAGGAAAACACAATGAATTGCTAAAAAAGAATGGATTCTATACTTCAATATACAATAGCCAATTCAAACTTCCAAAAGATATTAAGGAAAGTTAATAATGTACTCGAAATGTAGTAGAATGTGAAATTAAAGGTTTAGTATGGCAACAGAAAAAGAAAAAAACAAAAATAATGATGGAGGTACGCAGAGTTTCGTACTAAATAAGGCGGAAGTTAACAATACATTGTCAGACCTGGTGCTGAGAAAAGAATTATTATCAGCAGCTCAAAAATATGCAGATGAGCTTATATCCCTAGAGAATAACGAAGCGAAAATTCATGTAGATGAACTTGCATCTGGTGTCGCCAAATTTTATGAAAAGGTTCGAAAAGTTATTGATTGGAATGATGACAATGTTCTAAGGCGTAATGCAATTGAAAGAATTTTGAAGAGGAAACTTTTTCCAAAGCTTGTTTCTGGAACCTTTAAAGAAGATTATTCATATGAATTAGCAAAAACTGTTACTGAAGAGCTGATTAGAGGAGGACATCTTGCTAATCATCAAATACCAAAAAGTAGAATAGATAGTGTTTCAAATGTTCTCAAAAAATACCTGTACACTCTCAATTACACAGTTAAATACTATGGTATTACTGATTTAAAGAAGGGTAATATGCTCATAACCTTTCTCATAGAGATAGCAGCATGTGAGATAGAGGAAGTTCTCGTGAGGCCAGTCAAAGAATATGGAATCATAGAGGCTATGGCTAGAATTATGAATGAAAGAATCAAAGTTATCCCTGAAGATACTGTAGATCCAGAAACTAAACTTGACCTGCTTAGAGTTTCAGTACAGCGCAAACTATACCATTTAGATAGGAACTACATAGTATATATGTATTTGAGGAGGAAGTATCCAAACTGGAGGAATTTTTCTAGAGAAGAACTTGAATGGTTTGCACAGAACATAGCATCTATTAAAGAAACAAGTGAAGAGTATATTAATAGCAAAATAGGTAAGAAATTTGACGAAGTAATTGTTCAATATAGTACAGTATTCGTACTTTTTGACGATGCTTTGGAAAGCTTAAGAGATAATCCAGAAACTATGGTCTCAGCAATCAGTGATAAAAATCTTTTGTTATCGATTATGCAGAAAAAATATAATGACCGTAGAAGTACACTAAAAACTAGACTTAAAAATTCTGCTATATTCTCCACACTTTCAGTTATATTGACGAATTTTGTAACTTTCTTTCTTATTGAAGTCCCGCTTGCCAGATTATTCTATGAGGGATTTAACGTTGTAGCTACGCTTATAGACTTTATACTACCAGCGTGTGTTATGTTTCTGCTTATAGCGTTCATAAAGCCCCCTGAGGAAGAAAATGCTCAAAGAGTATTGAAGGCTGGAGAGAGATTGTTATTTGAAGGAAGTGGTAATTATGAAGCTATAGAAGTGGATATGGAAGAGAAGGGCTCTGTATTTAGCAAATTATTTGTAAATGGATTCTTTGCATTTTCAACTGTAATACTCTTTGCTTTTGTTGGCTTTGTATTCTACATAGGACAGCTTCCAATGACTTCAGTAGTCTATGATACATTTACTATGGCAATGACATTTTATGCGGCTTTGGAGGTGAGAAGAAAGTCTAAAGAACTGTATGTTGAAGAGAAGCGTACATTCAAGGATTTCATGTTTGATGCTTTTACAGTGCCTCTTGCTAAAGTGGGAGGATTTTTGTCATCAAAATGGAGAGAGTACAATGTAGCTGCAATCTTTACGAATTACTTAGTAGAAGTACCTTTTACGGCTATGCTTAATTTTATAGAGTTATGGGGTAATTTCCTAAAAGATAGAAAATCTGAGTTGGATTAACTAGGAAAGTGTATTTTGAATTCACATCCTTTCCCTGTATCGCTGATGCATTCTATACTTCCATTGTGCCTTTGTATAATTTCTTTGGTAATTGCTAGTCCAAGACCACTACCCCCGGATTTTCTGGATCTAGATTTATCGACTCTGTAGAATCTGTTAAATATTTTACTGCACTGTTTTGCTGGGATTCCCTGTCCATTGTCTTTGAAAGAGATATTTATTTCATTTTTATCTTTATCAACTGTTATATCAAGTTTTGTTCCTTTTGAATATTTGATGCTGTTCTCTATTATGTTTTGAAATGCTCTTATCAAAAGGGTTTCATTCCCTCTTATTTGTATATTTTTTGGACTTTTTATATTAATATCAAAATTGTTATCTTTGATGATTGGTGAGACAAGTTCCTTTGCTTGAGAAAGCAAATCCATTAGGTTGACTGTTTTTGTGTCAATTTCTGTATCAAGTAAAGAAAATAACAAAAGATCTTCTGTTAGTTTGTTCATGAATGTTACAGATTTATGTGACTCTTTAAGGAGGTCCTGGAGTTCTTTTCGAGATATATTTTTGTCATCTAAGACCATTTCTAAATTTGCTTGGATTACTGCTAATGGAGTTTTAATCTCGTGAGATGCGTTTTCTACAAATTCTCTTTGTGCTTTGAATGAATTGTATACTCTCTCTGACATACCATTAAAGTGTTTTATCAAAACGGATATTTCATCTCCTGTATCCTTGAATTCAATTGGATTTCCCAAAGTATTAACATCTCTATTACGAATTTCTTCACTCAAATCCTCCAAAGGTTTTATCATTTTCGCTGCAATAACGTAGCCTACTAAAAAACTAAGCAATGTAAGAGGTATTACGGAATATACTGAAATGATTCTGATGTTTTCAAGATCTTTAAGCCTAGACAGTTTTATTAGCTCATTTTCTTCCTCTGTTACTTCTCTTTCAATTACATTTGACATAAATAGTGGTTTGAAAGGTATGCTTTGCTTCATGTATTGGGTTAGGAATATATTCATGGCAAGTACAAATGACAGACTGAAGAGAAGAAGTACTGCAGAGTACCATACTGTCATTTTAAATTTTAGGGATTTTGTGAATTTTATCTTATTCATTTATTGAAGGAATTATACATAACAAGATTGTATATATTAAAATTAAGGTTTAATTGATACCCAAAATCTTCATCTTTGTATTTTTTAGTAGGACTTTTTTTCTTAAGAATATACCTTATGAAGTACTAGAGAACTATTTAATTTGGTATCCCTTTCCTCTTATGGTCGTTATGAGTTTTTTATCTTTGTCTATTTTTTGCCTTAATGTTTTTATATGTGTTTTTACTGTTTGAGAGAAAGAATCTAGATCTCCATCCCAAATGTGTTCCATTAGCTCTTCAGCAGATATAATTCTTCCTTTGTATCTTACTAGATATTCCAGTACAGCCATTTCTTTGTTGCTTAGTGTTATTTGTTTTTCGGAAATACTATCTGTAACATAATTTCTTTCAGGATAGATTTCGTAATTTCCTAATTTTAAAATACTCTCCTTGTTGTCACTACTTCTCTTTACAACAGCCCTTATTCTTGCAGTAAGCTCTGAAAGATTAAATGGTTTAGTTATGTAATCATCAGCACCTACATCAAATCCTTCTAATTTGTCATATATTTGTGATCTTGCAGTAACCATTATGGTAGGGATATCATATCCCTCCTTTTTTAATTTTTTGCTTAATGTTACTCCATCTATTTCTGGAAGATTTAGATCTAGAAGAATGCAATCATAATTATTTACGTGTATCATTGAGAGAGCTGTTTTACCATCTTCGGCCTCATCTACAGCAAATAGTTTTTTCTCAAGATAGCGTTTGACTACTTTTCGAAGAGGTTCTTCATCTTCTACTATTATTATTTTCATTTCCTTATTATACTAGAATATGTTATATTATTGGTGTAAGAATATATTGTGTTGGGTAAAACGAAAGTGAAGATTAAATATATTATTAAATATATTATTTAGATAGAAACAGTATAAATGGAGTTAATTAATCACTTAGTTATGTAATTTATATAAGCTATTACAAGCTATTGAGAATTAAATAAATTGTGTGATATATTAAAGTATGAAGTTAAACAGATTAGAAACACTAATTGTTTTTTTAATTGCTATCCTCCTATTAGGCACATATGTAGTATCTACCGCTTTAGCAGAACAGAGTGGTAATACTCCTGATTCTGGAGAAGATTCAATACTAATGGAGACATACAATACTCTCTTGGGATTAGGTTATGGTACAGAGACAGGTAGTAAAGGACCAGTGTGGAATCGGATAATATCTTCTGCTAAGTGGGTGCCAGAGACTGGTATATCTGAAGAGGATGTAAAGCCAGGTGTGGAGTTCTATGATGGTAGTAGAACTTTGAGGACAGGCTCTATGAAGGTTATAGATTGGGAAAAACAATCTCTTATACAAAAGGACAATAGAGATTTAACAGATTATGGAGAGACAAGTAGTTGGATAAAGACAAATACCTCTCCAGAGGTATGGTATGATGAGATGACTGGTTTATATTGGAGTGCAAGTCGAGGTTCTATGACCAATCAGTTCACAATTTCATCGTGCAATTTTTATACTACTACACCTAGGGGTAATTACAATGGAACTGATGCTGATTGTGGTAATGCTATCAACACCTGTGGTACTCTTTCTCTAGATGCTGATGGGGATGGTATAGCTAATACAAAATGGTATTTACCATCCCAATTAGAACTCTTGCAAGCATATGTAAATGGTATATACAAGAAGACAAACACATCTTGGGTGACTGGCAACGCTTTTTGGTCCAGTACTGAGTATCAGTTTGATAATAGTAGTTACGCTTGGTATACACATTTTTTGGACGGTGGCTATAGCGATGTCGCTACTAAGCCTGAAAGCTATGCAGTGCGTTGCGTCCTTAGGGATTTATGATATGAATGGGTACAGGCGTAAGTCCTGTACCCATTCCAAATTATTTTTAATTTAAAATTTGAGCTTGCAATCTGTACTGGAATGTGGAAGTATATATTCATGCAAGATCTTACACTCTCAACCTCGACATAGGCAATGGCCTGTAAGGGAGGCATAGATATATAATCCTACCTGCTATACCCAAGTGGTATATAGATACAAAAGATCTTTTACACTAAATATGTCTAGTATCAGGTCTTTGGTGGAGTTAAAAAATTAGCAGGTTTACAATTTTTGGTCCAGTACTGAGAATCAGAATAATAATAGTAACGCTTGGTATACAAATTTGAACAATGGAAATACCAATAACAATACTAAGACTACCAGCTATGCAGTACGTTGCGTCCTTAGGGAGTATATAATATGCCTCAAGCAGATTTAGACAAACCAATATATCTAGCCTTATACAAGCTTATTCTTTATCTTTATACATGTATTAGAAATTTTCCTAAAGAGTACAAATACACTCTTGGTCAAGATATCCTTTCTCTTGCTTGGAAGACCTTAGATTGGGTAATACTTGCTAATACGGTAGAGAATAGAGAAAAGAAGAAATATATTGCAAAAGCAGTTTCAACCTTTAATAGTTTAAAATACAGATTTCGAGTTGCTAGTGATACCAAAATTTTAAGCCACCAGAAATATGCCTATATCATTAAACAGAGTGTTGAAATAGAGAAGATGTTAAAAGGATGGTTTTCTTGGTCTAAAAGATTCTAAATTACCCTGTACATCTATATACTCATTTAACTTTCCAAAATGATTGAGGTAAAGGTCCTGTCTTAGATTATATGAATTACTCCATTTTAGATGTCCAAATACGGAATTAATACTGTTGCAAATTGTTGTGATTTCTTCTTCTGTTGGAGGTAAGTGTATTTCAACTGCCTCCTCTTTACACATAGACCTATCTATTAGAAATCCTTTGTTAAAATAGTATAGCTTTCTTTTTAGATTGTTGACTGTACGGTTTCGAGCTAGTACATAATTTGGTCTAACAATGTATCCAATAAAATCTATGCCTTGATATACACTCCCATAGGTGGTCTTTTCTGACTTTATTTTAAGTACCAATTCTTTTTCAAGGAATTCTGTAACAGCTTTTTCAATTCCTTCTAATTCTTTAATATCTTTTGAGAGAAACAGTAGGTCATCAGCATATCTTAGATAGTATTTAATTTTTAATTCTCTTTTGATAAATTGATCTAATTCATTAAGATACAAGTTTGCAAAAAATTGTGATGTTAAATTTCCAATTGGGAGGCCTTTATTTTCACCTGCGGTAAAAAGACTCTTGTTTGGAGGAAGCTTCTGTATTAGCTGTAAATCTCCTTTGGGTATGTATTTTGTACAGGGATTATGAAGAATTATCTGCCTTGAGAGTTTAAATAATTCCCTTTTCTGCTCTTTGCCATATGTAAGTTTATATATGCTGTCAGATAGGATATCTAGTAATTTTGATTTATCTATACTGTAGAAGAAACTACTTATGTCTAATTTTAGGTAGTAAGAATTAGATTTTTTGTTGTTTGTAATTTTGTTTAAAAAGTTTTGCAATCGTTTGACTCCACATATAACTCCATGCCCTTTTCTACATGCAAAAGAGTCATAGACAAAGGTTCTATCGATTTGGGGTTCGATATAACTAATTAAGAGATGATGTACAACTCTATCTATGAAGTTAGCAGCAAAGACTTCTCTAGTGGAGGGGTATGTTATGATAAAGCATATGGAGTTACCAATCGTATAGGAATTATTCTTAAGTTCTTTTTGTAAACCTACCAAGTTATATTCAAAATGATTTTCAAACAAAAGTTGGTATGTGCTATTTCTTTTTCCTTCTCTACATGAGTAGTATGCAGAGATAATAGATTCTAGATCAAACATTGTTTTGCGTATTATTCATTATACTATTAATCGTTGGATATCTGGTAGAGACTGTACAGATTATGCATATGTATGCAGCCTGTACAGTTATTTTCCCCCCGTAGAAGTAATATGGTATGATAATTTGATAGGTATTCCATCATCATATAATGATGATATTTACATATAGAAAATATTCCATTAGAATGAAATAAGATATGAAGAAATTAAATACTGCCGAACTTATAGTGGTGTCCATTATTGGAATTTTATGCTTAACTACTTTGTTAGTTAATGCTACTTCTGCAGAACAAGAAGGAGAAAGTCCCGAATCAGAAGAATTATCAATATTAAAAGAAACATATACAAATCTCCAAACCCTTGGATATGGAAGTGATTCTGGAAGTAATTCTTCTAGTATTTGGAATAGAATAATAACTTCGGCTACTTAGGTTCCAAATGGGAGTATTAGTGAAGACAAAGTAATATATGGTTATACATTTTTCAATGGAAGTAGAGATCAAAAGACTGGAACTTTCCAGCTTCCTAATTACGCTGCCCAGAGCCAAGAATCGATAGATCTTAGAGAAAGCAATATTATACCTGATGCTCTTGCTCAATGGACTAAAACCAATATGACACCAGAAGTATGGAAGGATGAAAGAACAGGGTTGTATTGGAGTCCTAGGCAGGGAAGTATGAGTAATGAATTTACTATAATTACATGTGATTTCTTCACTACAACACCTAGAGGTAATTATAGTGGGTCTGATCCTGATTGTGGTAATGCTATTAATACTTGTGCTACTCTTTCACTAGATGCTGATGGTGATGGAACAAATGAAACTGATTGGTACCTTCCAACACAAATTGAAATGATGCAGGCATATATAGATGGAATTTACGCTGTAACGAACAAGGATTGGGTTACTGAAAATAACTTTTGGAGTAGCACTGAGAGTAAGTCAAATTCTGGCGATGCATATCCTGTATATTTATCTCATGGATATACATATTTTTATTTTAAAACAGATACTCTTTCTACACGATGTGTAAGAAGGGGGTAAAATAATAATTAGTTATGAGAAGATATATCAGAAAATTCACAAAACTGGAGTCGGTGCTTTTAATAATAATAGGTGTACTGCTTGTAGGTATTTTCGTTGAGAAGAAAAGCTTTGCAGAACAAGGAGGAGAAAGTCCTGAATCAGGAGAATTATCAATATTAAAAGAAATATATGTAAATCTCCAAACACTTGGATATGGCAGTGATGATGGTAATAATGGTGCAATTTGGAATAGGATAATATCTTCCGCAAACTGGGTTCCTAATGGAACTGTTACTCCAGATAAAGTGATATCGGGTTATACTTTTTACAATGGTGATAGGGGAGAAAAGGTTGGAACATATAATGTTCCAGATTATAAAGCACAAAGCTACCAAAAGGTTGATGGTGGGATCGTTTCTCCTGCGGAGTGGACGAAAACCAATGCCTCTCCAGAAGTGTGGAAAGATAAAAGGACAGGGTTGTATTGGAGTCCTAGGCAGGGGTCTATGACAAATAGTTTTACAACTGTTTCCTGTTCCTTTTTTTCAGCAACTTCTCGTGGAAATTACAATGGAGCAGAATCGGCATGTGGTAATGCAATAAATGCTTGTTCTGCGTTGGAATTAGATGCTAATAGTGATGGTAGTATAGAAACTGATTGGTATCTACCATCGCAAGGTGAACTATTACAGGCCTATTTAGATGGAATGTATCTGGCTACCAATTCTAGTTGGGTAACTACGGACGCTTTTTGGAGTAGCACCGAAAATCAATTTTCAAATACATATGCTTGGATAAGTACTTTTAATCAAGGATATTCAAATTATGCTGGAAAGTCTACCAACAACTATGTGAGATGTGTTCGGAGTGATTAGCTTATTTATTATTTGCAAGATTTAAAAAGTGTGATACACTTTTGAAGATATTATGAAAAACACTGTCCATATTAGAATCCCAATACTTGTCTTGTTTTTGTGTGTGTTGGGCTTGTCCTTCACATTTTTGATGACCAAAGTTTTGGCCGTAGGAGATACTCCTATCATGGGAGATGCTACTATAGTTAACACCTCTAACAAAGTGTTTTTCTCCTCCAGCATATACGGAGCAAATGTAGTTATATCAGATCCTGATCCTGAGAATGGTAATAGAAGGACAATATCGGGGTATGCATGGTCTCAAGATATTGGATGGATAAAGTTTACACAAGGAGAGACATCAGGAGTGTTTGTTGATTCTGCTACTGGTGCGGTGTCTGGTTCAGCCTATGTTCTTAACACTGGGAATGAAATCTCCTTTAGCTCAAATAACAGTAGTACATTTGTAGACACAGAGACAGGTGTCTTTAGTGGTTATGCATGGTCTAAAGATATGGGGTGGATAGATTTTGGAACGGGAAGAGTATATGTAAAAGACAGTAATCCCCCTTTAAACCCTGATGTAGTTCATGTGTATACTGACGGGAGTAAGACAAGAGAATTAAATTTTTCTGATAATTCTTATTTTAGTTTTACGTCAGTGTATGCCGATTGGGATGTTCCACAAGATCAAGGAGGTGAATCTCATGGTTATCAACCAAGTGGAATATCAGGTTATTATGTATATTGGGGTCCTAGTAGGACAGCACTTCCTTATTCTTCAGGGCAGTTTATTACAGATAGTTCGATTAGTTTGGATATTACTTCAAGTGGAACATATTATTTAAGTATTCAGTCTGTTGACAATCAAGGTAATTTACACACGAATGAAGATCAAAACTATGTTCTTTTAGAATATCATGCTGATTTAATTAATCCAGTTAATGTTAAATATATAACTACCCCAAATGGCAATTTTGGAAATATAAATGATATGTTTTTCAGCTGGCCAAGTGGTCCGGGTGTAACAAGTACAGATGAGAACGGAATATTAGGCTGGCAATACAGTTTAAATGGAATTAGCAATTGGACTGGGAATAAACACAATGACTTCTTAGATATTGATTATATTCCATTTGAAGGTTCAAAATACACACATTACTTTACAGAAGATAGAGATTCTGTTAATTTCGTTGTGGGTAATAATATTATATATTTCAGAACAGTTGACAAAGCTGGAAATTTCAGTGGATATATAAGTGGGGCAATATCGTATGGTGGTCTAGCTCCTACATTCGCAGAAGAAGCTGTTGTTACAATAGAGCCAAGTACTAATACATCGAACGAATTTGCATTATCATGGCCAACAGCTATTCCATTTGATGGGAGAACAATATCATCGTATTACTACATGGTAAATACAACTCCACCATCAACATATGATACTTTGGTTGGGAATTCTTCTTTGTATATCGCAGTTGGCAATAATACCAGTGTTTCTAAAAAGATGCTCACAGGAGCAGTAAAAGGAGAAGACAACATAGTATATGTTGTAGCTGTAGATAGTCAAAATGGCTATTCTCCAAGTAACTATATACAAGGGAAATTCACACTAGATAGCACTCTCCCAGACCCAGTAAAAAATCTTAGTATAGCTGATACATCAATTAAAGAAGCTAATCTTTGGAGAGCGAGTATAACTTGGAATGAACCAGCATACAAGGGAGATGGAAGATTGTCATATACAATCCAGAGAAGTACAGATGGTAAAATTTGGATTGATGCAGGAGTTACAACAGGTACAACATATTCAGACATAGTAGAGCAAAGTGGAGTTTACTATTACAGGGTAGGAGTATCTGATAGTACTAACATTAGTAAACAGTCTCCAACTTTTTCATTTGCAGTATCCTCAGCTATAGAAGGAAAATATTTGCAGCCTGCTGAATTAGTATCTGGTATAGAAGTACTGAATATAGGGACTAGAAAAGCTACAATCGTATGGGTGACAGAGAGGAGCAGTGATACAAAGGTAGCATATGGATTAACAAGTGGAGAGTACTTTGATGAAGAAGCATATAATTCCAAACAAGTAACAGACCACAAAGTTACTCTTAATAATTTACAACCAGGAACAAACTACTACTTTAAAGCAAAATGGACTGATGGAGATGGAAATACTGGAGAAAGTCAGGAAATATCATTTAGGACAGAAGACTCTCCTCAAGTATATTCCAGTAAAGTTGATATGGTGGGGCTCGATTATGCAATAGTTTCTTTCGAAGTATTTGGAGCCACGAAAGCTTCAGTCGCTTATGGTAGATCATATTCTTACACAGCACAGAAAGAAATAAATACATCTCCAACTAGAAGTAAATATTCTGTTGTACTTGATAATCTTGATGATGGGGTGCAATACAGTTTTAAGATAAGACTTACAGATGCTGATGGATATATATATGAATCTATAGAGAACAATACATTCACAACTCCACCTAGGCCTCAAATATCGAACGTAAGAGTACAGGAGCTAAAAGATGTAGCTAGTCCAACGGTTGTATTCAGTTGGGACACTAATACATATACTAACTCTGTTATCAGGTATAGAGAGGATAGTCCTGATGCTAGGGAAATAGATAAAATAGATGTGAAAATGGTTATGGGAGAGCATCAGATGGAAATATCTGGACTAGTACCTACGACTAGTTATGTCGCAGTAGTAGAAGGGATAGATGATTTTGGGAACAAAGCAGTATCAGAGGAGGTAAGATTTACAACAAATACAGATACTAGGCCACCAAAGATTTATAATGTCAAAGTTGAACAAGATTTACTTGGAAGATCAATACAAACAGACAGAAGTAGAAGTGCACAACTGATTGTGAGCTGGGAAACAGATGAGCCTGCTACAAGTAAGGTAAACTTTGGAGAGGGTGGAGCAGGAGTATATACTTCAAGTACTAGAATGGACCAAGAGTTTAGAACAAAACATTTGGTAATCATATCAGGTCTTACTCCTTCTAAGGTATATAGCCTAGAAGCGGAGTCAGTAGATGCTTCGGGGAACTCTGGTAAGTACGGACCACTTGTTTCTATAACTCAGAAATCATCTAATACTGTAATGGAAACAATCTTGAATT
>DAOOVT010000006.1:0-30036 GCA_035370405.1 Candidatus Dojkabacteria bacterium | reverse complement strand
CTTGTTTCTATAACTCAGAAATCATCTAATACTGTAATGGAAACAATCTTGAATTCTATTTCTAACATATTCAACATATTCTAATGCAAGCGAGAAAAGTAATTGAAGTTAAAAATGTTAGCAAAAGTTTTTCTCTTGGAGTAAGAAAAAACAAAGTATTAAAAAATGTTAACCTAGATATTTTTGCTGGTGAATTGACATGTATTTTTGGTCCATCTGGATGTGGGAAATCTACTCTACTAAATGTCATCATGGGGTTAGAAAAACCAGATTCTGGTGAAGTCAAACTCTTTGGAGAGGACCTATGGAAGAAAAGTACAAATGAACAGGTCGATATTAGAAAGAGCAGGATAGGAGTTGTATATCAGCAACAGATTTGGATACGTTCCTTAACTGTCGTTGAAAATGTTGCCTTAGGTGCTCAACTTTTAGGAATGAATAAACATGCTGCTATTTCAAGGGCAGAAAAGGTTTTAGAAGATGTAGATATGTCCAAATTTAAGGACTTCTATACATCAGAATTATCTGCGGGGGAACAGCAAAAGATTGGGTTAGCTAGGGCATTAATAACAGATCCTGAAATTATAGTAGCCGATGAACCTACTGGAAATTTAGATAGTGATAATGGTTTAGAAGTCATAAACACACTTAAGAAATTAGCTCAAAGGGGGGAAACTATTATTTTAGTAACTCATAATCCAGATTATCTAGAATATTGCGATAAAGTGGCTGTAATGAAAGATGGATATATACTAGATGTTCTCCATGGTGGAAGTGGTGTTTTGGAAAAGATAGATGAAAGACTTAATGCAGAGAATACTCAGGTAGATGCTCCAACTTTTGTGGATAGTTCGGAAGTAAATCACGTAGGGAGAGAGACAAATGACAAAGAAAGCTTTGTAGAAAAATTTTTTGAATATATTAAATTAATAGTAAATTTCTTTACACAAACATTAACATTAGCTTTTATTTCGCTTGTTGGAAAAATAAATCCTAATTTTGCCGGTAAACTTAGAAAGAAGGCTTCAGGATCAACTTCAGGGGATATATCTATGCTTGATTTAACAGAGCTTTCGTTTAAGAATGTCTTTTTTAAGAAGTTTAGAACAATGATTACCATACTTGGAGTAGGAATGGGTGTAGGATTTGTTGTTTTACTAGTATCAATAGGGTATGGCATAGAGAAATTAGTAATAGCAGAAGTTACGAGAGCACAAAATCTCAATCAAGTTGATGTCTTTCCTAAAGTTGGAAGCCAACTTAAATTAACAGATGAACTGATTGAGAAAGTTTCTGCAATATCTAGTGTTGACAAAATATATAGAATTAAAAACTTCCCAGGGAGAGTTGATTATAAAGGATCTACAGTTGATGTTGTTGTATATGGTGTGGAAACAGGATATCTTGAGAATTCTCCAATTAAAAAAGTGAGTGGAGAGTTCTTAGATGAAAAACCTGATAAATTTGCTGCTGTTGTAAATAAGGCCTACTTGGAAGTATTAGGTTTGGATTCTAGTATAATTGGTGAAAATTTAGATTTGAATGTTATACAAACTCTTCCAGATGGTGATACACAGGAGCAACCCCAAAGTCTATCGGTTAAAGTTGTTGGGGTCGTAGAAGACGATTCTCCAGCGGTTATATATCTTAAACTTGGTTCTATTAGAGATTATACTGATGATACATATTCTGCACTTTCAATTATTATTAATAAAGAGGGAGCTCTTGATTTCGTAAGAAAACAGATTGAATCATTGGGGCTTGAAACTTTCTCCATAATGGATACTGTTAATCAGGTTGAGCAGATATTTTCATATGTTAGATACGGATTATTGGCATTTGGAATTCTTGCATTTGCTATAGCCTTTTTGGGAATGATAAATACCTTAACTGTGTCATTACTAGAGAGGACGAGAGAAGTTGGTTTAATGAAGATAATAGGTATGAAAAGAAATGATGTGAGATTCTTATTTATAGCTGAGTCTATGTTTATAGGATTAATAGGAGGAATTCTAGGTGTGCTATTAGGGGTGTTGGGTGGGTATATAGTGTCTCTAATAGTGTATATGTTGTCAGAATCTAGAGGAGTTGAATTTATGATGATAACATCATTCCCATTGTCCTCTGCCCTATTGGTCATATTTATAACAACTCTGTTGTCATTCTTTACAGGCTTGTATCCTGCTAATAGAGCTGTTAAAATTCCTCCAATGGATGCTGTTAGATATGAATAGTAAATTTAGTTTTTTATAATAACTATGCAAAAGTACAAGTGTGTTCTATGTGGATACATTTATGATCCTGAAAAGGGTGATCCTAAATCTGGTATCAAGCCAGGAACTGCTTTTGAAGATCTCCCTGAAGAGTGGATATGTCCAGTATGTGGAGCATCTAAGAAGGACTTCATTATATTGGATGAATAATTTATTTCTCTATTTAATTTAATATTTATATAAATATGAACCCTATAAAAGAAACAGTGAAAGATATCACTAAAATGCTAGGTTTTCTTGGAATAGCATTGATTCTTTTCGCAATATTGATACTAGTATATCCTGATTTGTTAAGCTACCTAGTTGGGAGTCTACTGTGTATAGCAGGTATTAGCATGTTATTCTACAGATTTAGACTAAAAAAGTCCTACAAAGAAGCTGAAAAATTCTGGAAAAAATTTGAAGAGTAGTATAAAAATTTGTACTTGCATATCAGTATAATGGGTGTTTGCAACAGTCTCATGTATGTAATGAGGCTGGATATCAAGGCTTTCTTGTGTTAAAATCGCAGGCTATACCAGCTCATTACAAAGGAGGGTGTGATATGTTCAAATTAACGAAAGTACAAATCGTGAGGGCAGGAAGAAAGGCATGGAAAGATTTTCCTCCATACATAAGAGAAGATTACCTTCCTAGGGTAATTTATCTTTGTACAGGCAATATAGATCCCTATATGTTTGATGTAATTATAGTAGCCCTGATAGAAGCATCTATCCCTATCGAAGACAGAGAATTAGTTCTTAATGAAGTTCCAGTCTTCATCCGAAATTTAGGATTAGGAGAGGAAGGAGAAGAAGCAATAGGCTATCTTCCATTGGAAATTATGTAAATTATTCTAAATTAAATGAGCTGTAAGGCACCTTTGGTAGATGTAAGACATCTGCTTATACATTAAGCGATTACTACTTCAAAGGTGCCATTTTTTAAAAAGTTTCTTAAGTTTTGTATAATGATTGATGTATAATTGATTAACATAATTAAGTTGATTATGGTGGCATATGTCTGAAGAATCTGTTGATATATCAAGATATTTTTCCAAAAGAGCAGAAAACATTATACAAATGGCTGCTGAAAAAGCAGTAGAAACAGGAAGCAGAAATATAGATACAGAGCACTTACTGTGGGCAGCATCCAATTATGATGATGTTGTTGTAAGAGTACTCAAAGAATTAAAAATAGACAATGAACTCCTTCAAGATCAACTATCTTCTGTCTTAGGAAGCGATGAAGGAATTACATTTGGTACCCCTGGACTAACACCAAGGGCCAAAGAAGTTCTTCAGCTTGCATTCTATGAATCTCAAGAACTGGGACACCACTATGTAGGAGGAGAACATATACTACTAGGACTCATAGAAGAAGGTCAGGGAATAGCAGCACAAATATTTGAAAAGTATGGAATATCTTTAACTCAAGCTAGACAAGCCGTAGTAAAAGTAGTTGGTGAAGGAGATGAAAGTGGTGAGAAAATAGAAGAATCCTCTATAACACCAAATCTTGATAAATACTCTAGAGATCTAACTAAACTTGCTAAAGAGGGGAAAATAGATCCTGTCATAGGCAGAAGTGATGAAATAACAAGAGTCATACAAATACTTTGTAGAAGAAAGAAAAACAACCCTGTATTAATTGGTGAGCCTGGAGTAGGAAAAACAGCAATAGCAGAAGGTTTAGCATATCGTATAGTAACTGGTAATGTACCAGAGGTATTACTACATAAGACTGTAAAAGAATTAGATGTCGCTGCTTTAATTGCAGGAGCTAGTCATAGGGGAGAGTATGAAGAAAGAATACAAAAAGTATTAAAAGAATTAGAAAAAGCAGGAAGAGAGGTAATTCTCTTCATAGACGAATTACATACCATAGTTGGAAGCGGAGCTCCTGAAGGACAAATGGATCTCTCTAATATGTTAAAACCATCACTAGCCAGAGGAGATTTACAAATAATAGGAGCTACAACATTAAGTGAATACAAGAAATACATAGAAAAAGATGCTGCACTCGAAAGAAGATTTCAAACAGTACTTGTTGGAGAACCTACCGTAGAACAAACTATTGAAATATTAAGAGGTCTTAGAGATAGGTATGAAGCTCACCATAGAGTCAAAATTTCTGATGAAGCTATATCGGCAGCAGCAGTATTATCTGAAAGATACATTCAAGATAGATTCCTTCCAGACAAGGCCATAGATTTAATAGATGAAGCAGCGAGTAGAGTTAAACTAGAGACATCATCAGAGCCAGAAGAAGTGAGGGAGTTGAAAAAGAAAATAGAAAATATGGAAAAAGAAAGAGAAGCTCTTACAAGAAGTGGAAGCTATGAAGAAGCTGCGAAAATAAAAATGGAGATAGAAAAATTGAAGGGGAAATTAGAGCCATTAGTAGAAAAATGGAACAAAGTAAAGGGAACAGGAACCCCAGTTGTTAAAACAGAAGACATAGCGGAAGTTTTGTCTAAGGCTACAGGAATTCCTGTAACTGATTTATGTGAGGAAGAGAAAGACAGACTATTAAAATTGGAAGACACTTTGCATAAACGAGTTGTTGGACAGGATGAAGCAGTAAGGGCAGTCTCTGAGGCTGTAAGGAGGTCCAGAGTGGGTCTAAAAGATCCTCGTAAGCCAATAGCTTCTTTTTTGTTTATGGGTCCTACTGGTGTAGGTAAAACTCTGCTTGCAAAGGCACTGGCGAAACAAATATTTGGGGATGAGGAAGCTATAGTTCGTATAGATATGAGTGAATATATGGAGAAATTCTCTGTATCTAGGCTCATAGGTTCTCCTCCAGGGTATATTGGGTATGAGGAAGGAGGACAATTGACGGAAGCCGTAAGGAGAAGACCTTACTGTGTTATTCTTCTTGATGAAATAGAGAAGGCACATTCTGATGTTTTCGATATTTTGCTTCAGGTACTTGATGATGGGAGGCTGACTGATTCTCAAGGAAAGACTGTTAGCTTCAAGAACACTATCATAATTGCTACAAGCAATATTGGTTCTAGAAAAATAGAGGAATTTGTGAAAAAAGGTGAGAAAGATTGGGAAAAGCTAAAACAGGAGCTAATGGGTGACCTTAAGTCGTACTTTAAACCAGAATTTTTAAATAGGCTTGATGATATCATTGTGTTTAGAAACTTGGATAAGAAGCAGATAAAAGAGATAGCGAGAATTCTTCTAGAGGATGTGAAGGGTTTGGTTAAGGCTCAGGGAATGAGTATCGAATTTGATGATGAAGTTATTGATTTGGTGAGTGATATAGGATATGACCCAGAATTTGGTGCTAGACCTATGGAGAGGGTGATACAGAATGTTGTAGAAAATCCTTTGGCGAAGGAGCTGTTAGAGGGAAAATTTCATAAAGGAGATACGATCGTAGCATATGTTGAGAATGGCAAGGTTATATTTAAGAAGAAGTGAGGGTTATAAATGAAAAAATTGGTAACATGTAGAGAGAATTATGATAGCATAGTGTAATGAAACTGGGGAAACCTTCTAAAAAGTCAGTAATAATAGCGTGTTCTATTGTGGCTGTAGCAGGGTGTGGTATAGCATATTATGTTATCAGTAGGGATAAGCAGAGTGTAGCGAGAGGTGATACTGGTAATCAGATTCCTATCGTTGGAAGTGCTACTGTAGTTAACACCTCAAACAAAGTGTTTTTCTCCTTCAGTGTATATGGGGCAAATGTAGTCATATCAGATCCAGACCCTGAGAATAATAATAGAAGGACAATATCAGGGTATGCATGGTCTGAAGATATTGGATGGATAAAGTTTACACAGGGAGAAACAGACGGAGTGTTTGTAGATAATGCAACCGGTGCGGTGTCGGGTTCGGCATATGTTCTTAATACTGGGAATGAAATCTCCTTTAGCACAAATAATAGTAATACATTTGTAAACATAGAGACAGGTGCCTTTAGTGGTTATGCCTGGTCTAAAGATGTAGGATGGATAGATTTTGAGACGGGAGGTGTGCTTATAGCCGATCAGGTTCCCATTGTTGGAAGTGCTACTGTAGTCAACACCTCAAACAAAGTGTATTTCTCTTCCAGTGAATATGGAGCTAATGTAGTCATATCAGATCCTGATCCTACGAATAGCAATAGAAGGACAATATCGGGGTATGCATGGTCTGAAGATATTGGATGGATAATGTTTGCACAAAGTGAGACATCAGGAGTGTTTGTAGATAATGCAACCGGTGCGGTGTCGGGTTCGGCATATGTTCTTAATACTGGGAATGAAATCTCCTTTAGCACAAATAATAGTAATACATTTGTAAACATAGAGACAGGTGCCTTTAGTGGTTATGCCTGGTCTAAAGATGTAGGATGGATAGATTTTGAGACGGGAGGTGTATATATTGCCAATCAGGCTCCTAATGCTCCGACTTCACTTTTAACAAACTCGTTGACAAATCCTACAGGAGTATCAAAGAATCCTGGATTCTCAGCCGTATTCTCTGATCCAGATAGTGCAGACAAAGGTAAATCATACCAAATACAAGTAAATACATCATCAAGTTTCGATGGGACAATGATATGGGATAGTGGACAGAATGATTTTACAACATTAGTAAACAATGCTAGTAGAAGTGAGGATATTCAGTTCCCAACAGACACATTGAATTGGGGAGTAACTTACTACTGGAGAATCAAGATGTGGGATAACAAAGGAGCAATAAGTGATTGGTCAGAGACAGGACAGTTCACAATGAATTACAAACCGTCTCCGACAGATTTAAGGGTAAATGGGGAAGTAAGTCCAGTAGGAGTAGATATAACGATAAATCCAATGTTTACAGCCATATACAATGATGTAGACCCAGCAGATACCTGTATAACGTATCAAATACAGATGAACACGACTAGTGCTTTTGATGGAATAATGAAATGGGATACGGAGGTATTGGAGATGCCAGGACCAATAGCGAATGGCAGCACAATCCCTGCAATAGAGTATGATGGTACTCCAATGCTCAATGGGATAACCTACTACTGGAGGATAAAACTAGGAGATGACAAAGGGGCAATGAGTGATTGGTCAGAGACAGGAACATTCAGAAGTAATTACCAACCCAACAAACCAACAGGATTGTTGGTAAATGGCTTAGTGAATCCAGTAGGAGTAGGACTAAATCCATTGCCAACCTTTTCAGGAGTATTTAGTGACCCAGATGGGACAGATGTATGCGCAACATACCAGATACAATTAAATACAAGGAGTACATTTGATGGGACAATGAAATGGGACAGTCAGGTAATAGATGTAGAAGGAGTAATAGGGAATAATGAAAGGATACCAGAAGTAAGCTATGGAGCATATGGAGGATCAGAGCTACAAGGAGGAACAACATACTACTGGAGAATGAAGTTAGGAGATAACAAGCACACACAAAGTGAATGGTCCGATGTAATGGAGTTCAAGACAAACTATGAACCCAATATTCCGACAGAACTACTAACGGAAGGACAAGTAAATCCAGAAAAGGTATCTCTAAGTCCAACATTTTCAGCGAGGTATACAGATAATGATTTGGACAATACAGCAGTAGCGTACCAAATCCTAGTAGCAAGGACAATAGAGTTTACAGAGCCATTAGTATGGGACAGTGGGAAGACATTTTTCAATGAGGCAATAGCTAATGGTAGTAGGACCCCAGAGATACCCTATGGAGGAACAGAAGGGATATTAGAGGGAGGAAGATACTACTGGAAGATACGTATATGGGATGAGAAGGATGGAGTAAGTCGTTACTCGATGGTGGTGCAATTTGGAACACACAGTAGGCCATCATCACCAACGGGATTGGAAATGAATGGAACATCAACACCAGGAGTACTAAACAGTAAGAAGATGTCATTTAGTGCAATATATTATGATGAAGATGGAGACAGGGCATCAGCATATCAGATACAGATATCAACGAGTAGTGAATTTGAGACAGTAGTACTAGACAGTGGAAAGAAGAGTACAAATGTAGCGAGTGGAACTCGTAGTGAACAATACTATTACGATGGTAGTAGTCTATTAAATAATAGTGGAACAACGTACTACTGGAGGATCAGGTTCTATGACACAGATGATATGGAAGGAGAGTGGTCAAGCAATGGAGTCTTCTATGATTCTCTATCCCCCTCTAGCATACTCTTTGAGGGATTACAGATGGAAGGTATTAAGGTTAATTAAAAGCTCTTTCACCATTTGTTTCCTTCCCACATTTGCATTGCAGTTTAACTCATTTTACTGTATATTTCGTTCTGAAATACTAATATGCCATACATTCAAATTCAAAATCTTAAAAGAAGATATATAATGGGCAAAAATGTGTATGTTGATGCTCTCAAAGATGTAGCCTTTGATATCGAAAAGGGAGAGTTTTTGTCTGTAGTAGGTGCTTCAGGGTCAGGAAAGTCCACTCTCTTACATATCCTAGGTGGTTTAGATAGGGAATATTCAGGAAATGTATATGTAGCTGGAAAAAATATTAAAGAATACAATAGCAATTATTACAGAAGATACATTGTTGGAACAATATTTCAACAATTCTACTTAATCCCATCTCTTAATGTAAAAGAAAATATACTTCTTCCACTAAAGTTTGGTAAGAAGAAAGATATTAACATCAATGAAAGATTGAACTATTTATTGAAAATAACCTCTCTTGAAAAAAGAATTAACCACTTACCTAATGAATTATCTGGTGGCGAAATGCAGAGGGTAGCCATAGCTAGGGCGTTAATAAATGCACCTGAGATAATCCTTGCAGATGAACCTACTGGAAACTTGGACAGCAAGACTGGAAAGTCCATAATGGAATTGCTAATTGATTTAAATAGAAATGAAAAGGTTACAATAGTACTCATAACTCATGATAATGAAATAGCAAGAAGAACGGATAGAACTATTATTTTAGCTGATGGGAAAAATGTTTAACTACGCTCTTAATTTGGTATTAAGAAGAAAACTTAGGACATTTTTGACTAGTCTTGGGATAATGATAGCCGTTATGTTGATGACTTTCATACTATTTGGAATGAGTGATTTACAAAGTGCAGTAGTTAAGCAATTTAATTCTGTTTTTAAGCCATCAGATCTTTATGTCTCAGGACGTAATTTCACAGGTGCAGGGATGTCATCTGCTCCGAAGAAGAGTGATGTAGAAGAAGAACCTGTTGTTCTAGATGATGAAATTGTAGAGAAGATTAAAAGCATAGATGGTGTTACTAGTGTGAATAGAATGATTAGTGTTAGTGGATTTGAAGTGTATCTGGAAGGAGATGAAGATGCGTATCCTAACTCAATAATTCAGGCAGTAGATGTTTCTGGAGATAATGAATTTTTTGCGAATTTTACTGGGAGTAATCCTGTTTTAGAGAAAGATGGTATTTTTGTAAGCAACTATGTTACTTCATATTTTGAACTTTCAGCTAATGATATTATTGGCAGGAAGGTAATTTTCAAGAGTGTTCCAAGTATGTATTCTCGTAATGTTAATAATGAGGGAAGGGAGTATGTGTTTACAATACAAGGAGTTGTTGAAACGGATAATAATGCATTTTGGATTGATAGTAGCAGGGCGATGGAGATACTTTCTGAGGTGAGTGGTTTTGCAAGTGTGGATGAGTATATCAAAAAAGTTGGTTATTCACAGCTATTAGTATCTACTGAAGATGGTAAAACTTCTAATGTTGGAGATATTTTGAGAAATGACATGAAGTTGACAGTTATTTCTACTGAAACTGTTTTGAATTTTGTTTCTTCATTAACTGCTGCTTTAACTATAGCATTGGTTATATTTGGTTCTATATCAGCTATAGTGGCATCTATTGGGATTATAAATACAATGGTTATGAGTATTTATGAACAAACTAAAGAGATAGGTATAATTAAGGCCATAGGGGCATCTAATTTACAGGTTTTAACCATATTTTTGATACAAGCTGGATTGATAGGGTTAATAGGGGGAGTATTGGGATTGTCTATTACATATGGATTGATGAAGAGTGCTGATCCATATATAGTAAGTTTACTTTCACAGGAGGGTTTTACAGCTATTGATACATTTTTCCATTTTCAACCTATAAATGCACTGTATATTACTTTGGGAAGTATACTAATAGGGGTAATTGCAGGGATATATCCTGCTATGAAAGCAGGAAGGCTGGATCCTGTTAAGGCCCTGCGATATGAGTAAAGTGGTGTGTAGTAGTGTTCTAGACTGTACTGTGTATTCTAGTGTTGTTTAATACTAAAAGAACTCATAAGAGTTTAGAAGATATATTTTTCAGAGTACTATGTGAATATATACTAAACTTTTTTATAGTTTGTAATATAATATCTTAAGATAAGATTTTAATTAATCTATAGATTATATGACACAATATGAATGTTCAGTGTGAGATGCTAGAAAAGTTGATTCTCTAGCAATTTAAATTATTTCTTAGAAAAAGATGCCATCAAATATTTCTTTAGGGTTAACTTTAGGTTCTCTTACAGCTTTATTGTTTTTTATATCTAACTTTGTGGTAATTTTTCGCTTAATACATAAGGTTATATATACTTCTGTTAAATGGGAGTGGTTGGATAAGCTTCAAGATCGTTGGCATAAGGTTCACTATTTCGGAAATCTAGTTTCAGTAATGTTAGCAATTGTACATGCAATCTTAATGATAGAATATTCCAATGTATGGAGTTGGGTATTAATAGCTTTGCTTGTATGGATGGCTGGTACTGGGTTAATAATGAGGTTTTCTAATGTATCTGTAGATGTTAAGAAAAAGATTAGAGTATTTCATGCTCAATGGTATATGTTTTTAGCAGTATTATTAGTTTTAATTGTGGCACATCTAGTATCGTTGGTTAATTTCCCATATGCGATGTAAGATGTTAGTAAAACCAGTGTAGCATTCTCTGTTTGAGGATTTTGTTGTTAAGGAGAGAAGATATATGAAGCCTCATTTTTTATATAATCCTGTTATGACAAATATATATGATATGAATGTCACACAATCAAATAACATAAATGTAAAAGGCTTTTTTGATAAAGCTATGAAGGAATTAGTAGACTTCTATGGTGTAAATTGGATAGAAAATACTCCTGTTATATATTTAGTAGACAGTAGAGAATCTTTTGATATTATATCTGGATATAAAACAGAAGATTGGGTTGTTGGAAGAGCATTGAGCGATAATAAATTGCTGCTTCTTTCTCCAGAAAGCTATGAAAAAGAGAGTAGGCATAAATATTCAGATGAGGAGTATTATTCTTTACTTAAACATGAGTTAAGTCATTTGTTTTACATAATCTTTTCTAAAGGGAAGGGACCTGTATGGTTAGATGAGGGTTTTGCTATATATACTTCTAATCAATTAAGTACAAAAGAAAGACCTAAGGAATTTAAAAACTTTCTTAAATATTACTCTTATGAAGATGAGAAGGTGTATTCAGAATCGGGTTTTGTTGTAGAGGGATTGATAAACAAATTCGGTAAGGAAAAGGTAATAGGTTTTTTAAAGGTATTACCTAATATTAATAGTGAAGATGAGTTTAAGAAAGAATTTGAGAAGTATTTTGGTTTAGAGTTAGATTATAAAAGTTTTCAAGAATTATGAAATTTTGTAATATATTTTAAAGAGGTATTTATCCAAGTGATACAAGTTTTTTTAAGAGTGGGGAAGCATAATAGTTTAGAAGGTAGTTTTACTATGGTTTTATTTGAGTTTTTGAAGATTAAGTGTTATGAGATGCAAGCGTTTCTAAGATAGATATTAGGGTAGTAGTGTGAATTAATAAATAGTTAATATGAAGCTGGTATAATTTATTATGCAATATTTTAAAGCTAAAGACTTTATCTTATACCATGGAGATAGTTTAAAAATTCTTAAGGATTTTCCTGTTAATAAATTCGATATGATATTCGCGGATCCTCCATACTTTCTGTCTAACGGTACATTTACATGCCAAAATGGAAAGATGGTAGATGTTAAGAAGGGGGATTGGGATATGTCTGATTCCCTTAAAGAAACTATGGATTTCTATGGAACATGGTTAAAAGAATGTAAAAGGATACTAAAACCAAGTGGTACCATATGGGTTAGTGGAACATATCATTCCATATATCAATGTGGCTTAATAATCCAAAAATTGGGTTACAGAATATTAAACGATATAGTATGGTTTAAACCTAACGCCCCTCCCAACCTTAGTTGTAGGTTCTTTACAGCTAGTCATGAGACCCTAATATGGGCTAGGAAAGAAGAGAAAGTGCCACATACCTTTAATTATGATGCTATGAGAGAGGGAGAGTGGAAAGGGGATATACTAAAGAGTCCTCACAAACAGATGAGGAGTGTTTGGGTTATTGGTTCCACTCCTTCCTATGAAAAGAAATTTGGTAAACATCCAACTCAAAAACCTAAAGATCTTCTTAAAAGAATAATATTAGCAAGTACAAAAAAAGGGGATTTGGTATTAGATCCATTTACAGGGAGTTCAACTACAGGTCTAGTTGCTGTAGAATATGGAAGGAAGTTTGTTGGGATTGATAGCGAGAAAAAGTATTTGGATTTATCAATAAGAAGATATAAGAATAAATAATTTAAGTGATATTTAAATGAAGAGTTTGAAATATTATGGTGATCTTACAGAGGAAGAGGCCTTTGAAGATCTTAAAAGTTCTCTCCAGAAGTCTATTACTACTTGGGGATATTTTGTAGATTGGGAAAAGGTTAAGGATAATGTATCAAATCTAAATACAGAATTGAATATTCTTAATTCTCTTATTGGTTCTTCAAATATTGAAAACGACTTTCTTTTTATATGTAAAAAGTATCCAGAAGTTAAAAGTGTCCTCCCAATACTTATTGCTGTGCGAAAGAAACAGTTAGAGGATCTCCCAATATTGATAAGTTCGAGCCAACTTGAGGTTCTTGATATAAAAGAGCTTTTTGAAGAAGAAAACACAGATTATGACAACTTAGTAAAATTCTTTAGAGAATCGGGCTTGATGGAAATCTTCCAAGATAAAAGAATTAAAAACTTAATAGATTATGTTACTGGAATAGAAGTTGGTATGGATACCAATGGGAGGAAAAATAGGACAGGAATACTTATGGAGGCTTTAGTGGAAGAAGAGATTAAAAATATTTGTATTAAAAACGATTACGAATATGGAACGCAAATGACAGCTCAAAAAGTTAAGGACAGATGGGGTAAAGAAGTTCCAACAGATAAAGCAAGAAGACGTTTTGACTTTGTAGTAAATACTGGCAAAGAATTGGTCTTATTTGAAGTGAATTTTTATAGAGGAGGAGGATCAAAGCTTAAGGCTACTGCAGGTGAGTATATAGGTTTGGAAAAAATCCTAAAAGGCTCTAATTTAAAATTTGTATGGATAACAGATGGTTTAGGCTGGTTAACTGCTACAACATATTTAGAAGAGGCTTTTATTAAGAATGATTATATTTTCACTTTAAAAATGATTAAGGATGGAGTTCTTGAGGAAGTACTATGATTAAAGTAAAACCATTCTTAAAATGGGCAGGAGGCAAAAGGCAGGTCCTTTATGAATTAGAGTCAAATTTTCCTCCACATATTTTAGAAACAAAAGAAATTGATTTATATGTTGAACCATTTGTAGGTGGTGGTGCGCTCTTCTTTTATCTATTATCCAATTACTCAGTTGAGAAAAGTATAATTAATGATATTAATCAGGATCTAATGTTGACATACAAGGTTATCAAGCTATTTCCTGAAGAGTTAATTAAAAAACTAGGTATAATACAAACTGAATACCTAAAACTAGACACTGAGGATAAAAAAGAATATTTTTATGAGAAGTTAAGAACCCCATACAACCAACTTAAAATAGATTATAAAGAAGAGGATAAAAAAACTTGGACTGAAAAAGCTGCTCTTTTAATCGCTCTTAACAAAACATGCTTTAATGGTTTGTATAGACAAAACAGTAGGGGAGAATTCAATGTCCCCGTGGGTTATTACAAAAATCCTAAGATTTTGGATGAGGAGAATCTTAGAAATGTAAGTAAGTTGCTACAAGATACTGAGATATTATGTGGTAATTATGACTCTATCAAAATACCAAATGGCAAGAAGGCTTTTATATACTTTGATCCTCCCTATAGACCTCTTAGCACCACCTCTAGTTTTACCAAGTATTCAAAGGGGGATTTTAATGAAGAGGACCAAAAAAAACTAGCCAATTACTTTAGAAAACTAGATAAAGAAGGGCACTATTTACTACTAAGTAATTCAGATCCCACCAACATAGATGAAAATGATTTGTTTTTTGATAAATTGTATAAGGGTTATCATATACAAAGAATCTTAGCTGAACGATTTATTAACTCTGACTCCTCAAAAAGAAAAGCAATTAGGGAACTTCTTATAACTAATTATAAATAATTTTTGTTATATAAATCTGTATTTTCGTATTCAAGACCTAGGAAAGTATGTAACTCATATAACAAGTTGATATGGATATCAAGAAAGAGGTATTATCATTTTAGATGCAGGGGTTGACATGGTCAGCCCCTCTTTCATTTCTAAGGAATTTTATATACATAATCTATTCCAAAATCTTTCTTCAAAATATATCTCTTTTTACAGATAATACCCCAAACATCCTTATAACTTTCTACTTCTGAAAAGTTTATTTTCTTGTATTTAGAACACTAGTAGCATTCTTAGGATTACCTTACTTAATAGAGTATAAAGAAACTAACTATAATTCTTCTAATGCATTTAATATCCCATCTGCACCTGGATTTATACCAATGGGAGAAATATAACCCCATGCTATAACACCATCCTTATCAATTACATACAAAGCTCTTTTAGATAACCCATCTTCTTCTTGATATGCATTATACATTCTTGATACCTCACCTTTAGGATTAAAATCTGCTGGCTAGAAGGCTAAAATAACAGGTTTACCTAAGAAATCTTTCCTGATCAGAAGTAGACTTTAAACTAAAATCAAGAGCTTTTATTCCTTTTTTAAGAGGTTTGTCCTTCACTTAAAGTATTTTGAATTTTATTTATCTGCTAAATCAATCGCTTCTAGTAGAGAATCTAAGTCAGATGGATCATCAAAACGAATATTATTTATAAAGAATGTTGGAGTACCATTAACTCCGCTTCTAATACCACCAATAATATCTGCTTGTACCTTCTTAGCAACTTCATCTGAATTCATATCTTTAGTAAATTGGTCAATATCCAAGGATAGTTTTTCAGAATACAATCTTAGGTCGCTGTCTTTTAGATTCTCTTGATTTTCTAAAAGAATATCATGCATTTCCCAAAACTTGTGTTGTTTACCAGCAGCCTCAGCAGCATATGCTGCATGGAGTGCATATGAATGTATTTCAGTTAATGGGAAATTACGAAACACAAATCTTAGTACATCTCCTTTTATTTTTTGAATTTCTTTAACAATTGTATGAGCGTCGCTACAGTATGGACATTCAAAATCTCCATATTCAACAAGAGTTATACGACTGTTCTCTTTTCCTTGTATATGATCCTGATTGTTTGGTTGTATTATTAGTTTGCTCATAGGTATAGTTATATTATGTATAGATTAATTTAATATATCATAAAAAGAAAACACTCTAAATCAATTCTTTAGACATTTTAATCATCTTAATTTTTGTCTTCACTAATGGGAATTTTATCTCTTTTATAATATGGAAACCCAAATTTTCATAAAATTGAACAGCATTTAAAGTAGCAAGTAATGAAATCTGTTTAATCTTGTTAATTCTAAAATCGTTTTCGATATACTTGTAAAGTTCTCTCCCATATTCTTTACCTTGTTCATCTGGATCAATTTGAATCTGATATATTTCTTTGTCTTTTAAACAATATTGTGCGAATCCAAGTATTTTATTGCTATTTTTAATTACAATCCAGGTTGTATTGTTTAACTGGTCTTGGATGTTTTCAAGTTTTATTGTAGATAGCCATTCGTTTACTTGTTCTTGCTCATAGAATTGAGAATTGGTTCTAGAAATGCGTTTTTTATATATCTCTATTAGTTCTTGTAGTATTTTTTTTATTTGTATTTGAAGATAGTTTGTTAATCATTTTCTATTGAGATTTCGGAAGAGGAATATTTAACAGTATAAAAGGAGATATAAAGTTTTGCAATTTACTATTTTTACTTTTTGAAGAAATAAACTTTTTCATTTTTACCTTTATATTGATATCTTTGCTTTTGTGTTAAAATAAAAGATATTTAATTACCTGTATTTATAAAACATATGAAAAATAAATATATAATAGGGATAGGTGTATTGATTTTGCTGGTACTTCTTTTATTTATTTCAGGAAAGTTTCTTGATAGTGGGTCTACTAAAAATGATGATATAAATAGTTCGAATAATACTTCTGATGAGAAGCAGGAGTTTGATTATCTCCTAGAGGGTTATCCAGAAGTTGATGTACCTCTATATAAAATAAGGGAGGTAAGCTCGAGTAAGTATTACATTAATTTTGACCCAAAGAATATTTCATATTTTGACGATACAAATTATACATATTACAATGTTGTTTTCTATACAGATGCTTCTCAATCGGAGTTCCTAAATTACTACAAAGAACTTTTCGATAAGGAGTATGTAGAGGAGTATGCAAATCCAGAGATGGTAAAGGGCTATGTTGGCAAATATCGTGTGACAGCAGCTCATTATGGTTCTGATGATACTGGATATGTACAGGTATATTTACCTAATGAGGAGTTTACAAAAGATAACAAATATTTTGTTAGCTATCCAGATCTTTTTGAAGAGGACAGTATGCTTGTTGAACATGAGAATTCATATGGATTACTTAATCAAACTGGTGGGCAGACCGAATATACTCGATACTTTACAGTAATTGATAGTGGAGATAGAGATAAAGATGGTAAGGATGATGTAGATGAGTTCGCAGTGTTAATTTCTAAGTATGAGAATATTTACAAAGACAAATTAAACTACACCATGGAAGGTGAACAGATGAGCTGGGAGGATGGGGGATATAAGATTACGGTAAGCTTCTCAAAAGATCATGGGAGGGTTTATTTAAATATTAGGGGTGGTATTAAAGAATAGATTGGATATTGTTAATTCTAAAATTACTGAATAATGAGTAATATTCAACATAAAAAACAATCACAAGGTAATTGGCAAAGCAAGCCATATTTAGAACAGATGGCCAATATTGGTAGTGAGGTATATAGAGCTATAAAGCGGAGAAATAAAAATAACAAAGAGTATGCGGATATGGCATTTATAAGATCACTAGAACTTTTTGATTTATCAACACAATCTAAATTAACTCCATCTCAATATAGAGAACTGACTAGAATGAGGGAGATATGGGTAGATTATTTTAAATATGAGAATCAATATAATTCAACGGATGAGGATATTAATAAATATTTTTCTTATTTAACAATAGCTTTCAAAAATATTTCTATATAGTATGCTGCTTTTATTGATCAACTCAATAATGGAAGGATATACATATCTGGTACTTGTATAAAATGAGAATGAGATAAAAAGGATAGTATAGAAAGTGAGAAATATTGTCTCAAATGTATTCTACAAAGATAACCTAGAACTTCATAGATAATATATTTTCTGTTTCCAGAAATATTGAGTGATATCCAAAATGGTTATTTTTTTTGAGTGTTTTATATATTATGAATTACATCATATCCTTCTTTTAAGGATTTAATTGCTTTAGTAGGTTCTCTTAGTATCCAATCTAGTGTCAAATATGCGCTAATTTCATTCATACCATATTTTTTCGTCAATGTTTTGACTGTATAGCCAAGTAAATTTATCTCTGATTCTATACCGCTTTGAAGGAATTTTTCCAAACTTTCTTTAAGAAGAGGTGTCATTTTTTGTATATTAGGAAGTATTTCCTGTTCTATTGAATCTCCAGTGTAAATATTGGGGTATTTTGAAAGAATCAAGTTTTTAATATTCTGTTCATCCATATTTTTACTAAACAAAATTTATACTGTCTACTCAGTTTACCATAAAAAAGGGAATGAAAGTAGAATGGGAGAAGAACAGGAGTTCATAAAAGTGTCTCTTTTTAAGGTCGAAATAATTTAATTCACATAATGGTTCTATCGCATAGTGGATAGATCTTGTTGGAACATGTTGAAAATAGCGGGACATACGGGTCTGGAATCCTAGTTATTCAGTATTATTTTAATTTACAGGCTCAAGCGTAGGCTCTGCTACATCGGGCATACAACATTGATTTCCACTCAGAGTGTATTGTCCATTGTTTGTTACTCCCTCAGCAGCCATCTTACAAGCCTGATATGCTACTGTTCCAGAGCTTACACAATTACTACCACTGCCACTACTTCCACTACCTGAACTACTACTACCAGAAGAGGAAGAAACCGAAGGAGTAGATGGATTGTATGTTGTAGCTGTGTTTCCACTTGTAGAACTATCTCCTTGGCAGTAACCCTTGGTATTAAGATATGTACCAGCGGGACAACATTTACCATTCCCGGCATATGCAGTTCCTTTAGGACATACTGAATATGCAGTACCTGTGGATACGGATGCTGCAGCTTCAGCAGCCGCCTTTGCTCTTAACTCTTCACCTTTTTCAACTAACCCATCGTACCACTTCTGATAATTCTCATATGCCTTTGCATATGCAAATGTTTCTTTAATAACCATTTCTTGTCTAAGCTCTTTCTCTGTTACTATCTTTTCATCAATATATGCCTCTAAGCTATTTGCAACTGTTTTGTAATTACCAAACCCATATGTTGCCATAGTAGTTTCCACTTGAGCATTAAGGAAATCAGTTACTTTATCCATATATCCCCAAGTAATTTTATCTCCATTACCAGCAAATTCTAGAGTCTCTGTTTTGGTTGTATTATCATTACTGTAGAAGGTATGTATCTTTCCTGCATTTGCTTCATCCCAGTACCATGCCCATGATCCATTCTCTTTCCAATGGCCATAGTTTGCATAGTCCTTGTTAGTCATCATTACAATTAAATCTTGAGTTCTTAATCTTACTTCTGCAGAGCCCTCATACAATTCTACATGTCCCCATATACCATCTCCACTAAAGCTACTTGATACTCCAGCAAAGAATTCTGTTCCTGTTACATACATAACTCGGTCTACCATCTGAACACTAAATTTCTTTCCATTTTCTTGCGGTGCCACTCTGTAATAGGCATACCCATTTAGTTGCACTATCCTTGTTTCTTTCTCATACATATTTACCTGCATGGAAGGGGTTTCTTTTGTATAGATGGTAATTAGGGAGCCATCAGGAAGTGCCAAATATACATTGTATGGGTATGTTTCTTCTAAAGCGTTAGGACCATCATATTCAGCAAAAGTAAGGAGACAATGATTGCTTACTTGAACAGGTTCTCTTCCAACATAGTATTTTGTTTCTTTGGCTTCTGTACCATCCGAATATGTACAGCTTTCAATCATTTCTACTTCTGGATCTGTCTTTATTATATCAGCATATACCATATATTTTGTTTCTGTATCTGCAGGCGTGTATGCTTGTAATGGCATTTCTAATACAGCGTCTGAATCATCTGCATATCCATTTTCTGTTTGATTGCTTGTTACTTCATTTTCAATGTCTATCTTTCCCATACTTTTTAGTATGAAGAATGTCATAACAAGAAGAATGAGAATAGCCAGTGGAATACAAATAAGAAGTATTTGTTTCTTGGATAGATTAATCTTAGGGATATTTATTTTAAACATATATTTTTAAGTATATGGAATTATTTAATAGATTAGCAAGAATAAGAATATGTTGTACAGGTTACATACATATGGCACTCTGGATTAAATCTTAACATATATTCTATCGGAGATATATCTCCTAAACTCTCATGAGGCCTCTTAGTATTGAACCATATCAAATACTCCATTAATCCCTTGTTGAATCTCTCCATACTCACATTAACTAATCCTTCATTTCGGTACACATACTCCTCTTGTAATGTCCTGTTTGACCTTTCTACACATCCATTAATCCTTGGACATCTAGGATATATATATTTGTGAGATATCCCCTGTAATTTTAGATATTTACTAAACTCTCCTAAATATTCACTCCCATTGTCTGTTTGTACTGTGTGTATTCCTCCCTTTATTGGATATACTTCCTCTAGTTTCTTTACAAAGTCTATACTGTTTTTTGTATTACTACTTGTATATCCATATGAAAATTGAAATCTAGTATTAATGTCTACTGCATTGAATATGTACATTCTTATACCATCTACAAATCTTTGTATTGTATCTATCTCTACATATCCTTGTGTACTACTTTTAGGAGAGTATTTTACTCTACTTACTTTTGCTCTTATTCTTCTTTTTGTATTAGGGTTATGATATATTCTCTTGTTGAGGGAGATCATGTTGTACCGTTTGATTACCTTTCCAATGGTGGAGATACTAATACAAGGGTAATTACTTCGTATGCAGTATTCATCAAGTAGTACCTTGATCTTCCTTTTACCTATACATCCATACATATATCTTATCCTTCTAATCTCATTTACCACATTAATATGTACTAGCATAGTCCTTACTTTCTTTGGCCTTTTAGATATGGGTATTAATGAGTTAGCATCTCTTTTGGAGGATATGTACCGCTTCTTCCACCGATACAAAGTTCTCTTAGATATTTTAAACGCATCTATGGTTGGTTGAGTACCATATTGATTACTAAACTCAATTACTCTTAGCCTGTACACAGCAACAGGAGAGTCATTGAATCTATCCTTGATATATATTTTATTCATATGAGGATGATACCAAGAAGTCTTGTACCATACATGATGTATTCTCATATTCATATGTACTCCTGCTTAGTTTAGGAGTGCCACATGTATCGTAACCTATTCATATGTGTAAAGTGATTGATATAATAGTTGATCACATGCAATGGCTGAACCAAATCCGGCATATCCTAATTGGGATCAAGATATACATAAGTACTATATGAATTTCAATCAATTAGAGAATCTATAGTTCTATTTTCTCTTAATGAATTCGGATCAAATACTTGATAAGTCTCTTTTGTTGTATAACAAAGGGCTTTGACCTTCGAACCGAGGGGTACTAAAAACTAGCCCAAAAATGAGTATTTTTATCCACCAGGCTATTATTTGGGGAATGGAACAATTTGATAGGAAATAATCCAATGCCAGAAAGCATTCCTGAGTATAGTGGACGGGACTTGTAGCAACCGTTGGAATATGGCGGGACATATGGGTCTGGAACCTAAAATGAGACAAATAAGACAGTATAAAAAAAGAGGGATATTATCTTAGTATAACCAAAATATTTGGAGCTGTTTAGATTTTTCAGACTATTGTCCCATAGTAGCTTCTATATTCTTAATATAATGCTTCATTGCCTTGAGGGAGCTAGCTGTGTTAGGGGAGAAAGTGTTACCTCAATGAGGGTTGACTGTCCCATAGAATTATTATATAATCACTGGTTAATGTTTTATAGTCACACCGTGTTATTAATAGATTTAATAAAAGATTACTTCCCACTAAATATAAAAAGGCAGCCATCAAAAAATTCTTATAAAAAGAATTATACATCTGCAATTCTAATTCCCACGTACTGTCCTACTAAAACAACATACAAACTTATTAAATCTATAAAGAGGTGGAATCCTGAAGCCAGAATTATAATAATAGACGATAAAACACCCTTATCAAAGAAAAATATCCCTGTATTAAATAGGATAAAACAATTTGCTAAGGATAATAAAAATATTAAATATATTAGGACTAAAAACAATTCCCATAAAGCAGGAGCTCTGAATTACGGTATAAACAAACTACTTACTACAAAAAACACCCCTCAAATAATATTTACTCTCGATGATGATGTAATTGTAAATAAAGACACATTTAACTTAATGAAGAAGTCTCTATACTCTGGAAGAAAGATTGCTGCTGTTTGTTCCTTTGTAAGAGTAATAAACAAAAACGTCAATCTATTAACAAGGCTACAAGGATTAGAATATCATAGCTTCAATCTTACTAAAATCGCTGACAACACATTTCTTAATGGACCTTTAGTAATGCAAGGAATGCTTACAGGATTTCGTACTAGTGCATTGAAGAAAGTTCATGGATTCACAATAGGACACTTGATAGAAGACTATGATATTACTGCAAGACTGAAAGGAAAAGGATTTAAAGTAAAAATAGAAGACAGAGCACAAGCATGGACAGAAGTTCCTGAAAGTATCGGAAATCTCTGGAAACAAAGAGTTCGATGGACATTTGGGGGATTAGAGGTTGTAAAATTATCACTCAACAACATAATGGTTGTATTTCAAGACTTCCTTGGTCATAGTATATTTATCTCCCTATTCATACTTATTCTTCTTTCCCTATTTATATACAATGGTGGGAATTCTTTGGAAATAGAACACAAAGCATTACTTGTCATTATACCTTTTTTATATCTTATAACTTCCATATACAACATAATACTTCTTACATCATATAAAGATGGAGACTGGAAAGATTGGATTTTAAAACTTTCAATAATTCCTGAGCTTTTCTATTCGGATCTCTTAACCATAAACTTAATCGGCACATACCTATTTTTTATTTACAAAAATATATCAGAAAAACTGATAAAAAGATTTAGAAATCTACTACCTATTTACAATTATGGATCAAAATTATTTTTGAAACTAGGATATTCCTCTGATTGGGGAACAAAAGAAATCTCAAAGAAAGGAGGTATAACAATATGACAGACTACGGAAAAGGAAGTGTATTAGGAGCAGCAACAACTCTACCTACTACGTCAGCAGGTGTGCTATTACTATCTAATGGTATACACCCAATGATAGTATTGGGATTTATAATCATAAGCTCAATATCAACACTAATTACAATTTCATATCTTTTTAGATATTTGAAAAATAGAACTAAATAAGTAATAAATGAAAAAAGTAGGAAACAAACTAATAATCTTTATGATACTTCTATTAAGTCTTGTTCAAATTTACCAAATTAAAAAGGGATTTGAATCTTTAACTCACAGCGATAGTGTAAAAAATAATCCAATTGAAGCAAATATAAAGGATATTCCAACATTACAACTTGAAGATGAAACAGCAGAAGAAGAACTCTTACCAGATAGAATTGTAATTGAGAAACTCAATTTGGATTTACCAGTTACACCTGTAGAATTACAAAATGGAACATGGGAAGTTAAACCAAATGTAGCAAACTATGCCTTAGGCACAGATCTTATTAAAGAGAGTGGGGGAAATGTAGGAATATATGGGCATGCCCTTAAAGGAATATTCTTAAATATAAAGGACCTAAAACCAGGAGATAGGATTATACTATACAGTAATCAAAGAAAAGCCATATATCAAGTAACTCAATCCTCGATAGTTTTACCTGAACAAGTCGATGTCTTTCATACTACTTCAAAACCGACAGTAACCTTGGTAACATGTGATGGAATTTACAGTGAGAAAAGGTATATTGTTACAGCTAGTTTAATTATAAAGGAATAAGAGTATGAATAATCAATTAAAAATATTAAAAGTAACAATACTTACGCTTTTATTCTTTTGTCTCGGCACTTCTAGTTTGAAAACCAGGGTATACGCAGAAACCCTACTAGACAAAGCAAGAGTCTCAATAACTTTTGATGATGGATATGCATCTGTATATGATAATGCTCTCCCAATACTTTCAGCTAATGGACAAAAGGCTACGGTTTTTGTAACAACTAGCTATATGGAGCAACCTGGATGTCTGACCTGGGATCAGGTAAGAGATCTTCAGAATACATACAGCTGGGAAATTGGTAGTCATACAGTTAATCATTTTGAACTTCCTTTGCTTCAAAAACAAGAGATTTTCAATGAAATTAATGACGCAAAGAATACTCTCACAGAACAAGGCTTAAATGTTACATCTTTTGCAACTCCCTTTGGAGCTTACAATAACGAAGTTTTAATACAATCAATAAAAACACATAACTTACATAGAGGCTTCTGGGAAAGAGAGTATCTAAATACCTATCCATATGAAAGAACTGTAATAGCTACGCAATCAGTTGATTTTGGAGTTTCTGTAGCTCAAGTAAAAGCATGGATAGACCAAGCAGTTTCTGAGAACAAATGGTTAGTCTTAGTATTTCACGAAGTACTACCAGAAATGGATCCAGACTATATATACACAACAACAATCTCTGACTTTTCAGAAATATCTGAATATATAAAGAGTAGTAGTATAGAAGTTGTCTTACCTAATTTCACATTACAAAAACCGGGTAACAACCTCTTTACAAGTCAATCTTTTGTAAATGGGATTACAGAAGGATGGAGTACTAGCAGCTCGACACAAGTTCTATTGGATACTGCAAGCAATGGGAATTACCCATCTCCTAATGAATCAATATTGTTCAAAGGTTCAAACACTTCATCATATCTTTTTTCCAATACAATCCAACATTTAATCGGTTCAACTTATCTTTTTGAAGCTTATATAAATGCAGACAGCCTAACATCTGGAGAACTAGGTTTTTACATAGACGAATATAATACCTTAGGAGAATGGATATCTGGTAAATGGATAGGAGCCGTTTATCCAAATCAGGTAGCTAATTTTAGTGCAAGATATATACCAACCAGTGAGGCTGTAGAAAAATTCGTTATTCAAACATATTTAGACGCAGGTTCAGCAGGAAATGTTTTTGTAGATAATTATGAAATATACAATCTAAAGGATGGGAGTGGAACCCCAATCCCAGATCCAATAACAGACCCAGATCCAATAACAGACCTTGATCCAATAACGGACCCAGACTCAATAACAGATCCGGACCCAGTAACAGACCCTGATCCAATAACAGATCCGGACCCAGTAACAGACCCAGACCCAATAGCGGACCCAGACCCAGTAACGGATCCAGACCCAATACCAGATCCTATCCCATCTGAAAACTTGGTACAGAATTCAAGCTTTGAAAGTTTAGTTGATGACTGGGCTACCAATTGGAGCAGAGATAATGAAGGATTTACAATAGATACAACCTCAAAAGGAAATAGTGGACTAAATTCCCTACATTTTAATACAAATACAAAATCACATACCTTTAGTGAAAAAATTCCAGTAACATATGGTAATCAATATACGTGGGAACAGTATCTAAATATCACATTTACAAATGGAGAATTTGGATTTTACATAGACGAATATGATACAAATGGTAATTGGATTTCAGGACAATGGAAAGGACAACTATCATCAACATCCTCTGAATTAAAAAGCATATCATATACACCAACAAGTGAAAATGTAAAAACAATAGGGCTACAATATTACATAGTCTCTGGAAGTACAATTAATATATACATAGACTCTGTAAGTTTCTCTCAAATATGAGGAACAGAAAATTTATTATAATAGTAACTGTTTCTTTACTCACAATAGCAACTATATTTATCTTGGTTGTTAGATTAAAAACGATCAACGAAAGAGTTAGCACAGATCCATATCTAACAGATATAAATACAGACACATCGGAAATAGGGGGAACTAGAGAAGAGGAAGAAGAATCCATTAATAATAATCCAGAAGATGACGTCCAAGAACAAAGTACTCCCGAAAATGAGACCTCTACACAAAGTATTACCGAAAGTGTTAAAGAACCAAACACAAAACAGTTGAAAATACTAAAAGACGTAGGGGAGGCCTACATGGACTACTTTGGACTTACAGAGACAGATTTCAAGCTCATGATGAATTCAGGAGTTGATTTAATAGAGGGGAATTTTGATATATGTGCAACAGATGAAGACATGGAATACTTTCTAAATATGAGTAGTAAATATAATATCAAAGTAATAATGCCTGCTGGATCAGGAGAAGCTGAATGGAGTTATAAATGCGATGTTGATAATTATCCATCATCACAAAAACCCATATGGGATAAAGAATCGGTAGTTGCATGGATCAATAAATGGAAAAACTACTCAGCAGTATTTGCTTGGGATATATCAAATGAAGCAGGTTCTGTATTTCCAAACCCATCGGATGCAAACATGTTAACCGTAGATCAACTTAAACAAGCTTACACAGATGTAAAAAATGCGGACCCTAACCATCCAGTGATGATAAGGATGAATGGATGGTATTTCTATGATTATGAATCAGATTTCTTTAGAGCAGGGAACCCATTCGCTAATAATACTACGGATATTGTAATGGTAAATGCCTACAGCAATGTCGATGAATACTTTCAAGATTTTGTATCTACAGTTAGTACAAGATCAATATCCGCAATAAGGAATTTAGATTCGAATACCAAAATCATTATCGCATTAGGGACATGGAAAGAACCACCCCTATGGATGATGCTAACAGTAGATAATCTAAAATCTGAGATTACTTGGGTAAATAATCAAAGTAATATTATGGGAATAGCATATTTTAAGTATGGAGCAAAAGATAGTGAATGGTATCTTCCTACTAATGCACCTAAACTATTGGAAATAATATCTAATTATCCCTAAAGTTTTTGAACTCTAGGATTTTAAAATAGGTGGACTTGAATAGTTAAAACCTTGGAGGTTTGGCGGGACATATACGTCTGGAACCTATGTAAAATGAGAATGAGACAAAAGAGACAGTATAAAAAGGGGTGAGTTATTTTTTTATCCAAGGGAGTTTACTAATCCTTTCTAAAGTATCTGAAGCTATAAATCCATTATCTAGCATAGGTTTAGAGTAATCAATATCATTACCATAATAATCAGTCATTACACCTCCCAAGTAAGAAAGTATTGCATGTCCTGCACATATATCCCATGTACCCCATGCTCCGAAATTACTATTTATTTGTAAATTAATTCCTCCATCAAGAATATGTATTCTTGGATCTTTAAACTCATTTCCTAACTCATCTGTATGTACTAGTATGTACTCAGGATTCTTTTTAAATAGCTCAGTAAAAACATTTTCCCAATTTTCTGAAGGAGTGAAAAGTAAATTCTCTTTTAAGTTTTTACTTTTAAAAAGGGGAATTTCATTGTTTCCTTCTATGACTCTTGGTTTCTCATCGATACCTCCAATATATATCTTGTTATAAACAGGGTGAGATATTAATCCAAATATTGGTTTATTCTTTTGTACTAAACCTATTAAAATATTAAAAGAATCTTTTCCATTCAAATATGCTTTTGTGCCATTTAATGGATCTATATGCCATGTATACTCTTTCCACTCTTTCTCTAACTCTTCGGATACAATACCACATTCAGGATATTTATCTTTAAGATAGTTCTGTAATATTTCATTTATCTCTATATCTGCTTTTGTAACTTCAGATCCGTCATTTTTAATATCCTTGGATAGATTTGTATTTCTGTATTTAAGTAATAGATTATTACACTCCTTTACAATATCTATTAAATCCTGTGTATCAATATTCATACTTTTTAATTGTACTACATAAGCATTCTACCTTCGAACCGAAGAGCCTAAAAAACTCCTCTTTTTCGCTCTTTTTCATACACCAGGCCTTACTTTTGAGAACTTCACTTTTTAAGGTCTAAATAACTCAATCCCCATAAGGGTTTTGAAAGATAGTGGACGGGTCTTGTAGCAACCAAAGGAATATGGCGGGACATATGGGTCTGGAACCCATATATTGTAATTTTGACATAACTAATAACGAGTGTTAAATTTATTAATAATCTTTCATATATCTCTTGTATGAAAAATATCATCTCCAAATTCCCTAAACTAAGTAGGAAACAGATCACAATCATCTGTATAGTATTAGGAGTATTAATCATAGGGACAGTATTAGCGGTTTTCTTACTCAAAGACAAAGGGTTAACATCCCAAGAGAATTCTAGGAAATATGACTATATATCGCCAGAAGGATATGCTAATGACTCTGGAGAATATTTCTACTTAACCCAAGACTTTGGAGACGAATCCCCCAAGTACAAAATATATGGGGAAGAAGGATCTGTAAAATTTGGGACATTAGGTTCAAATACTTCCCCTCTTAGAGAAGAAGAAAGAACGACCAGTATACATATAGATTGTGGAGAAAGCATAGTAGAGCCTACAGAAGAAAATGGAGTCATAAATATAAACATTGACTATCAAAATGAAGAAACATTTGAATACACAACTACACCTTTAGGAGAAGAACCAGTAGAGGTAGGAAACCACTGTACAGTACAATTCAATACCGCATATATTAATCTCGCAGCTAAGGAATCAGGAGAACCATATTACAACTTAAACTCATACATAGAACTTCCAGATGGTTCACTCATAACTGTGACTTCTGTCCCTGATATCTTTGTGCTCAATGATCCAGAAATACAGGTAAATATCTTTGAAAATGAAACAAGAATAGTCCTAGTATCAGGAGCTGCATATTTTAGAATAGTACAACAACCAGAGGGTAAAATATTTTCTGTACAGGTTTGGGACCGAATATTTAAAACCAGTGGTCCTGCAGAATTCTTTGCAAACGCAGATAGTGGATTAAAAGTTTTTGATACGGGAAATACTGCAGAAGATCAGGTTTTGTACCCTGAATACTATATATCCTTCGATGGAGGACAAAAATTCCTTGATGAATTAGCAATAGATGAGGATAATGTAGGACATTTGGAAACTGGTGGATTTAGATTTATCTCTGGAGAGGGAGATATATGGATAAGAGGTACCAATGAGAAGGTTAAGAGTGAGATTAACAAAACCTATGTAGTAGCGTACAGTAGTGTATATTCTGAGGGGGTATCAAAACTACTTTCTTCGGCTGGGTATATAGAAGGGGAGAATGCTACTAGATATATGCCAGAGGTATATTCTACATTCATATTTTCGCAGGTACAGTTAAATAGTGCAGCAATAGGGTTGGGAGGTATAACAGGGGGTGATGGAAAAAATACAGGAACCAAGGTAATTGCATATGTTAAACACTTCCGAACGACATGGAAGACATATACCGAAAAACAGATAGCAGAGATAGTGGCACAGGATGAAAAGGAGAAAGCCGAGGAAGCTGCAAGGGCTGCTGCTTCAAGATCTGCATCTTACACAGTAAGCTGTCCTAATGGTTACTACTACATCGGTGGTAATTCATGTTGTCCTAATGGGTATGCATATAATGCGAGTATAGATAAATGTACGAAGTCAAGGACATATTCCAAAACAACAAATCCTCCTTCATATACTCCATCTAATGGTAGCGCGGGGAGTTCATCTTCAAGTGGTAGCTCATCGTCAAGTGGTTCTTCTTCTGGATCTACCGGTAGTACTTGTGTTAAGCCTGATCCTATGCAAGCTTGTTTTGATATGGATATTTCTAGTGGTCAATGCCCTAATGGTGTTCCTAGATCTGGTTTCTATATTAGTAAAGGACAGTGTTGCCAAGATATAGAACTTGAGTGCTTGTATTTTGATTAAAAGGGTAGAAGAATAAAACGGGACATATGGGTCTGGACCCTATGTAAAATGAGAATTGGACAAATGAGACAGTATAAAAAGGGGAAAAAGTGTCTTATTTTGGTATTCGAAATTAATGGAAATTCCTAGGTCTAGTAAACAATAAGTACGGAAATATATCTATTTATTGCTTGTCTGTTTAATTAACTTCGCATGCATTACAACCCTCTCTGATTTAGAATAGCAAGTA
>DAOOVT010000005.1:0-55012 GCA_035370405.1 Candidatus Dojkabacteria bacterium | reverse complement strand
TAGAGCAAACGGCTGTTAACCGTTCGGTTCCAGGTTCGAGTCCTGGTCGCGGAGCCAATCAAGACGATCATTGCAGACGAGTATACTATCAAAGGGTCTATTCAGATTGTAGACTAGCTTTTCATCCTTAAAATAGGGGTTCTGAAATAGCAAATTCAAAATTTCTCTTTTTTCATTAAGTTAAGACCCAAATACAATTTGTACGCTCTAGAAGCAAAATTTAATATGCCACAATCCGTATCATAGTAGTAATTATTTATATCTAACAGATTTACCAATTTTCTTTTAAATTCCTTCACATCTTAAAATAGTGAAGCAATTTTCTCATCAATAATCTTGGAAATCTCTTCTATTAATTTTTTATTCAAATCCACTATTTTTGATTTTTCCATTATGGTATTAATAATTTGATCTTGTATATTCTTTGATGGCAAAGGAATTTGAATAGTTGCAAAATTAGTTTTAGAAATCTCTTTAAAAGTCCCACCAGATGCTAAAAGTATCATCTCTGGGAGCTTTGTTTTTAGCATATATGCTACAAAATAAGGATTGTTATCTTTCTCAACAATAACATTCTTAAAACCCTGATTAGTGGCAATCTCATCTTCTGCGACACCTATTCTACCAATAGTAGCCCTAGTAGAAACTAAAACCGTACCTTTAGGTAATAATTTTGCCGATGAATTTTTAAGCCCTTCTCTTGTGATTCTTCTTTTAGTTTCGCTTATACCAGTTATACTCTCGGGAATATCAACCAATGTAGCCCACTTTATGTCTCCATCCCAGTACTCTGCAATAGAAGTATTTGGTGTCCCTCCTGATTCAATTTTGAACTCATTTCCCAAGATTACAGTATTCCAATTTGGATCTATCTCTATCTCAGGTCTCCAATTATCTATAACCATTTTTGCTCCATCTATAATTCTTTGGTATCTATCAAGTTCTTCTACTATTTTCTTTTGTTCTTCTATTGGGGGAAGGGGGATTTGAATTTTTTCTAGGTCTTTAGCATATACATGTGGTTGCCCCATACCTTGCTGAAGATTATAAATATCGCTCTGCTTAAATTTTAAAATATAATAAAGATATTTAGTTGAAATTTTGGAGTTACTCAGAGGTTTAATAGTAGTACAATCAGAAGCCCAAATAGGTATATCAAAGTAATTTACAAATCCTGAATAAGCCCCTGAGGAGCTTACAGTAATTGTTTCTCCTGCTCTATTACTCTCATTATGAAAGTAAGCAGGATTTTGACCACCCGCAATAACAGGAACATTCCCTTCTTTGATATCTTTTTTTGTTATTGAAGAACCTTTTTTAAGTTCACAAATCTCTTTCAATTGAACCTCTGGCCACTTCCCTTTTACATAAATATCTCTCTCACTACTCTGATACCTATTCCCACTTAAGTTGTAATCACCACTTTCTTTAATCCTACTTTTTCCAATAATATTGGTATTAAATAATTCATCTTCTTTAACCCCCTTATCATTCAATATCAACTCTTTGTATTTTCCTAAACTATTTAATATCTCAGGCAAATCATTCTTATCAATCTCTTCTCTTTGAGCTCCTAAATCAAATCCGTCATTCTTTACATTAGTAAACAAAATACCATCTGTCTTCTTAGCAATGTTCTTGTCCAAAAGTAATACACTAGTCTTAACACCAGAATAAGGTTGAAATACACCAGCAGGAAGAGAAATAACAGCCCAAAGATAATTATCATCTACAAGTAATTTTCTTAAATTCTTATATGCATTAGAAGAGGAATTAGAGATAATTCCCTCTGGAACAATGATACCTGCTTTTCCAGTAGTGCTCAGGTGACTCATTATATAATCTACAAATAGAATCTCTGACTTGTTAGCCTGTATTGCAAATCTTTTATGAGGTCTAATACCTCCCCTAGGAGTCATAAACGGAGGATTAGCCAATATACAATCAAAATCCTCATCCCAATGGTCTGTACTTGTTAAAGTATCATACTCATATACCTGGGGATCTGGAAATTGGTGAAGATACATATTCACTAAAGAAAGTCTCCTCATATCAGGAGAAATATCATAACCAACAAAATTCTTTGTAAGATTCCTTCTATCCATTGGAGAAAGAGTATCTCCCAATATCTTTGAATCTTTAGATGTATTCTGCTTAAGAATATGCTTATATGCTGAAATGAGAAAACCTGCAGTACCACAAGCAGGATCTAATATCCTATCTTCTTTCTTAGGATCCACAATTTCAACTATGAAATCTATAATATGCCTAGGAGTCCTGAATTGCCCTGCATCACCTTGAGAACCCATGATAGATAGTAGAGACTCATATGCATCTCCCAAATCTTCACTATGAGTGTACTCAATTTCATTTATTTGATCTAAGAACAGCTTTAATGTTTCTGGGTCTTTAAAGGGCAAGAAGGCCCCTTTAAATATGTCTCTAAAGAGCTGTGGAACATTAGGATTGTTATTCATCTTTTCTAATCCCTCAGAATACAAAGCTACCCTGTCATATGCAGATAAACTAGTATCTGTAATGTTCTTCCATGAGTATTTCTCAAACTCATCCATAAAGAATCCTGTTTTATCTCCTAGCTTCTTAGCTTGTTCATCCATATCACTCATAAACTTATACATGAGAGCAAGAGTAATCTGTTCTACTTGAGTAGTAGGCACAGGAATCTTTCCTACCAATATATCCCTCGCATTCTTTATTTTTCTTTTTGTTTCTCCATTTAACATAATTAGTTACTGTAATATTTATTTATCTGTACATTATCTTTTACATATTCTGTAACTGCTTGTATGTTCTCTCTTCCAAGCCTATTTATCACATTAAAAAGAATTGGATCATCTGCATATCTAGTTACTTCATTAGCATTTATATCTCTTCTAAAAGTCTCATCCGCAACATAGAGTTTAAAGAACTCTTTTACATCATAAAAATCTTCAGCTGAAACATTGTTTACAACAAGATAGTTTTGAAAATCTTCTTCAGCTAAATCATTCTTTGTTTTAAATGGTTTCCCTTTAAATACTTTCTCTAAAATATCTGCTAAAAATATTCTTCTATCACTCTTATAACTCTTTCTTAATCTATCCATATTATAATACTCCTCTGGCTTATCAAAGAGTTGTGAAGTAACAACATACTGAGCTTTTTCATAATCATTAGTATCTACAGCTTCTTTAAACTCTGGTATCTCTGTATACACTTCCTTAAGCTTCTCTTCAAACTTATTAGAGTAAAGTTCCCTATCAATTCTCATACCATTCTCATCAATTTCAATTTCATTAAATGCTGTTATTACATCAGTACCTGTATAGATACCTTCAGAATCTTTCCCCACAGGAGGATTCCATGGACCATCCACATCAGTAATTACAACTGTAGTACCTTCTCTCTGCTTTGGTAATGGCAGTATTTCATCATATGGATACTCTTCCTCAAAGTATTCACAGTTAGCAAAGAAATCAAAGAGCTTAAAATATTCTTTTTCTTTTACAATTTCATTAACAACTGTACCATCTCTCTGTGAATATACAAACCTAAACTTTCTTGTTCCCCTACCCTTTATCTGAACAAAATCTGTAGGAGAAAATATTGGTCTAAGAAGAGCAATATTTAATAAGTCCTGGCAATCATATCCTGTTGTCATCATCCCAACAGTTACACATACTCTAGTCTTACTTGATTTGTAGCCATCAAGAAATTTTGTAGTACCTCTTAAGTTATTATTAGCAAATTGTATTGAGTATAGCTGTGCATTTTGAACATTTGAAGTTATCTGTAAAGCAAAATCTGATTCATACTTCCCTGGATACATTTGCATAGCATATTCATTAAGAAGATTAGTAATCTTTGAAGCATGTTTTTGACTTACACAAAAGATTATTGATTTTCCTATCTCCCCAGATATAGGGTCTTTTTGAGCATTCTGCATAAAGGCTTCAACAAATTTTCTATTAGTCTCTTCACTAAAGAATTTCTTTTCAAAGTCCCTAGCTTTATACACAACCTGGTTTCCCTGTTCATCAGTACTAATATATTCTCCCTCCTCAGAATCAGGATCTTGTATCATTACAAAACCTTCTTCAGAAAGTAACTGGGTAGTAATTTCCGTTCTACAATCTATAGTCCTAGGATTAACTAAATATCCATCTTTTACACCATCTACAAGGCTGTATCTAAAAGTTGGTTCTCCACTTTCACATCCAAATGTTTTATATGTAGACAAAAGGATTCTTCTCTCCAACTCTCTTGGATCCTGCTCTGCTAAATCTTCTTGATTAACCTTTTTAAGATAATCCTTAGGAGTTGCAGTCAATCCAAGCTTATACCCTATAAAGTACTCAAATATTACCCTGCTATTTCCAGAGATAGATCTATGAGCTTCATCAGATATTATTAAATCAAAATCATTTGGAGAGAATAGTTTAAGATATTTATTATTTGATGAAATACTCTGTATTGTTGTGACAACTATTTCAGCTTTTCTCCAATCATCTCTAGATTCTTTATAAACAACTGTTGTGAAGTCAGGTTTAAGATATGTATCAAAGTTTTTCTTTGCTTGATTTTCTAATTCAATCCTATCTACAAGAAATAGCACTCTCCTTGCATTTTTAGTCTTGAGGAAGAGTTTAATAATTGCTGCAGATAATAGGGTTTTTCCTGTACCAGTTGCCATCTCCATTAAGAATCTATTCTTGTCTTCTGCAACAGCTTTTTGAACAGAAACAATGGCATTTAACTGGTATGGTCTTAGAAATTTTAATCCCTCCCTTTCAATCATTTCTTTTCTACCATCTTCTGTCTTCCATCTAGGATCCATATTGTAATCAGGATCTTGAGTTAAGACTATGTAATCACTTCCAACTTGAGTATTAACCAGCCTGTTTTTATCAGGAACAAAATCTTTTGAAGATACTAAAGACTCTAATGTTGGAAAATGAGATATAGAAGTTGGATTCCCTAACTTCATATCCCAAAGGAAGTGTAAGTTCCCATTAGAAAGTATTATATATCTTACATTAGAACCTAATGAGTTAGCATAATCTCTTGCTTGTTCCTTCCCATCCAATGGGTTCTTGTCTTCTGATTTAGCTTCCAATACACATATTGGGAAATTGTTTGCATCATAGAGAAGGTAATCTACAAAACCGTTTCTAGTTTCTACATTTTCAAAGTTATCTCCTGGATTATTTTGTATCTTTACCTTACTTTCTAAAGATACATTAGCTTTCCCTTTTATTGGATCATCAAGCAACCTCCAGCCTGAAGCAGTTAATAGTTCATTAATTTTAATTCTTGCTTGAGCTTCTTTTGCCATATCTTTACATTCCTAGGTGTAAGTATTGTGTTATTATACTCTATAACACAAGAACAGTTAAACACCTTGAGCTTAAAATTCTATTTTTACTTTTTACTTTGATATATAATATCTTTACTGCATGGCAGTCACATAAATTTTAATTCCTAATAGGATGACAAAACTTTTGGAGACTGCATGTCTAAGACTCATCTCTTCTGGGAGGTAACTAAGGGATATCACCCTTACTCACTAGAACACGATGCAACTCTTAGAATAAGCTTTAATACTAGTTATAAGGTAATAGCCATACTTCATAGAAGGACGAGGTGATATACTCCCTATCTTTGAAGTGTGGCCGTGCAGTAGGGTACTGTACAGTTATATTCCCATATACTATCTAATATAAAGGGATCTTTAACTGAAAAAAGTAAGGCTCTGTTAAGACTCTTTAATAAGTATGTTTCTAACCAATGACTGTAATTCTTTATTATCAATACCTTGCAACAACAATGTTATTATTTCAGTTCGCACAATACTCAGTATGAGGAGTTTTATTTCGAAAACATCCCAGAAACTCTTCTATCATCGTCAAAAACCAATATTCTCTCACCATTATTCAGATGTTTAAGAAAAACATATAGTAACTTTGGTGTACTCTTGTTCTTGAAGAGAACATATCCACGAATAAATAAATACAGATTTCTTAATGACAACAATGTAGAAAATCTAACCTTGTTAATATTCTTTATTATATACTCCTCCATATCTTCCCTCCCAATAACTTCGTTAAAGCTATAGTTCTTTGGATATTTAATCTCTTCCTTTCTCCTATTCGTAAATAATATTTTGGGAACAGAAGGATACTCTTTACTCATCTTCTCATAGACATCTAGCCCACTTTTGAGTAACTCTGATTCCCCAGTATCTGGGTTATCTCTAACTAATGTATCATCTAGATCAAAATATATGCATTCATACATAGGAAAATAATAACATAGAATTGGCATCTCTAAAATGTAGTCTCTCCTCTCAGAAAAAACATACCATTAAAGATGCCAATTTCAGCTCCTGCTGGACTTAATCCGCTATATTTCAAGCATAACCTTGTTGAAGTACTTCAATGCTTTACTAGCATCTTCAGAATTGTACCCTAAGGCAAGTATAAATTTCGGGAATATTGCACAAAGATGCAAACTCTCACTAGACTCGTTCTCGAAGAACATGTCAACTACATCAATTGCGGATATCTCTTTCCCAATAACAGAACTAAACTTCTGACGAAACGGGATAGCATACCTATCGTAATCTGGGAAAAAAATATCTAAGGCTCTCACAGCTACTCTATTCTCTATCATCTCTCCTCCTATGGATTTTTAAAATGAGCAGGAACTAATGACAAGATTTTACTACAAGATACTGACACAGACAAATATACACAAAAGAGAACATTTTTGGTATCATAATAACAATGAAATACGCCGACAAATTCAAAAAGGCCATACTACCTTTCCTGTTTACATTGGTCATAATAACACCAATGTTTCTACTCATAAAAAATGTTGTACAACAAAGAAACATACAAAAACAACAACCTATTCAAATAGTAGTTGCCAATACCACACCAACAACTACACAAATATATTGGAAAGCAAATAAAGATCACATATATACCCTCTCTTACAAACAAGAAACTAGTACCTTACCATTCAAAGAATCTTCTGATTCTAACATATATCAAGACAATCTTTCCTCCCGAAATGTCTACAAAGTTGAATTGAAAAACCTCTCTCCAAATACAAAATACACCTTCAGAATAAAAACAAAAGACAACACATGGGCAGGATACACATTCACAACAAAACAAATAAGCGATGAAATACACATTCCAGACATAGTAACTGGCAAATCATCTCCTCAGAGACTAATACTCGTAAATATTGAAAATGCAACTCTCATGCTCGACACACAATACCATGGAACATTCGCTTTTGATTCAAATGGACAACAATACAACATACAAGATTATGCAGACTACACCTTCCAAGAACAACTCACAGCAAGACTAAAAACACTTCTAAAAGGTCCTGTATACGCAGAATCTGGGGCAAATTGTAAAACAGGCATCATTATGGATGCAAGTAACTATCCACCAAACAAACTCCAAACAGTTGATATACTATCTAGATTCAAACAATCATGCCCTGGAGGCTCATATGCAAGTCAATGCTACGAAGATGTTTACTGCAAATCAGTAGAAGCTGGAATAGACCCTGCCTTTACAATGGCAATATGGGCACACGAATCTGGAGGAAGTAATTACGCAGGATTCCCCGACCAACAAATAGAAGACTTTGGCATACATGGAAGTTCTACAGCTCCTCCAGAAGACTTTACTGCACAAATAGAACACTTCCTAAAATATGTTGCAAAAGAATCATACATAAAATCATGCACATATGAAGGAGATCCACTATCTCAGTGGGGAGCAAAATACAAACTTGGAAAGTGCTCCACAGAAGAATCACTCGTCGAAGGCAAAAAATATGTAGATGCCATAAAAACAGTATACGCATGGTTTACAAATGGCAGTAAACAACTCACATGGCCATTTAAGATTGCTTCCATTACAAACCTATGTGACTACTCATCTGCTGTAACAAACTCACAATACAACAACTGTGATTCATCTGTATCAAAAAATCAAAATCAACCTGGAAGTCAGTCAAATTCTAATGGAACGAATACAAGCACAAATACAAATACCAATAATAGCAATACACAGACTAACACCAATACTAACACCAATACAAACACACAAACTCCAACACAAACAACACAACAAGGAACAAAAGATGGAAGTAGAGACGAAATGATTGTGTCAAACAAAAACAGATATTGCTTAGATGCCGATGGATGCCAATGCCTCTACGACATGAGTGGACAAAATGCGGGATACCGTATGAATATAGACCAAGGATACACATGCACACCAGACAAAAAATCAATAAAAACAATCCCTGTATGCTGCCAAAAAGATTCAACCCTCTCCATGAAAATGCCATACGAATGCACAGGACAAATAAAAACAGACATTCCAGAATCACAATGCAACACAGGAACAATCACATACACATTTGAAGAAGGAATTAACTTTGTAACAGCAGCCAACATACAAAATCCAAACGAAGTTCCTATTAACACAGCCAAAGGCCTCATTCAATACTCCAACTACCAAGTAATTGCCGTAGGAAGATTTGCAAACAGCACATGGGAAGACATCGTTAAATATGAAAATGGAACCATAAATGGAAAAGATTTCAATCTAGAACCTGGACAAATATACCTAGTTATAGCATCCTCTCCTTACTCCGTTACAGCTCAAGGAACAAATGTACAAAATACTGCGAAACTATCTGACATGATTGGATGGAATCTAATTCCTGCCTCAATACTTACAAACAGCAATACCACATCAGCTCAAATACTACAAAACAACGCAGAAGCATCACTACAACAAATAGCACAATGGAAAAAAGACTCTGGTAAATTCCTCTACACGATAAAAGACTCAAACAACCAAATATATGGAGAAGAAATAACTATCTCTTCACAAGATCCATTATTCATCAGAATAGTAAAATAAAACTATGGAAGAAGAAAATTACTACGAAGGCGAAGAACTAATCAACCAGCAAAGAGTAGAAGCTGAGGAAAATAACCCCGAACAAGAAAAACAAGGAGCTAGACTCAGTCTTTCCCAACTATCTACTATCATACACTCTCAAGAAAATGGAACTAAAATAGAAATAGACGAATCAAAAGAACACATAAAACAAGAACTAACCCAACAAATATTCGATGTACAAACGAGAAATCTAGTAAATTTCTCACAACTATACAAAAGAGCAAATCAACTAGACAGACTTCCAACATACAATGATTTTGCAGCAACCTACCCATCAAAAAACCCAATTAAACTACACAACCTCTACCTACTCTCACAAAACGAAACAATTAAAAAAGAACCTACTCTAGATGGAAAAATAGAACAATTCTGGAAATTATGGAAAGACAACCACGCTGTATATCCACAAAAAGAAAAAACCAACTTTCAAAAACCATCGAAGCCATCTAAAAAAATAAAAACAACCATAATTCCACCGACAGAAATACAACAAATATGGGACAACAATCCAATGATAGAAAAACACCATGACGACATAATGAAAAATATAAATAAAAAAGAACCATTAATTAATGCTGATGTTGACAAATATATTCTAATCAACGACATACAAACAACACTAAACATAGACCTCGGAAAAAACAGACTTCAAACCTCTCCTTTAATACATTCTCTGCGTATACCACAAAAGTATCCTTCTGAACCCATGAACTTAATCATTTACAGAACACAAAGGCTACCAGACACACCTCAACAAATGCCAGAATCACAAAAATTCCAACTATTCTTAGAGACAATAGCAGTAAAAATGACAATAGATCAAATAATTTCACAATATGGAATAACAAGCATATCTCAATGGAGTAGTATTCACAAAAAGGAGCACATACCATTCCCTAGGCTCGCAAAAGAAAACATTGCATTTACTAATCAATTTGTTAAAAAGATAAATATACAAGATGTACAAAACCAATCACTCGAGCACAAAACAAATGCTTACAACATACAACAATCTATCATCCTTACACTATACAACCCAATCACAGGACAAAAACTATCACTACTCCCCAGCGACATATACCTCTCAGACCAATGGGAAATACAAGAAGCTTTCAACAAAATATCCAATATAACTGAACACTACATCTCAAATAAGGATGAATTCTCCAAGATATTTAGACCAAAACCAACACACTACAAACTTCCTGAATTCTCTACCAATAAAAATCAAAAAACAGAACCAACTCAGATAGCCTTTGACATATTCGGACCATCTACAAAATAACATCAAAATATATTAAAATATAGCCAACTAAAATAAAAAGAGATGGACATGCATAAACATTTAGGAAAATTCTTCGTTCTGCTCTTAATCTCATCCGCATTACTCGTTTCAACAACTACCACAATGCAGAACAACAATCGCCTTTTAAAACTAATACAGGAAAAACCATATCAGGTTATAACATCAAACATATCCACTATTGATGCTACCATATACTGGCAATCTAACATTAAATCAACATATGCTCTAAATTACAAAAAATCAAGTGAAGACACTACCTACAGTCGTACTGACGAAGTAAAAATCTACGGAGATGGAACAAATAATCCAATAATATATGCTGTAAATATCTCAAAACTTCAACCAAACACACAATACGATTTCCAAATTTCTTCTTCGGACAACATATGGAATACCAAATACACATTCAAGACAATGCCCATAGGAGACAAAATACAACTTCCAAACACAGTGACTGGAAGAGGAGATACCATGTCCCTCTATCTTCTAGACATAGATGGAGAAAAATACATCCTAGATACACAACACCATGGAACTTGGGCATTCGATTCTCAAGGAAAGCCATATACCGTCCAGAAATATGCTTCATATGCGCACAAAGACAACACTCTAACTCTACTCAAAAACCGAATCATAAACAAAATATTCGCACACGAAGACTACAAAACATCTGATGGTGTAAGAGATGGAATGGTAGTTAACAATAGTCAAAAAATTAGACACTGTGCTGATGTAGATGGTTGTGTCTGCATATTTGGTGACCAAAACTCTACAGATAGGATGAATATAAACTTGGGAGAATCATGCTCAGTTGATAAAAAAGTCACAGATTCCATAAGATGCTGTAGATCTGCTGATGGAAAAACAGCTAAGTGGATAAGTGTTAAAGAATGTTTGAAAACATCTTCCAATACGATAAATGTCTATGAAGAGGAAGCCAAATGCACATCATCATCTTCATCAGAAACAACAAATACACAAACAAATACAGACACTCAAAATACAAACAGCGATGTATATGCAAAGTTCCCTTCAGATGGATATCAATATGACAGTGAAGATCTATTTGATCGATTAATAACTGGAGACTATCGATATAGCAATAATATTGCAGACATAAACAATGTAACGCAAGCATGGAACTGGACAAGACCTTGCAAAGATGTTGATGGATGCATATGCCAATACGAAGGACAAGCAAATCTAAATGTTGCAGTAGGAGAAACATGCTTAAAAGATAGGCAGAAGAAAGATACAGTTGAATGCTGTCTTTACGAAGATAACACAAAAAGAGAATACATTACAGTAAAAGAATGCATGAAGAAACCTGATTTTCAGATTTTAGAAAATACAACAAAGGAAAAGTGTGAATCGGAATATGTATGTTGTTCACTAAATGGAAATCTAAAATACAAGTTAAGTTCAAACTGTCAAGCTGCAAATGGAGTTTCAATATCTGGTGTACAACAACAAAATTGTAAAGCACAAACAAAAGATATCGTCATATCCAAAGGTGTTAATTTCATAGAAGCATACTATATTCTCTCTGCCGAAACCCCAATCAATACAGCGAAAGGATTAATTGAGTATTCACAAAACAAAATAGCCTCTGTTGGAATATTCAAAAATGATAAATGGGAAAAATTAGTAGTCCAAGAAAACGGAATAATTAGTGGTGAAGATTTTGACCTTTTACCAAATGAATCATACTTAATTATAGCAACAGAGGAACTTAAAATCCCAACTACTATTGTAGTATCACAAAAAACAATCAATCTTGATGATTATGTTGGTTGGAACTTGTTCTCATCTACTTCTGTGGCATCATCAACTGGAGGAAAGACATCTGATGAAATATTCAGTGACCCTAAATATGATAATGTTCGCCAAATAGCTCAATGGAGTTCTGATTCTTCCAATTTCAAATATGCTGTAAAAGATATAAACGGAACTCTTTATGGTGATACACTAACAATTACAGACCAAGCAGGTGTATTTATAAAAACTCAAGAATAACTAATTCGTAATTGATTACTCTAGGGTATTGACAAGATTAGCACTCCATCATATACTTTGCTAGTATATAAATTGTTATCAAATACCAATATGAAAATTGTAAAAAGAGATGACAATAACAGACCATATTATCCTGTGAGATCAATCTTTGATGACTTCTTTGCACCTGTACTCTGGGACGAACTACCATTATCACAACAAGGTGTTGCTTCTTTGTCAGCCGATGTATGGGAGGACAAAGACAACATATTTGTTAAAATGGCTCTACCTGGTGTAAAAAAAGAAGACATCAAAATTACAATTCATCAGGACAATATCTCAATATCTGGTCATACAAAACAAACTGATGAAAAGGAAGAAAAAGGTAAGAAATACTACCTACACACAATGGAAAGCTCATTTGAGCAATCATTCAATCTTCCTACAAAGATAAACCCTGATGCTGCGGAAGCTCAGTTTGTAGATGGAGTGTTACAAGTTAAACTTCCAAAAGCTGAAGAAGTCAAACCCAAAGAGATAGCAATAAAATAACTAGTTAGCAATATTACTACGATACCCTCATAGCAAATATGAGGGTATTTTTTTTATCTAGCACCATTTAGAGACATCATCAATGCATCACTCTCGCTCTCTGTTGCCAATCTAACTTGAAAATTTCTATCCAAATACGTAGGAGTAACCCTAGTTTGTATATACTCTCCACTATAGAAATAATGAGAAAGAACCAAACCCTGCCTCGTACCTATCCATTCAATCTGGTCAAAAAATAAATTTCCCAGGCCATAAAAAATCATTCCACCATTATACTCTTCAAACATCTGAGGTTGATGTGCCTGTGTCCCTACCACTATATCAGCACCTAAATCAACAGCATTCCTAAACACCTCTCTTTGATCTGGATTACTAAGTGGTTCATAACAAATTGGATACAAAACATCACCATCAGGATAACAATAACACTCCTGAAATTGAAAAGTAACTATAACCACATCAGCACCACTATCTCTAGCAACCTTAATATCACGCTCCAATTTCTCAACAGAATAAGAATTAGCTCCTGCTCTATCATCTCCTGCTAAAACATACCGATTATTATAAATGGTGTCATAATAATTATACCCAACAAAAGCTAACTTAGTTCCCTTCATATCCTTAAAAAGAATTTCCCCCGCATCCTCCTCATTTAATCCTCCACCAAAATATTCTATTCCCAAACTCTTGTACATCCCTATCGTTCTTGAATTATTCTCACTCCCATAATCATTATTATGATTACCGGTAAGCTCAACTATATCAACACCACTCTTCTTAAGGACATCAATATCCCTATCATCAGAACAAAATCTCATTCCTCCGCTATTACTGCACCCATCAACAAACGACACTTCATTAGAAACATGCGTAAGGTCTGCATTTGCCAAAAAATCCCCAATTAAGTCCGCTGGATATGTTGTACTTCCAACATATCTCATTCTAGAAAGCAAATCCCTTGCAATCGCTACAACCCCACCCATATTCACCTTAAGCAAAGACTCTCTGTCTACATTCCTACCACGAAAAGGCAGATTATTCCTCACAATTTCAACAACATACTCATTACCCATATCAACATTTGTACAATACAAAACCACAGACAAACTACCACCATCATCATCCAAAAAATACTTCCCATCAAAACTAAGAACTTTTACCTCCCTCCCTATATCTCCAAACTCAACCAATCCAATAATTCCCTCTTCACTATTCAATTTCTCTTCAAAAGAAGAATACGAATCCAAAACACTACATACAATCCCATATACATCATACAAATAATCCTTAAAAAAAGGATTTAAAATATATACAGTATCACTCTGAAGATCCTCTAAAGACACACCATTTTTCACAGAATACAAGCCAGACACAGGAACTAACTCATACCTATCTACAACTACTGCATTACTTCCACCATTTACAGAGATAGAAACAGCATCAGCATCATCAGACAATACAAATCTATCTCTCCCATTAAAATTAACTTTTTTAAGAGAATCATATATTTCATCCTTCATTACACCTCCTACACTCTCATCGAAACGAAACTTAAATGAATCATACACCACAGAATAATCATCAAATCCAAACAATCTAGAAAACACTACAATTGGATTACTCTTAAACACTAAGAAAGAAGCAAAAAAGGAACAAATTAACAACAAAGAAAAAAGCACCCATACCCTTCTAGGTATTAATTTCATTTTCATGCTACAATGTTAACATTAAAAATTATCTTAAGCTATATGCACATTGATTACTATAGGGTAATATGATACAATAGTGGGTATTGCTTAAATAATTTTAACAACAAAGGCATGAGACCATCGCTGTTAAAAACTAAAAAAATACTGGCAGTAACAAGTGGAATACTATTTTCTGCTGCTATTGTTGGATCATTCTCAGAAAAAATGACAATGGAGCTTGCAGAAGCTCACCAAACAGAACAAAATACTCCAAACACCACTACCATATCTGAGGCTGTTCTCTCAGCAACAGAAGTAAACATACACGAAGATATTGCCTTTGCTGAAATAGAAAAAGAACCAGAATACATACCTGATCCACAAAAGGTTGAAAACATTAGAAATTACCTCGTTGGAAGAAAATCTCCTCTAGCAGACTATGCTTTAGAATTTGTCAAAGCTTCTGATTTCTATCAAATAGACTACAGAATCGTTGCTGCAATATCAATAATAGAATCTAATGGTGGAAATCGTTCCTTCAAACCATACAATGCTTGGGGCTGGGGAAAAATGACCTTCCAAAATTGGACTGATGGAATATGGACCGTATCAAAAGGTATTGCTAAATACTATGAAAATGGTCTAACTACACCGAAATTAATCAGCATATACTATTGTCCACCTAATGCTGAAAACTGGGCATCAAAGGTTCAGTTCGTCATGAATGAAATTGGTATGTAGCTCCATCTCCTCATTTATGATTCCTAAAACCACAAAACTAGGAAAATACAGTGTTACTTACCTATGCAAAGAAGAATACAAAATAATCTCAAATGAAATCTTTTCAAAACAAATATACAAGATTAACCTCTCACCATCTTCGCCTCACATATTTGATATTGGCTCACACATAGGATTAAGCATTCTCTATTTCAAGAAAATCTATCCCAATTCAATAATTCAAGCATTTGAGCCAAATCCCAATGTATATCCAATACTCCAAGAAAATATAGAACAGAATAGATTAAAAAATGTAAAAATACATAACATAGCTCTTGGACGGAAAAACACAAAAAGAACCTTTTACATAGATTCATCTGGAACTTGTGCTTTTTCAACAGCAAGCTTTAAAAAAAATGCATGGAATGGGAAACAACAAACCCTACCCATATTGGTAAACACAGAAAAACTAAGTGACTATATTAACCACAATATAGACCTATTAAAAATGGACATAGAAGGGGCTGAAAAAGAAGTACTGGAAGATTTAAGAATAAATAAAAAAATGAAATATGTTAAAAACATAATCTTTGAATACCATCCTGACAAAAAACACAAAATAGGAAAAATCATTACCAAATTTCTAAGTGATTACAAAATAAAAACAACTAATATGGGAGAAGGACTAATCCTTATACTTGGACAAAAAAGACCTTAACATAGAAAAAACTCTGCTTCTATTTGAATCAAATATGTTCATCAATTCATTTGCAAGCTTCTCACTATCATGTCTTACCAAACTTCTAACTAAAACATCACCCTTATCCCTCTTTACAACACCTCCAGCCACAAGATCCCTCCTAATGATTCTCCTTTTACTATTATCATTCAAATCATCTTTAATAACATCTTCACCGTCCTCTAAATACCTCTTGTACGCACTCTCAGGAATTTGACCATTATTTACAAGTACAAAATCAACCTTCTTTCCCAAATACTTTTCTAATATCCATAAACACTCCGTCTGTCCCTTCCCTCTTGTTTGCCCTATCTTTGTCATCAGATTAGCAATATATATAACTTTGCCGTGAGAATTCTTAATCGCTTCTGGTATTCCATGAACTAAGATATTAGGAATAGTCGTAGTATATAGATCACCAGGACCCAAGATAATATAATCTGCCTTTAATATGGCTTCTACTGCAGCCTCTGTAGCCTTTGCAGGAGAATCAAGAGCTATGTTAGTAATATTCTTATCTACAAGTGGTTCATCTATCAAATGCTCCCCAACAATACTGCTTCCATCACTATATTGAGCCACTAATTTAACCTTATCCAATGTAACTGGAATAATATTTCCCCTTACACCAAACATACTTTTAAACATCTCTATAGAATCAATCTCCGATCCTAAAGTATCCGCCATTGCAACCATAAGAAGATTTCCTAGAGTATGCCCCTTAATTCCCTCACCATTTGAAAATCTGTACATAAAAAGCCTTCTCAAAACCTCATTATCATTATTCTCACTCATAGCGATTATAGACTTCCTTACATCACTAAGTGGGAGAAGACCAAATTCATCTCGTATCACAGCATTACTACCACCATCATCCATCATCCCAACAATTACAGACAGGTTCAAATCCTTATGCTTTTTAAGGCCTTCAAGCACAACAGACGTACCTGTTCCTCCTCCTATCACAGTAATATTCATAACAGAAATTATACCATTTTTTATGGTATAATTAGGTAGTAATATCATACTGGAGGATGAATATGGAGTTCAAAGTTGGATCAAAAGTTTTCTATCCATCACATGGGGCAGGAATAATAAAAGACAAAAAAGAAATCGAATTTGATGGCCAAAAAAGAATATATTTTGAATTTGAGCTTGTAACAAATCCACTCACTATCTCTACACCAATAGAAAATGTTGAATCCCTAGGGGTCAGACCAGTACTTTCACCTAATGACATAAAAAAAGCAATTCAAATTCTAAAGAAAAAACCATCTGTTGATCCCAAAGTTAAGGATTTTAATGTAATCTTAACCATCTTTAAAGACTTAGAAAACAGTGCAGATATAAATGATTCAGTAAAAATCATTCAGTACTGTAATTTCATTAAAAGGAACAGGAAAAGTGAAGGCCGTCTGATACCAATCAGCATAGACAAACAACTAGAATCTGCTATAAAGAACATAGTCGGAGAACTGGCTGTTTCCAGTGGTACGGACCTTCAAACTGCCATGAAGAAATTCACACAGGTTACTGGCATAAAATACGACATAGAAAACGACTAACCCAAAGAGATTCCTATCTTCTTTCCATTTACCACTATCTCAGAATCTAGCTTATCCTTAGTAAAAACTATCTCCTTGGCTTGCAACTCCTCCAAATTCTCTTCAGAATACTCTTTAAGTGCAGATAACATATCAACATCCTCCACATTTAATCTAACAGTAACCATATCTGACATCTTCAACCCTTTTTTCTTTCTAAGATCCTTATATCTCCTTAAGAAATCGTTTATCATTCCTACTTTCCTAAGTTCTTCACAAATATCACAATTTATTGTAACAAACATATCTCCCTCCCCTGCAGTAAATTTGCTCTCACCTTCCACAGGCTTCTGTGCATATTCTATTTCTTGCACATTAAGCTCTTCCTTAACAATCTCCTGAGTTAACTTATCCTTACTACCTATGTATGCTACCGAAAGAGGCTGTCTCAAATTTATTTTTGCACCCTCTCTTGCTTTCAGACCGTTAGAGCATATTATTCTTATCTTCTCCATCTCTTTAAGAATTGAATAATCCACATCCTTCTCATTTACACTAGGATAATCAGTTAAATGAACAGATTCCTTAGAATCACCAAGCCCCATATTCACAGAAAGATTTTGATACATTTCTTCAGAAACAAAAGGCATGAATGGAGCTAACAATTGTGAAAGAGTAAGAAGACAAAAATGCAATGTTCCAAGTGCATAAATATCTCCACTCTTAAACCTATTTCTGCTCCTCCTTATGTACCACTGAGACAAATCCTTAACATACTGCTCTATATCTCTAGAGGCACTTGCCATATTATAAACATCCAACGACTTCCTAACAGACACTATTAGTTCCTTAGTTCTTTCAATAATCCACAAATCCATAGGATTACTGACACTTTTAATACTATAACTATCTAAGTCAAAATTATGAAGCCTTGCATAAGTTACAAAATAATTATATGAATTCCACAAAGGAAGATAGAATCTCCTTCTCACATCCTCTACTATTGTCCACCCAAACCTCATATTTGCACCAACAGAAGCACCAGCAAAATTCCACCTTATCAAATCAGCTCCAACCTTATTAGCAGCATCATCGAATTTTATATAATTTGGTTTAGTCTTACTCATCCTCTCATTATTCTCATCGCGCAATTCAGCTGATCCCAAAACCTCTTTATATGGCGCCTTGTTCTCAAGCACTACTCCGAATACAAGCATGGAGTAAAACCAAAGTCTAACCTGCTCTATCATTTCAGTTATAAAGTCAGCAGGATACCATTTCTCCCAATATTCTCTATCTTCCAAATACTTCAAAGTTGAGAATGGAACAACTCCCGCATCCAGCCAACAATCTCCTACATCAGGAACCCTTTTTACATGACATCCACACTTCGGACACCTTATCTCAATTTCATCTATCCATGGTCTATGGATACTCTCCAGATTATCAACCCTCTTTGGATCTACAGCCAAATCCTTCAACTCATCTAGACTTCCTACAACATGAAAATTACCACACTCTGGACATTCATAAAATGGAAGTGCTAATCCATAGAACCTTTTTCTACTAATCATCCAATTACCCATAGAATCAAGCCAACTAAGCATTCTCTTACCAACAAAAGGAGGATTCCACTTAACATCCATAGATGCTTTCTTCAAATCTTCTTTAATACTTTGTACATTTATAAACCAATTATCCTCCAACCTAAAAAGACATTTTGTCTGACACCTCCAACAATGAGGATATGTATGCTCATACTCTTCAGTTTTGTATAACAAACCTTTCTGTTTAAGATCATTAATTACAATATTAGCAACATCATGAGCATAAAGACCATCTAAATCCCCATATCCACTCAAAAATCTTCCAGCAGTATCAAGTGGAGAAATCATATCCACATTAAGTTTCAATCCCAACTCAAAATCTTCCTCTCCACACCCAGGAGCAATATGTACAACCTCAGAGCCACTATCAGATTCAACTAAATCCCACTCTACAATATAATGCTTAACACCTTTTTGGGCAGGAATATCAAACAAAGATTCATACTCCTTCCCAACAAGATCCTTTTTAACATCAATCTTCTCATACTTTGAAATATTCAACCTCTTAGCTGCATCAAGACCTAAAAAAACAACCTTACCATCAATATCCGCTTTAACATACTCAAGATCAGGATTAACAGCAAGCAACACATTTGCACTCAAAGTCCATGGAGTAGTAGTCCACGCCAAAACATACCTATTATCACCTTCTAGAAGCTTAAAAAACACATACAAAGCTGTATCCTTCACCACCTTATAACTATCTGCCTGCTCATGTTGAGATAATCCAGTCTCACACCTTGGACACCATGTAGTAGCAGACTTGCTTTTGTACAACAACCCTTTCTCTTGGCAAACCTTTAGAAAATGCCAAATGTAAAGATTGTTCTCCTTTGACATAGTATAGTAGCTATTATCCCAATCCATAAACATACCAAGTCTCTTAGACTGCTCAGTCTGAATAGCTGAAAACTTCTTAACCCTTTCAACACACTTCTTTGTAAAATTATCCAAACCATACTCCAAAATATCCTTCTTACTATTAAAACCTAGATCCTTTTCTACTCCTACCTCAACCCACAAACCCTGACAATCAAAACCATTCTGAAATCTTTGCTCAAATCCAAGCATATTCTTATATCTTTGCACGATATCCTTGTATGTTCTTCCCCATGCATGATGTACACCCATAGGATTATTCGCAGTTATTGGACCATCAATAAAAGAAAAATGTTCTTTAGCACCCTTATTTCTGTCAAGATACTTCTTCAAAATACCACTCTCTTCCCAAAATCTAGCAATCTCCTCTTCCATTCTTACTATATCTACATTTGGTTCAACCTGTTTTAATTTCTCTGATTTATTCATACTATCTCAAAACATACTAAATTTAACAAAAAACCCCTTAATGCACATTGATAAACAAATATCAAAATGCATCAAGGGGCGAATGTACACCGCGTTACCACCCTATTTTGAAGTTCTATTACTAGAACTTCCTTTGTAACCGCATTAATACGGCTTAGTCTATGATTTCGGAGACCTTCCGTCGGATTCTACTTGCCTAAAGGCTTTCTTTCCGCCACTATCCAGCGATACTGGGTCAAAGTGTTCTCCGATTATATCACAAACATATTTAATATATAAATTGCAAGCAATATCAAAAAAAAGATATAATCAAAGCGAATAATACTCAAACATAACATCAAAAAACACTCTATGAATATCCAATGGGATTTAACCAAACTTTACAAAGATATCTCAGATACCGAAATTCAAAAAGACATAGAAATTTCAATCAAAGAAAATAAGAAATTCGCTACGAAGTGGAAGAAAAACAAAAACTATCTTAAAGATCCAAATGTTCTTTTCAATGCAATAACAGAATATGAGCAATTACAACAAAAATATGGGCAATGTACAAAACCATCATATTACCTCTCTCTTTTAAACTCGCTCAATCAAACAGATACAGAGGTAAAAGCTAAACTTAATAATATCTATGAAATATCTACAAAACTTGAAAATGAAGTTCAATTCTTTGAATTAAGCATATCTAAAATTCCACAATCACGTCAAAAGTTATTCCTCAATTCACCCATTCTGAAAAATTACAAACACTATTTAGAAACCCTCTTTTTAGCATCAAAGTATTTATTATCAGATAAAGAGGAGAAAGTCTTTAATATCACATCAAAAACATCATATTCTAACTGGGCTGACATGCTATCAGAACTTCTAGACAAACAAAAATTAATTGTAAAAGATGACGAATTTACAACAAAAACTATATCGTACAATGAAATTGGAAAATATCTTAATTCACCAAAAAAAGAAATTAGAGATTACGCTTCTAAGCAATTTAATAGAATAAACAAAAAATATTTTGAAATTGCTGAATTTGAAATCAATTCAATATTAGGATACAAAAAAATTTCTGATGAATACAGAAAAATACCAAGACCTGATTTAAGCAGATATATAGCTGATGATATAGATGTAGATATTGTCGATACATTAGCTTCTGTTGTTACAGAACACTTTGATATTTCAAAAAGATATTACACATACAAAGCAAAGACATTAGGGCAAAAGAGCATTAAATATTATGAGAGAAACGTTCCATTAGGCCCTATAAATCTTGAATATACATATGAAGAATCAATGAATTTAGTTAAAAATTCTTTTGAAAAAATAGACCCTCTTTTTTCCAGCATAGTGGATTCATTTGACAAAAATTCTCAATATGATGTTATGCCAAAGAGTGGAAAAACAGGAGGTGCTTTCTGTATTAGTGTAGGGAAAAATTATCCGATATATATTCTTTTGAATCATACCAATAGACTAAACGATGTCCTTACCATTGCTCATGAGAGCGGTCATGGAATTCACTCTAAGCTTTCTTCTGTACAAAGTGAACTTAATAATGGATATCCTACATCTCTAGCTGAAGTTGCAAGTACATTTTTTGAGAATTTTACACTTGAACAGATACTAATGAATGCGAATGAAAAAGACAAAATTGCAATTCTCAATCAGAAAGTTATGAATGATATTTCTTCAATATTTAGGCAAATAGCTTTTCTAAACTTTGAAAAAGAATTACATTCTCAATTCAGAAGTAAAGGATACCTTAACAAAGAATATATTTCAGATCTCTATATTAAGCATATGAAGTCATATATGGGTGATTCTGTAGAAGCAGATGATTCTATGAAGTATGGGTGGATTTATGTCGGACATTTTAGAAAATTTTTCTATGTATATTCATATGCATGTGGACTTCTCATTTCAAAAGCCTTAAATAGTTTGATAAAGGAAGATAAAAAGAATGTAGAACTTTTGAAGCAATTTTTAAGCTCTGGAAGTACAAAATCTCCTAAGGAAATATTTGCAAATATGGGAATAGATATAACTAATAGGGAGTTTTGGATGAAAGGAATTAGAGAAATAGAGCAAGACTTGCTGGACCTAGATTCGAACTAGGATTAACGGTTCCAGAGACCGTCGTCCTACCATTAGACGATCCAGCAGTATCGGCAGACATTATACCATTTTATCAATATATCCCTCTATCCTTTTTCGTACTTCATCTTCTCCTAAGACATTCATTATCTGATATAAATCAGGGCTCTTAGTCTTTCCTGTAATCGCAACCCTTATGACCATAGCTACATCTCCAACCATACCTTTGTATTTACCTACATTGTTTTCAAATTCTTTTCTGTCAGTACAATAACCTAAGTCATTAGCAATTAATTTTAGATTTTCAAACCATGCATTGGCATCTTTTCTTTGTGTATAATTCTCAAGATATTTTTTCAAAATCCTAACTTGCTCATCTTTACTAATCTTGTCAGAGATATCATCAAACTCATTAATTCCTATAGTGAGTATTTTAATTTGTTCATAGACATCTTCATACTTAACAAAATCCTTTCTAATCTTCTCCCCTGTTCTTTCAATATTTAGCACTTTAATACTGTACTCCCTATTTTTCGATAGTAATTCATACAACTCAGAGTTATATTTTTTTGACCAATCATATACTCTTTCGTAAAGTTCCTCACCACTTAAACTAGCTATGAATTCTTTACAAATATCATTCAGCTTATCCATGTCAAACAAAGCTCCTGCCTTATTAAACTTCTCAAAAGAAATCCTAAACTCTGTTAAATATGCACTTGGATTTTGTTTCCTCCAATCATAGAAATTAGAATTAGCTAAATTCAAAAGATACTCTGTTATTCCTTCTGGTGGATATCCATGCTTAGTGTAGTATTCCACATCTGCTTCTGGGTCTTTTCTTTTACTTAATTTCCTTTTTCCTCCATTATCCATTTTCATCAAGGTAGGAATATGAGCATATGGGATTCTAGTAAAACCTAACTTCTCAAAAAGTTCTACATGTAAAGGTACCGATGAGAACCACTCGTCTCCCCTTATGACATGGGTTATTCCCATCAATGTATCATCTATTGGATGAGCAAAATGATATGTTGGATACCCATCTGACTTTAGAAGAACAACATCCATATCATTCTCATGTATAGTACTTCTTCCCTTTATTAAATCAACAAAATCAAATGTTTTCTCAAACCTTCCAGTAGAAGCAAGTCTAATTACATACTTTTTCCCTTTTTCTAATTCCTGCGTTATTTCGCTAAAAGATGCATTTCTCCATTTGGCCCAATCGCCATAGCATCCAGTTCTCACTCCAAGTTCAACTTGTTTTGTTCGAATTTCTTCTAACTCCTCTTCAGTCAAAAAACATGGGTAAGCGAAACCATTTTTTACCATTTCTTTTGCAAATACTTTGTAAATATCCAATCTTTTACTCTGCATATATGGGCCATATTTCCCTAAATCAGAACCATCGGCGAGTACACCTTCATCAAAATGAATATTAAAGTCACTTAATCCATCAACAATTGTTCTTACTCCATGCTCAATTTCTCTTGTTTTGTCAGTATCTTCTATTCTTAAAATTGAAATTCCACCACTTTGTCTACTCATCCAAGAAGATATTAGTGCACTAAATACGCCACCTACGTGTAGAAAACCAGTTGGACTTGGAGCAAATCTTAAAACCATAGCTCCGTCCTTTAGCTTTCTTTTTGGATATTGTTTAAAAATATCATCAGGAGATTTCTTTACATTACTAAACAGTATTTCTGATAATTTTTTATTCTCTTCATCTGTTCTCATTTAGTTAATTGTATAATATAATTGATAGTCATCTAAAGTATTGCTAAGATTATACCATGACATTAACAGAAGCCGCGTTTTGGACAAAAAGATTTGGTGTTGTTGCTGGGATTGGATTTGTAATATTTACCATAATTGTTCTATTTGTGACTCTTCGTCCTAGGAATCAACTTCCACCGAAGTATCTTACTGCAAATTTCGCATGTACGGAAAGTAAAGAAGAGTTTTTAGAAAAGGCAAAAATTGATATTCCAAGTCTTCCACTTGCCTCTGGTTCAGAAATGGTCTTCGAGATTAGTACAGATACTGGGAAAATAGATTCATTTCAAAGAGTTGTAAATGTATATAGATTTAATAATCCTACACAGTCCATCAATTCAATTGGACAAGCAAAGGCATTAGCCAACAAAATGGGGTTTGATCCAGACAAAATTCAAAAGAATGGAACAAAAAGCTATGTGTGGGAGGATAGTACTACAGGGAGGTCATTGGATATTCAGGCAAAGAATCTTAATTTCACATTAAAGACTTCACCAGAAGTCATAAGGAAGGAGACTATGGATAGCTCTGTACCGACCGAGCAGGAAGCTAGAACTTTGGCTGCCAGTGCACTTAGAACTCTCGACAAGTATACATCGGACTATAGCTCTGGAACTGTAAGAACTACATATATAAGGGTAGCTGCTGATGGTTCTTTTACAAAAGCAGGGTCTGCTTCAGAGGCCCATCTAATTAAAGTTGATTTCACTAGACAAAAATCACTGGTTACAATACCTTCAAACATTGTAGGAGCCGATGATATGGTAAAGACATTGACTGCAAGATTATCAATACAACCCACTAAGACGAGTCAAATAATAAATGATGAAAAGTTACAAATCTACACATTTGATACTCCCGTTGCGTTACCACATTCACAGGATTCTAATATATCTGTATATGTTGGAGTTGAAAGGAAGGAGATTGAAACCATGCCAAATATATATCAGATTGATTATACATATTGGCCTGTTGATGTAGAAGCCTGTGGAACATACGAGCTTGTATCCCCACAATATGCTTTGGAGATGGTCCAATCTGGTAAAGGAAGTCTTGTATATTTATATGAGAAAGATGGAGACTATATTTCTGAATATCAACCAAAAAGTGTTAAGAAGTTTATAGTAAACAAGGAGATTTTTGTTGTTTATTATGAAAATTATACAGAAATGGACTATATGGTACCCGTTTATTTAATATCAGGAGAGGCTGTTTTTACTGATGATACCAAAGGAGAGTTTGAATTCTACTATCCAGCAATCAATTATGATATTGTACAAGATAAAATAGATCTCCCAGAACCCGAGCTAGAGACAAAAGGTACAAGTCTTTTTTAATAATCCCTAGCTATTTTTTTACAGGTTTCTTTAACTCTATCCCAAGTACATCTAAATCAGATTTATCCACTTCCCTTGGAGCACCTGTCATCAATTCTTGAGCATTACTCTTGGGGAAAGCATAAACTTCCTTGATATTTTTCTCATCCGAAAGGATCATCATAAATCTATCAAAACCAACTGCAAACCCACAATGAGGTGGAGCACCATATTCAAATGCTGAAATCATATGACCAAATTTAGCCCTAGTTTCCTCTTCAGTGTATCCACATATCTTAAACGCCTCTATGAATGACTCTGGATGATAATTTCGAACAGACCCACTTGCTAACTCATAACCATTACATGCGACATCGTATTGCTGAGCAAATATATCTTCAGGCTTTTCGTTTCTTAATGCTTCTAGACCACCTCTTGGCATAGAGAAAGGATTATGTCCGAAATCCCATTTTTTATTCTTTTCATCCCATTCAAACATAGGAAAATCAACTATCCATGCAAAAGCTAATACATTAGGATCCTTTAGATTCAACTGCTCTCCCATTCTATTCCTTAGAATACCTGCAAATTTACATGCCTTCACATATTCATCTCCAAACGCAAAGATATATTGTTTTCCTTTTTTATATCCTGCAGCTTTACATTTCTTAATTATCTCTTCTTGGACTTTCTTAGGAAACAGCTTTGCCATTGTCCCTGACAATACATCATTTTCCAAAGCTAACCAGACCATTCCTTTAGCTCCTTCCAACTTCATCTCATCTGTAAGTTTATCTATTTCTTTTTTACTGAATTCTTGATCAACTAAAATACCCTTAACACAATCTATACCTTTAAATATGTCTGCACCAGATTTTTTGAATTCATCAGTTAGGTCAATTAGATACATATCAAACCTAAGATCAGGTTTATCAGTTCCATATTTATCTATCGCTTCATTGTACGGAATCTGTGGAAATACTTTAGATTGAACCTTCTTTGTCGTTAATTTTTCAGTTAGATACGAGAAATAAGGTTCCATTGTCTCAAAAAATTCTTGTTGAGTTAAGAATGAAGTTTCGACATCAACCTGATAGAAGTCACCAGAATGTCTGTCTGCTCTAGGATCCTCATCTCTAAAACATGGGGCTATTTGAAAATATCTATCAACACCACCGACCATAAGCAATTGTTTGTACTGCTGTGGAGCTTGAGGAAGAGCATAGAATTTACCTGGGTAGATTCTACTTGGAACAAGGTAGTCTCTTGCACCCTCTGGAGAACTAACCGTTAGAAGAGGTGTTTGAACTTCAGTAAACTCAGCTTCTGTAAACCACTGCCTTGTAGCCATAGCCATTTTATGCCTTAGCTCTATTAGGTCTCTGATTCTCTTTCTTCTTATATCTATATATCGATACTTTAATCTCATGCTTTCATCAATATCTTCACCATCTGAGTCCAGAGGAAATGGAGGAGTTTTAGAAGCATTAAGTATTTTTATTTCTTCTACTTCTATTTCTATATCTCCAAGTTCCATATTTTTATTTACCATAGATGCCTCTCTCTTTTTTACAGTCCCAATGACATCAATAACGTACTCAAGACCAACCTTTTCACTAAGCTTTATTTTTGAAGAATCTAGTACTAATTGTAACTTTCCACTCCAATCACGAATATCAATAAATACTAAGGAGCCATGATCTCTAACCTTTGAAGCCCAACCACATACTCGAACTTTACTGCCAACAAATTCAGGAGTTTTTTTAACATAGATTCTCTTCATCTCCATATAGATATTTATTGAAACTTAATGTGTCGATTCTATCAATTTGTTAATGAAATTTCCACTCTCTGACATTAAATTCTACATTTTCTCTCCCATTCCAAACATTGGCACTTGTGTATCCTACTACATCTATTACAGAATTTTCATTAATTTTAGAAATATCTTCCTCACAATTAAAAAAAGTTAATGTTAATAGATCGATACCATCACCCTTTACAACTAATTTCATATGGTTCTTTCCTGCTCCTATGACCTGCTTTTTAATTACAATCAATTCTGTCAAGGCTATGACAGGCTTAGGATTTCCATATCCAAATGGCTCAAGCTTAGACAGAGAGTCTAGCAGTAAGACTCCTATTTCATCTGTACTAACAAGCACATCTGGTTTCAAAGCATTCTCCTCTAACATTTGATCTGTAATCTTGCCGTTTGCATAATCTATTAAGGAATCCCTGAAATTACTCATATTTTCATACTTAAGAGTAAATCCAGCAGCCAATTCATGACCACCATATCTTTCTAGATAATTACTACTTTTCTCTAGAGCATCAGTTATATTAAAACCAGAAATACTCCTTGCAGAACCCTTTACTAGACCATTATTATTTGTAGTAACTAGAACAGGTCTGTGATACATCTCCAAAAGTTTTCCTGCTACTAACCCTATCACTCCTTCATGCCAATCTTCTCCTAGTACAAATATTATTTTTCCTAAATCATTTTCATCTAGTTGCTTCTGTGAATTGTTAAGGATATCCTCTGTCATTTTCTGTCTCTCAAGATTCAATCTCTCCAAATCTAGAGCTATTTTTTCACACATAGAATTACTTTCACTTACGAGCAATTTTACACCCTCTATTGCAGAACCTATTCTTCCAGATGCATTTATACGTGGTGCTATTACATATCCTAAATGGTAGGAATTTAACATCTTAGCATCTATTTTTGCCTTTGATATTAGATAGTTAAGTCCCTTCCTAGAACCTTTTCTCATCTGTGTTAATCCTAATTTTACAAAGATTCTATTTACACCAGTTAAAGGCATTATATCTGAAACCGTGGCAAGGCCAACCAAATCTAAACCTTTTGTATTTTCGTCTATACCACCATCCATACCTACTAGTTCTTTTATCCTCTGTACTAGCAAAAATGCAACCGCACTACCACATATTTCACTATATGGGTATTCATGCTTAGGATATGCTTGATGTACCAATGGATAGCTCAATCTTTTTGGAAAATTACTTGGAGGTTGATGATGGTCTGTTACAACAAAATCCAAACCTTTTTTTCTGTATTCTGCAATTAAATCAAAATCTCTTACTCCACAATCTACCGATATTACTAAATCACCTCCAAGATTAAGAATATCCTCCAAAGAACTTTTTGTTAGACCATATCCCTGATCTATTCTGCTTGGGATATATGGTACAACATCTACTTTCTTCCCAAGATACTTTGATAAATCTCTGTACAGAAAATCCCAAAGTATGCTTGTAGCACATATTCCATCACAATCAAAATCACCATGTATTACTATTTTTGAATTCTTCTCTATATGCTCTAAAATCTTCTTTGAAGCCAAATCCGTGTTATGCAATTTAGATGGAGAAGGAATATCTTTAGGATCAGATGAAAAAAATTTCTCAGTATCAGTAATATTTCTCTTCCTAAGTATTGACTCCACTACATTCTCGACCCCATATACTTTCGTAGGAAGAATCCATTTTCTTTTACTCTCCAGTGTCATCTGATATTAATTGATCAATTAAGTCCCAGTTAAAACCTTTACGAAGTAAAAATGATATCTTCTTCGTATCTCTTCTGGATATCTTTTCATTATGATATTTCTTTTCATATACATCCTTTAGCATTTGATATTCATCAGAAACAAGACATTCTACTCTCTGCTGAGCAATATCTTTGTCTATTCCCTTCGAAATTAATTCTGATACAATGAGACTCTTTCCCCTTGGTCTATTTTTCAACCTATCATGTATGAACATATCAGCAAATACCTCATCATTTACATACCCGTATGTATCTAATTTTTGTATTACATTATCAATTATTCCCTTTTCTCTCTCCTTGTCTAATTCTACATACCAAATACCTTTTTTCTTTGCAAGAACAGATTTCAGATATTGCTTAATTTGGAAGACAGTTTTAGGATTTCTAACAACCAAATCTATTGCACGATCAAAAAGCCTTTGCTCCAAATCATATTCCAATACATCTCCCAATTCATCTTCTTTTAACTCCTTCCCTGTATACAAAGAAAAATGAGCTATACTAGCCAATGAAAGACTACAAAAAAACTCATTATCTACAAAAACATTAACACGTGAAGGATCCTTTTTCTGAGACTCCAGCTTCGTAATTTTCATATTACTTAATCTTGGCCTTGCTCTTAATATCCTTCACTATTTTTTCTTTAAGCTTAGAATCTTTTCTTAATAATTCAGCAACTGCCTCCCTCCCTTGGGCCAACTGTTGATCACCATATCGAAACCAAGTTCCAGATTTCTGAATAACATCTAACTGCAATCCTGCATCCAAGATACTGCTCTCCTTATCAATACCCATTGGGTAGATCATATCAAAAGTTGCTTCCTTAAATGGAGGAGCCACTTTATTCTTAACCACTTTCACCTTTCTAGAATGCCCTATGACTTCACCATTCTTCAATATCTTATCCTTCAATCTAATATCCAATCTTACAGATGCATAGAATTTAAGTGCATTCCCTCCAGTAGTTGTTTCTGGATTCCCAAACATAACCCCTATCTTCATTCTAAGCTGATTTATGAAGATAATTGTCGTACCAGTCTTTGCAGCGATAGCTGTAATTTTTCTTAACGCCTGAGACATAAGTCTAGCTTGTAATCCCATATGACTATCTCCCATTTCTCCCTCTATTTCTGCTCTTGGTGTAAGTGCGGCAACAGAATCAACAACAATTACTCCAAAAGCTGCAGATCTAACTAAGGTCTCTAATATCTCAAGGGCTTGTTCTCCAAAATCAGGTTGTGACATGTATAGCTCATCTATATTTAATCCAATATTCCTAGCATATCCTGGATCAAATGCATGTTCTGCATCTATGAAAGCAACTGCTTCACCCATTTTTTGGGCTTCAGCCAAGATATGTATTGCTAATGTTGTCTTTCCAGATGATTCTGGACCATATATTTCAATAATCCTACCTTTTGGAATACCTCCAACACCCAAGGCAATATCCAAAGACATAGCACCTGTGGGTATGACATCAATATCAACTTTCTTCTGTTCTCCAAGTTTCATAATAGATCCCTTCCCAAATTGCTTTTCAATTTGAGCAACTGCCATTTCTATGGCTTTTTCCTTAGGAGAATCATTCTCATTCAAGGCAGTTTCCTTTTTATCTACATCATCTTTCATAATCATAATAAAATAAATTAAATGATGATATACAGGATAACAAACGAAATATATCTAGTCAAAAGATGGGAAATATTTTTTAATTAACCGATAATATTTTTATACAAACTCTTTATTAATAACAGAACACAGATTCTCTTCAAAAGACTTAACTAGTTCCTCATCATCTCTAATATATTTAGCTATCTCTATTTGTATAGCAGGAACAGCCAATTTTGATGCTACAAACTCACTCAATGCCTCTCCTTCTTCACTGTATGGAAATTTTAAAATCTGTACATTTATATCAAATAGTTCTCTTCTTCCAATGTTTTCAGCAAGTAGCCTAGCGATTTTATATGACTTAGAATATCTACTCGAATAGCATATACAGATATCACAATTATGGTCATCTAATATTCCATGAATATCCATGAAATAGTTAATTTTCCCACTCTTAACTATTTCTCTTACCTCTTTCTTGTAATTATTCCTCTTCTCCTTCTGATAATTAGGATCATAATCAATATCACTATTGAGAACTAACCCAAAGCCTCCTGTGCGCATACACAGCTCTTCAACTATCTCCTCTGTAAATGGTTCTGCTTGTTTGTATGACATGGACAATTTTGGTCTCTTATGAAGCTTACAATGCGGTGCTGAGAACAAAATCTGCTTTTTCCCTTCTATTACTTTGATTTCAGGATATTCCATAGATGTATATAAGGTAGCACATTCAGTACGCACTTTTCAAATGTTAATATAATTTGTGATATACTAAAAAAGTAATATTTAATATAACGACATAAATCTAATGAAAAAAATACTTTGTGCTTTGTTCATAGCACTCGTCGGTTTTATGCCATTTGCAATAAATACGGATACTTTAGCATCAAATGGCTACCGATATGATACAGAGGTCTACGACTTATCCAGCCAAGATACATCAGAAGAAATTGCTGAAGCTTTTCTCATATTCTTAATGACCATGTGGGTAATCCTTGTCCCTATACTTTTAGCTACATATGTATATAGATCATACTCTCTAATGAGCATAGCTAAAAAGCTAAAAGAGCCTGATGCTTGGTTTGCCTGGATACCTATATTGGATCTCATATTAATTTTTAAGCTTGGAGGCAGAAATCCATTGTATTTACTTCTTCTTTTTCTTCCAGGTATAGGCCAAATAGTAATCTATGTAATGGAAATACTTGCATATATGCATATTGCAGAAAGAATGAAAAGAGACAAAATGCTTGGCCTTCTAAAGATTATTCCTGTAGGAGAACTAATTCTCCTTGGAGTACTCAATTGGGGAGCTTCTAATACTAGCAAAAAAGATGTAAGTAGTTAATCTAAAAGCTTTTCCTGACTATCTTCAGAATCAGAAAGTGCTGTAAAGGAATCATTTTCTTCTCTTACACCTTCTAACTTAACTTGGTCCATCCTTCTAGTCAACTGATTAAATCTTGTAGTACTAACAGTATCATATTGCTTTTGTAAAGCTTCTATCTTGTCTCCTATCTTAAAGAATGACTCGGAAAATGTTCCAAATTCCTTCTCAAAGGCCTTCACATGTCCAATTATATTGTAAATATTTTTCTGAACCCTAAAATTCTCATACGCTTGTTTAACCATACGAAGTATAGCAGTAAAACTAAATGGTCCAGCCAATATAACCCTGTTAGCCATAGCTTCTTCCGTAATTTTAGGCATTTTGTCATAAATAAATGAAAATATCATCTCATTAGGAACAAAAAGGATAACAAAATCAACAGTTTTATCCTCAGGATTAATATAATCTCTAGTTGTAACCTGTTTAATTTTCTCCTTAACATCTCTTTCAAAATCCTTCATATACTTTTGCTTCATTCCCTTATCCTCTGTCTCAGTCATATTACGCAAATTTGCATATGGGAATTTAGAATCAACATTTATTCTTGTTTTATCTGGTAAGAATATTGCAAAATCAGGTCTCGTTCCAGAATTATCTTGCTTCTTATTAAATTCATAATCAACACCATTCACAAATCCAGCCATCTTTAAAAGATCCTCTGCAACTTTCTCACCAAATTGTCCCCTTATCGAATTATCTGACAGAAGCTTTTTCAAATTCTCTGTACTCACAGATAACTTCTCAGTAACTTTCCTACTCTCCTCGACAGAATTCTTCAATGTAGCATACGAATCTATTCTCTCCTTCTCTGCTGTCTTTACATAATTCTCGAGATCCTTAACCATTCTCGTAATCTCCTCCCTTTTACTCTCCAAATCCATTCTGTTTTGTTTAGTCTCAGACCCAAGCTTTTCGTTCGCCATCCTCACCAAATTTTCATTAGCTTGGTTGAGCACCACTGGTAAAAGCTCAGTAAGCCTTTGCTCTATAACCTCAGTAACCTCCTCACTAGAATTGGACTGATTCTTCTTAAAGAGATACAAAACAAATGCTCCAATAGCAAAACCTACTATTAAACAAATAATCCCTACAGCAACGTCAGACATAATGATATAATTCAAGAAATTAAGTATATTTTGTCCCTCTATTATATATAACTTTTAGCAAGAAGACCAAGAGATGAAATTACTCCACAAAAAAGAGACCATTTTTTTGAGAAATCTATTTTTAACTACGGTATTGGGAGGAATTATTGGAATATTAAACTATCTATTCAATATATTTGTAGTCAAATATACTGATAAATCTATTTTTAGTATATTCACAGCAGCCCTCGGAATAATATATCTAGTACAAATACCTGCAACTTCAATACAGTCATTTTTAACAAAAATTGTTGCTAAAAATGATAACAGTGACCTATCAAGATATCGATGGATTGCCTTAAAGTATCTAGGAATTATTGGAGTTTTACTTTCTCTTACCTTCTTTTTGTTTAGATACCAAATTTCTACTTTGGCATCTGTCCCTGTTGATATTGTAATATATTTAGCAGTAACACTTTTCTTTTCTTTTGTATCACCAATTTCAAAGGCTTTTCTGCTTGGTGAAGAAAGAATTATAACAGTTAATCTTCTTCTACTCCTCGAAACAATTCTTAAATTTGCAATAGGTGCAATAGCTATAAAAATGGGGGGAAATATACCACTACTAATTCTTGCTAATTCACTACCTGCTGTTTTTACAACAATATTTGTACTTCCTTTGCTAAAAGTACATAGAGGAGGAAAACAAATAGAAACGAAATTTACAGAATTGATCTTAATTACAATATTTATGCTTTTGCTTACTATTCCCTACACTATTGATCTTGTCCTTGTAAATGAGTCATTCAGAGCAGAATACGGAGCTATTTCTTTGCTTGGGAAGTTAGTTTACTTCAGTTGTGTAATGACTGCTTCAGTTATGTTTGCTAGAGTATCAAATGAGAACAAGAGTGCGAATAAAAGAAAAAGTCTTTTAATATCCCTTGCTTTAGCTTTTTGTATCGGGATAGTTATATCAATTATGTATTTCATATTCACAGATTTAATTATTTCATTGACTGTAGGTGAGCAATATATTCAAGTAGGAAAATATTTGGGAATTTTTGGACTCTGTATGACTGGGTTTGCAGTGGTGTATATGATCGCAAACTATTTCATATCGCAGAATATATATGGATATATATTTGTTCTTTTGTTTGTTTCTGTACTTCAGATATTGTTGTTTCAATTCAGGAATTCATCTCTCAACGAAGTTATACAGAATCAAATTATTGTGTATACCACACTAACTGTTTTAACGGTATTTATTTTAATATATAGATTTAGAAAGGAGATAAAAAATGAAAATGAAAGATAATGAGCTTAAAGTTAAGAAGAAATCTATTAGCTTTTTCAACGAATTTAAGAAATTTGCATTAAAAGATTCAACTCTTACTGTTGCAATAGGTTTGATGCTAGGTACTGCTGTGAAATCCGTAGTTGACTCACTGGTAAAAGATATTCTTACTCCACCTATTGGAAAATTGATATCTGGTATAGATTTTAGCAATTTGTACATTGCTTTAAGTCCACAGAAGTTTAATTCTCTTCAAGAAGCACAGGAAGCTGGGGCTGTTGTCATTACATATGGAAACTTCATCAACAATTTAATTTCTTTCTTAATAACCGCATTGGTTTTGTATTTCATAGTCTATACAGGACAGAAATTTACGAAGAAAGAAACAAAGAAGAAAGAGAAGAAAACAAAGATTTGTCCATATTGTAAATCAGAAATACCAAAAGATGCTAAGAAGTGTGCATTTTGCACTAGTGAGTTGAAGTAATTGGACGATATTGGATTTGAACCAATGACCCCTACAATGTGAATGTAGTGCTCTAACCAGCTGAGCTAATCGTCCAGTAGCAGAATTATACATCTTTTCACCCGCATATTTCACATATTACTGTCAAAAGCGGTATAATATCAAGCATTGTTCATAGAACTTTAAAAAGGAGGAAGGAGATGAGTATTTCTTTTGACAAGATTGACAGTATTCTTAATGTATTATGGCCAAACGATATGGAGGATCACAAGAAGTTGTTTATGCAAAAGCTCAAGGAGGTGCATTTAGAGGAGGACGATAACACGGATGATTATGATAAGCTATTTAGATGGAAAATTATATTTGATTTGTTAAGACAGGTTGAAGAAGAACTACAGCCTCAAAATGATGTTGCTACGGTAGAGGATATCGATATACAAACAGAATGTATCAAAACTGATAACATATTCATGCACATCAATGGAATGAATAACAAGTTGAAATATCTTCTAACTGGAAAACTGTGAACAATGGAGTGCACCTTTTTAAATGTCATGCTGATCTTCAGTTGAATAATAAGGTGCTCTCCTAATTTCCTTGGTTATTTGTATTACCTGAATTGTTATTCCCTGTATTTGTTTGTGATGATTCTTGAGTAGGAACTTCTTTTGTCATTTTTTTGAGACTCCTTCCTATGACATAGAAACCAATTAAAAGGATTGGAAAACCAATTCCCACAAAAATACTTTTACCAATGAAACCTGCTACTGCACCAACAATAATAGCTAGAAGAATGATAGCTACAGTTCTTCCTACTGTCATATGCATAAGCCTTATTAAATTAATATCTGTTTAATAATAGAAGATTATGACAAAGGAATCAACATTGCATATATATTAGGATATGTATACACCTTTGTAGGTCGTCGGACTTGCACCGCTAGATTGCTAAACGCTCCGTCTTATCTTCGCTTTTTACAGCGTATAAGCAGGAACTTGCAATGTGAGCTTCTACCAACTCACAACCGACCTACATAACAAGATAAAGATATGCATTTCTTAACTTTGAACTAGTTTGACACAATTTCATCAATAGTTAGTTTCAGAATTATACGAGATTTATGATAATCTCCTTTCTTTGAACCCTACTTTGAAAGAACGTAGCATACCTACTTCAATACTTTATTGTATATGAGATTTGTTGTTATATAAAGACGTTAAAAGAGGACTGGTGGGCGATATTAAAGTGTATAGAACTTAAAGACAGAATTGCACTTTTTATGTAATATGAATCATGCCATTGTTAGGAGGAGTGGTATATAATGTGCAAAATGAAAACACTTACACAAGAGCAATTAGTTACAGATTTAGATTATTTTTATAACAAGTTAGTAGAAATGCATCCCAACCCTTTTAAGTATATAAAAAGGGGAGAAATTTTGTCGGATATTGAGAAGATTAAAACAATTCCAGAGGACATCAGAACTGAAAAGCTTGGCATTAGATTAATGAAGCTATTAGCAAGATTGAACGATGGGCATACAGAGATTGGTGCTTCTGATGATGTTCTTGGTACTTTGAACTACCCCTTTAAGTTTAAGTACATTACGGATGGGTATTATGTTATTGGTGCATCCAAAGAGTATGAAAAGTATCTAGGATTTAAATTACTAGGTATAAATGACAAATCAATCAGTGGGATTGAAGATATTCTTGGAGTAATAATTCCTACTGAAAATGAAACATCTATGAAATATTATCTTCCCACCAAACTAGTAGAACCAAAGATTCTAAACTATTTTGGAATTACGAATGATAATTATGCAAAATTTATATTTCAAAAAGGTAGGAAGAATTCCGTTGCTGAAGTTCTTCCTCTAGATTACAACACTGAACTTATTGATATCTTTGGTGCTGTTAAAAATTTAGATATGACTTTGCAAAAAAAAGAAACCTATTGGGTTGAAAGTATGACCAAGTTAAATGCAGTATATTTACAATATAATGAATGCGAGGAAAAAAAAGGCTATACAGTTAGTCAAGTTGTAAGGGATATTAAAGCTTCTAATATGAGGAATCTAATTATTGATTTAAGAAACAATAAAGGAGGCGATTCAGATGTTCTTAATCCTCTATTGAGTTATATCAAAAGTAAACAAAAAAAAATTAGCGTTTTTGTTTTAGTAGGTACAGATACCTACTCATCTGCAGTTTACAATTTGATTCAGTTATCAAAACTCAAAAATGTGGTTAGTATAGGAGATATACCACACGGTAATCCTACCCACTATGGCCAGGTTAGAAGCTTTGAACTACCAAACTCCAAAATAAAAGTTTTTATATCTACAAGGACTTTTACATTCAAAGGGTATAGACTTGGAGAACCCTTTAAGCCAACTCATAAAGTTTCTCAAATCATGGACGAACTTCTAGTTGGTAGAGATACACAATTTAGGTACTTGGAAGAGAATCTTCTTTAAAAAAAGTTTAGACTGTGGATGGTTGGTTTTGCTTGTTGCCAATTGCAACCACATGCATTGGACTGGACCACTACAGTCACAGTTTTGCCAAATGCGGACATTTTCCTCCCCTCCTTTCGTTGGAAAGTACCATATTATAAGGGAATTAGTCTGTTCTGGAAATATTTATCCATTCAAGGCAGCTTCTTTAAGAGTCTCCCAAAGAACACCTTGCATAATTTCGCAATAATTCTGAGGTTGCTTACCTCCGCTTATTAGGCGAGTATGGTGGCATCCCCCAGCACATTCGGAAAAGTTATACAGATTGAGGCCTTTTAAATCGTCAACCCTTTGCTGTTTAATGATAACCTCGTCTGGAGTAACTTCTCCTATTACGAATGTACTACTGAGGGCATCCTCAGTTCGGGTTACCCTTGTGCAAGTAGATATAATCCCTTGTGGCATTACTGCAAAGGATTCTCCATCTGCATTGCAGTACCTTGCACTCACATTATCCAAGTAGTCAGAAGGCATTAGGAAAACTACGCCCAATTCTTTTGCCCTCTTCTTTGCAACAATGTAGTGTGCGACGAACTTTTCTGCATCAATATCAGGTACTCCTTCCTTCCCTCGCCCTGTAAGAGAGAATGGTGCCACACTGATTTCTTTGCAGCCGATTGATGCACATATCTCAAGAAAATCAAGCATAGTATCCTGATTCAGCCCTGTTATCGTGGACCTCATGGCAAAGAAGACTCCATGTTTAACTAAAGCTTGAGTTCCTCTAATTGCTGCTTGATAAGATCCCGACCCATCGGCTTTTGGACGAAGCTTATTTTGAACGGTTTCAGTTCCGTCCATGGAGAGAACTACTGAGTAGTTATGTCTAGCCAGAAATTCCGCTTTTTCATCATCTATTAAGGTTCTATTTGTAACGAGTGTAAATTTAATCTTCTACTCTTTAGGTAATAGATTCAAAGCGTAGTTTACGGCTTTTACCATTACTCCCCATTTGACTGTTGTCTCTCCAGTTCCGTGAAAGCTTAGTTCTACTTCTTTATCAACCCCTAGTCTCTGCATACGCATACATCTGCTTAATTGATCTTTCTATTACAGACCATGGTAGGGCTAAGAAAGTTCACACCAGCGTTTGCATAACAATATACGCAGCGAAGATTGCAAGCAGAGGTCATGGACACTGTTAATTCTCGGCTATTAAACCATTCATCATTAGCGGTTCTTGGGGGTTCTACAGTATGGAAGAAGCCGTTACTTTCCAGATGTTCATGGAAAGGATGATTTCCTGGCTTTCCTAACTGTAAGTACTCCGCAATAATCGCCATCCCATCACCATTGGCATAAAAGAATTTGCCAAGTAATGGGGAGTATACGACACCTATACCGTCTTGTTGAACGAGAAATAGGTTGGGATACATCTCTTGCCATTGCAAGTTGTTCATTGGTATTTTCTCCTTGGTGGATTTTTGAAAAGAGCTACACAACGCTCTATTCTACAGTAAACACCAACAAGAATAAAGACTATAGGACTTGGTGGGATACACTTTTAGGCATAGGACTTAGGGATGGGTGTCTTTTATATCTCAATCTCTAGAATTGCTTATGAGCTAGATAAGGAATATTTCGATATTCTAAAAAAGAATGATTTAGATTATTTAAATAGAGTAAATGGATACTATTTAAAACATATGGATATGCACTCAGATAGAGAAAAGATTAATAGAACTAGGAAATAGTGGAATCCTTTTTAAGAAAACTTAATTCACTAATATAATCCATAGCATCATAAATTTCATCGGCTACTATTTTACTTACTCCTTTGGGTGAATATTTTTTATACATAATATTTGCACAGAATTCTGAAATGGTTTCATCATCAACTAACCCCTTTTTATACTCTATGCACATTTTCTTAAGATCTTTATATATTTGTTCTGCAATAATTAAATCACTATCATCATGTTCTATAACTCCAGGATACTCTCTTTTTAATAATTTATTTCCTTCTAAATCACTTTTAATTATGAAATCTATATATTCTTCAGCCTTTTTAATGTACTCGTCATTCTTTTTCATATAACATCAAGAAAAACAATTTAAGTAAGGCTGTAGGCTCTGTTTTTCAAAAGATATATTAGCAGAGCCTACATGTAGCTCATAAAAAGATTAATTTCTAAGAAATTACTGTTTGCTCGTATGCAAAGTGTTGGGAAGAGCATTATCCTCGTTGTCAGCATCTTCGCCATACCTTACATCGTAGCTGGTTCTCGTGTCTTGGTCGTGATGTGTTACATGAATAGTTCCATCCTTGTTGTCTCGATAACTTGATCCTGGGTCCTTACCCTCATTACTTTGAACTCGACTAACTTTATCAGGCATCTCTTATCTCCTTTCGTTGAAGAGAACATATTATCTTTTTATAGAGCTAACTGGCATATTGTACTATTGTAAAAGACTTTCTACAAGATATCTTGAATATTAGTGGGATACACTTTCAGGCATGGGACCTAGAAATAGAATAACCTTATTCTTGCTTATCTAATTCTAATTCAACTTCTTCCAAAATATCTGGTCTTCACTTTTTAATAGCTTTTAATATACTTTCTGATCCATACTTTTTAATCATTTCCATAGCATCTTTTACAGCTTCCTCATCTATATTAGGAAAATATAACTTTCTATCATTAAAAGTTATGAGTTTGAATTTTCCTTCTTTTTCTAAATCTAAAAGATATTCTTTTACATCAGCCACTTTTATTTCTTCTACTACTTTTTCGGTATGTTCAGATATATACTCTTCTCTCCATAGGTTCTCTTTTTGGAAAAAATCTTTAGCATCTAAAACATATATTGAACATTGCTTGTCACTATAAAAGAGATCAAATGCTCCTAATCTTTTTTCACAAAAATAGGGAGTACTATCCTTTAATCTTCCCCAACTTGCTATAAAAGAATTTCTTACAGGAACAGAAAATAATAGGGCAAATGCTAACTCTGATACTGCATATACATATTGTTTATTATATCAAGATTCTTTTGGATTTATTTTTTTAAGTGCTTGAACATGAGAACCATGATATAACTTTTCCATAAAGGGGAGATGGTGGGCTACACTTTCTGGCATGGAACTTAAAAGTCATCTTCTCTTAATCCTGATGATATAATTCATATATGGTGGACATTAAATATACTCAAAACTTGTATATAAACAAAGAAAAACTAAGAGAAATAATAGCCTCTATTAATCTATTCCCCTCTGATATTGTAATTGATATAGGTGCAGGTACAGGAGCAATAACAAAAGAATTAGTAAAACATTGTAATAATGTAATAGCATATGAACTAGATCTGAGATATTTCAATAGATTAGAGGGACTTTTCAAAGATAATCATAATGTTACTCTTAAAAATGAAGATTTCCTTACCTCTACCCTACCTAATAAAGAATACAAAGTGTTTGCAAATATACCATTTTCTTTAACCTCAGATATTATTAATAAAATTACAGATATAGATTCAAAATTGGTAGAGGCCAATCTATTTGTTCAGAAAGAATCAAGTGATAGATATACAGGAATGTATAAAAACACACAAATAGCTACGATTCTTTCATCTATTTACGATTTATGTGTTACTGAAGATTTTGACAGGAAAGATTTTAATCCTATTCCAAATGTTGATATTGTTCTATTAAGGATAACAAAGAAAGACAACCCAGAAACAGAGTTTGAATTATATAGAGACTTTATCACATATATCTTTAATCAGATGAATAGTAATGTATTAGATACATTAAAAAAACTTTTTACATTTAATCAATTAAGATATATTAGAAATCAATTGAAAAGAAATGGATATATTGTACCTTCAGATATTTCCTCAGAATACTATTTAGAAATATTTCAATATTTTAAAACTAATGGTTTAGATTATAGAAAGAGAGTTGATGGATATTATGTAAAACATATAGATCAACATCAAGATAGGAAGAAAATAAATAGGACAAGGATATAAGGGAAATGGCGGAATATACTTTCGGGCATGGAACTTAAGAATTGGATTACTCTAGTTCTATTCCTTTAGAAATTCCCCCACTCCCTCATATGTTCTGAGATTCCAATAATTACAGAAATTTTATTAGGAAGTATTTCTTTGTTTAATGCATATACAGTCAATCTTAAATGTCCTTCTAAAACAACACAGCTTGTTCTGTCCGAAACAATAATTATTTCATCAAAGGATTTTTTCTTTTTGAAGGCTTCTGAAGCTTCTAGAAAATTATCATAAGAAACATTGAACACTTTTTGTTCCTTTCTGATTTTTCCGACAGCATCTTTAGGCAATCTTGAACCGTTTGTTAGTTCAATCCAGTAATCATAGTTTATATACTTAACATCGTTAACTAAGGAGATTGAGGGATATTCAGTCCTGTACCATCTGATATCATCGGGTAAGCCTTCAAACAACCCTTTCCTTGATAAGAAGAATCGTGTTTTTTCTAAGATCCCTTTCCGGAGCTGATTCTCTTTAGGATTGGTAATATCTGGATGAAGAAGAATATCTTTAGAGGTATTTAATTTCCTAATAGCATTTAAAATGTCTAGTGAGAATCTTTTTGAATTAATTTCTCCTTTAAGAAATACAGAGATTACTTCATCTTCTGAAATAGGTTTAAGATTTAGTTTTGATATATCCATAGGAAAGTACACAGGAAATTTGTAATGGTGGGCTACACTTTCAGGCATGGAACTTAAATTCAGGATTCATTTGTATTCTATTTTGAATTAAAATAGTTTAATGATATTACAGATAAGTCATCACCTCCCTTTTTTCTTCTTCATTGAATCCATAAAGAGTAAGAATATTCTCTTCTGTTGTGTGTTCAAGGTATGTCAATCTTTGAGATAAATCTTTTGTTTGTACTCCAGTTTGTTCATTTTGCATTATTGATTTTCTTAGCTCCAAGATTGATTTTACTGAAGTGTCTATATCTTTATACAATCTACTTTCAACATCAATTTCAGGAATAGGTATTCTTGAAGTGGTTGGGTTATCAAACTGCATAGTTCTTATAGCATTAGCAAAAATAAACTTATAACAATACCAAGAAATAAGTTTAGAATTAATTATTCCACATAAGACATAGGAAGAAACCTCTGAGTTGTTTTGTAGCTGATTAATTGTATCCACAATCAAAGATTCCTTAGGAAATACAAATTCAGATGTAATTGCAGAGATTTTTATATGAGGTCTTGGATTTGTTATATGAGCTACAAGTCTTTGTACAAGTATGGAATCTGTCTTGATATATGCTTTATCATCAATTTCTTTTGATTTCCTGATGTAGCCTTTCACTATAGAATTAGAAAAATATCTCTGTATATTCTTTCCTCCTATTACTGGAAGTTCTCCATTTGAGGAAAGCTCATTTTGGATTATTGCTCCTCTTTGATTAAAAACAAAATCATTTAGCCTTTTCTCATTAGAAAGAATCTTAAGCCCAAATTTTAGTTCTTTTGAAGATATACCATTGATAATGAATCCAAACTTATTAGAAATGTCTTTATTAATGTCCCCAACCTTAGCTATTGTATTATCTTCTCTTCTAAAGGTCTCATAGGATTTTAAAGATTGCCCCTTTTCCAGTAAATATATAATCATTTCTAGTCTGACATTTATCCAAACCTTTGAACAATCAACAATCTTAGATATTTCAGGAAGTAAAATTCCCCTAATATCTTCCCAGTTGGATGCATAGGTAAATGCCTTAGGAATAATGAAAGAATTCCTCCCATTTTTCTTTAGCAATTTATTAGCTAAAATCATAAATAGAACTGCAGTGTCTAGATTTGTACTGTCATATTTAATACTCAAATAATTTCTTTCATTTTGGGTTAACTCTGCTCCGTATGGAGGATTCCCTATCACAGCATCAAAACCACCATATCTAAATACCAATGGGAACTCTTTATCCCAATCAAAAGCATTAACCTTTCTTAATTCTTCATCACCAAGTAATGTAATCTGTTTATCTGAATAATAATCACTACCTATTAAACTATTCCCACACTTAATGTTTGTACTTAAATCAGGAAGTATTCTATCTGCAAACAACTTATACTGTGCGTTTATAGTCTCACTGTTCTCACCTTCTAACATCTTTAAAGCTAAACTTAGCTTTGTAACCTCAACTGCCTGAGGATCTATATCTACACCATGAATATTGTTAAGTAATATATCTTTCTTTTCTTGTGTAGATAGGAAATAATTACCCTCTCCATCCTTAAATAGTTTCTTTGCTTTAAGATTCTTCTCTACATCATTTTCTACATAGTATTTATGATGCCAGTTTAGAAGATAATTATATGCTCCAATTAAGAAGCTACCACTACCACAAGCAGGATCTACTATCTTTAGCTTAGCAACATCCTTTGGAGTTTTATCTTTTACCAATTCACCTACTGTATTCTTAACAATGTAATCAACAATATATTGAGGAGTGTAATATACTCCACCTGCTTTCTTAACCTCTGGTTTTTCCTCTATTACTGCATTACCACCCTTGGTTAGCCTTATTACCTTTCCTAGGAACTGCTCATATACACTACCAAGAATATCTACACCAATAACTGAAAACTCATATGGAGATTTAGGATAGTAAAGATTGTTTAATATCCTATCTAATGTCTTATCAGAGATTTTAATCTTTGTTGATAGCTCATCCTTTTTTAAATCAAACAAACTACTGTTGTATTTCTCATCTGCTCTACTAAATATCTTTAAGAGTTGTGAATATGTGTCTGGAGACTTTACAGCACTTCTAAGGGTCTCATAGGACTCTACACCCCTATCTTCTGCTATCCTTAAGAATATAATCCTATCTATGAATTTCTGTACAACAGAGTTAAGTTCATAGATGCTCAAATTATTATTACTAGCTACATCCTTAGCAACTAGATCTCTCCAAAGTTCAATCTCTTTAAGGAATGATTTATCTACTAATTGGCTTCCTTTCTTTTCTCTTTTAGCAAACTTGTCAAACGATCCTTTCCATATAGCTTCTTTAGAAAATGTATCCCAAAGATAATCAGCTTCTTTAATATAGTCTTTGTAGTGAATATATTTAACTCTAGCTACAGATGATTTATCTGTATGCTTTGGTTCTATTGTTGTGTCATATATGGAGAACTCTTCAAAGTCTGTTAGGATTGATACTGGTAATTGACCACTCCACGCATATCTTCTCAATTGGAATGCAGGGTCTATTTCTGAGAATACTCTTACTGAGGATGCTTTTGCTTCTACAAAGAATTTTCTATCACTCCCCACTTTAAATGCATAATCTGGAGCTTTTGGTTTTCCTTCTATCTCTATTCTATCTTCATGTATTACTTCCCTATATTGAGGTGCAAAACCTTGTTCATTATCCATATCCCAACCTAATGCTTTGAAAAAGGGATTGATAAATTCTTGTCTTAATTCATCTTCTTTGTATTTGGAGGATTTATAGTACGGCTCATTATCAGAAAATTGTTCTACTAGTTTCTGTACTTTAGTCTTAAATGTTTCTTTAGTTACTATATCCATGTTGGATTATTTTACTATGTTTAAGAAAATAATTAAACCAAGATTGAGTGCAATAAGATGATATAATAAGGTTATTAGATTAGTCTTGATAAGAATGAATGTTAAAGATGTACCTATAGGGATATGGAATATGATTCAGAAACTCTTCAATGACTTCCTTCGTGGAGGAAATACTTGGAGAGAAAGTGTTTTTGTATATTTTCTATTCCTCTTTGCAATTGTTCTTATTTACCCCAATTTCTCATTGGATCTTGTATTTAAAAATACACACGGGATACTACTTTTTATTACTTTTGTTTTAGTAACGATCCTCCTCTTTATGAACCTCTATAATATATTTTTACGAGGTTTCGTGGAAAGTAAAATAATAAAAAGAAAAGTACTATTAACAGATCGTAAGGCGAGATACAAAGTTGGTTCAGCGGGGATATTCAGATCTTTTTCTACAGATATAAATGTAATCTCAAAGGATAATTCCCCAGTGGAGTTTGGTACTCGCCTCATCAATAAAAGACAACAGTCTATCCTTGATAGTACTTTTATTGTTAATGATAATGATGGTTCTATGGGAATTGGATTTTATAAGCAAGGAGGAGGTAGAGATATTGATTGGACGGAGTTTAACCTTAAAGAAAAGTTCCATATCACGATGGTTAATGATAATGGCTTTGTTACGGTTACAATTATTCAAGGAGATAAGAGAGAAACCTTCTCAGGTACCTCAGAGAAAGATTTGACAGGTCAACTGTATGTTTGGACTAGGAGCATGGGGGAATTTAAGATAGAATTTTCTAATATGGTCTTAAATCAAGAAATTTATACAGATTAATACCCTTTTGTAGTTCAATTATCTCCCTTGTAGATGTCTTATATTCTCATATATTTCATTTTCTATTTCCATTGAATTTGCATATAAAAGATGAATAGCATTCTTACCACGATAGAGTTTCTTAAGTATATTACTTGCTCTTTTTGTTAGCTTTCCATTGTAGAAAGGTCTTTGTATATTTTCAGCTTTCACTCTATTTAGGTTATAGTCATAAATTGCTTGTGTTATTGTTCTGTCTAACTTTGAATCTGCTTGTTTATAATAAATTAAACAAGTACAGGATCTACACCTTAGGCTATTACCTGCAAAGTACAATGTTAATCGTCTCTTGTTGCATTGCGGACAAATTAGCCACTCTCGTTCTCCGCCATAATTACAGATAGTGTAGTCTTTCTTTATGTTGAAAGCTTTAACATAATAATCAGTATCTTTCAGTAAAGATTTTCCTCCGAGACACTTATGTCTTTCACCACTTTTAGCAACAGTTATATGTGCGTGTTCTTCTACAAATCCAAACATTTTAAATCATTATTAATTTATACAACCTAAATAATTAGGGTTCGCAAAATCTTGTACGAATATCTTTTAATTATATAACAGAACTTCAATCTTTCTGTTATTATATTCTTATGAAGATATATTTAGATATAGACGGAGTGTTAGTTGATTACAATTGTAATCCAATGCCATATCTTAGAGAGTTTGTAGATTTTGTATTTGAGATTTCTAATGGAGATGTTTACTGGTTAACTACACATAGTCATGATGGTAGTACAGACAGACCATTAAACTACCTATCCCAGGTAGTAGAACAAGATATTCTTGGAAAACTTAAAACTGTTAAACCTACAAAGTGGGATACACTTAAAACAGAAGGAATAGATCTTAGCTCAGACTTCCTTTGGTTTGATGACACAATATTCAATGCAGAATATGAAAGACTAGAGGAAGTAGGAAAAGAACATTGTTTGATAAAAGTAGAGAATAATTTAGAAGAATTGGTTACCCTCTTAAAGGAAGATCTTCATCAAGGAGATTAAACCCTTCTTCTTTGTTTGGACACTCTCTTTCTCTATATTCCCCTAAAAAGAAATGTTCTGGAAGTTTTGAAAGGATCTTAGAATTATCTTCTCCTTTTAGCTGATGATCACAATCTGGAATTTCTAATGTTTTAAGAACAGATGTGCATTTCGCTAAACTAGAAATATATTCCATGGTATCTGGTGCTATCACTGTATCATCCTTTCCCTTTACTAAGTACAATTCACCTTCAAATCTAGGAAGGTTTTCCTTTAATCTATCTCTTACTCCCCTCACTTCTAAGAATGGATTAATTGCTAAAATCTTCTTAACCTCTGGATACTCCCAACCTGTTAGTACAATAGCTCCTGCACCCGCAGAAAAGCCCATGAGCCATATTTCTGGATGATATGCTTCACATATATATCCTGTTTTCTCTAAACAGTAGTTGATGACAGTCCTAACTGTTAACTCGTACTCTGATGGTCTGTCGTTTGGTATTCTTACAAAGGAAGCTATGTTTTTACTTTGAAGGTAGTTACCTAGATTTACATATTTATTCTTATATCCTGAAACTGTTCCACCTGCACCTGGAATATTTATTAAGATAATACCAGAATTAGTTGGATGATATTCAATTGGTATCTCCCACCATCCCTGTAGCTTTAGTGTGTCTGTTTTATACATTCTTAATTATACAACTTACTAAAGATTACTCTCTACAAAAACTTTACATCCTTCCATGAAAGATTGAGAGTTACCAGCGCAATCATCTTCACTGCTAATATTGTTTTCTTCGGCCCACTCATAGCCAGCATAGTGTCCACTACAGTCATCTTCGCATTTGTATTCGCTAAAATAGTATTTTGATTTTACATATTCCTGACATGATTCTTCTGAAATATCATTATCATCAAATTTATATTCGCATATTACGATATCTCTCACATCATTTTCTTTTGCATATTGAATACCTTGAGAGATTTCGTCCTGAGGAATTTTTATAAAACCCATTGTTGATAATGCTACAACAGTGAATATCACTCCTCCTATTAAACCTTGTGGACCTGTCAAATCATTTTTATCTTGCATATTTCTAAAAGTTTTATTCAAGAAGACCATTTCTTCTTAGACATTTTTCATATTCCGATTCTCTTGCCTCCCTCCATTTCCCTGTCTCATATTCAGTCCATGAGCAATCCTTTTTTATTTGAGTAGGCCTATACTCAAACCAATAAAAGGCACCACCAATTAAGCTAAGTAATATCGTTGTTATTAGTGCAATTAAAATCCAATTCGTCCCTTTTTTCTTTGATGCTACCTCCACCTTTTCTTCAAAAATTTCTCTTAAAGTTTTTTCTTTTAGAGTTTGCTCCTGAGTTGAAGTTTTTTTATTGGGCTTATATAGCTTCAACAAATTAAACATCCAAAGTATAAAAGGAATAGAGAATATAAGTCCCAAGATTACACTCCCAATAATCGTGCCTTCCAATTCATAAATACTTAATGAGAAAGAAATAAACCAGAGAACTACGGCTACAATGCTTATTTTTGTACCTTTATAAGTTTCTTTGAACAAATAGTAACTTGAAATACAAAGCAAAATTATGGAGAGAATGTGAAAAGTATCTATAAATACGAAAGAGGGGAATATGATAAACAAGCTAATTGTTATTAAAACCAGGAAAACTGAAATGGGAGCGATAATGTATAAATACTTATCTTCTTTTAATTTCACAACCTGTTTTTGAAGAACATTTTTTCTTAATCTTGTAGCAAAATAAATAATAGAGACTAAGTAAATCCCAATGATATTGAGAGCTGCAGCTTCATCAAATGTTGTTTCAAAGATTCTTATTAGAGAAATCTGAAAAAAAATGAACAACAGAAATGGTAGAAATTTTTTAGCTATATGAAAGAATCTCTTATACCATTTTAAACACTTAATAGTCGCTTCTTTATATCCAATAAAGAAAATACCATTTACAAGTATTCCAGGTATTTCACTTGAGAATATCCATTCATAGATATTTCCCAGTAAAGTATAATTAGTTAAGTAATAGCTTGGCATTAAATATCCGCTTGGAAGATCAAATATAGAGAGAGGCTGATTCTCTATTAATTCGGCCAATTCTCTTTGGATATTATAATAGGAAATATTTGCAATTAATGAGGGCGCCTCTAAGAGAGAACTTCCTAAAATACCTATAATTAGTGGGAATAATGAATTAGGATTTTTCTTAAAAAAGAGAGATGCTATTAAAGATATTATAAGAATTTCCCCCGCACTAGCTAGTAAGTTTGCTACTTGTTCAAAAGCGAATGTTGGGCTAAAAACAAGAAAATTCAATCCAAATATCAGAAGGAAGAACAACACATATGTACCGAAAGCCTTCAAAAAACTTTTTATTGTTGCCATTGGTGTGGTTTTTAAATTATGTTGTGAGCTAAGAAGCAAAAATGGGCCCCCGCTCACCGATAGCCCTTTCGGAATCTATCCATAAACCTTTCGGCCTATGACCACACCAATGGTTAGCGAGACAGAGACCCGTCCCTACATTGGTGTGGTTTTGGTGCCATGCTTTATTTAAAACAAACAAAGTTTAGGCTATTCAATTGTGATTTATTATATAACAACATTGTATAATATGAAAATCGTATGAATAAAAAGAATTTAAAAGATAAAAAGGTTGAAAGTAAAATAATAATAAGACCTCAAGATTTTGTATCAAAACCATTCATTAGTTGTCCCAAATGTAAAAAGGATAATCAGTTTGGCGTATTAATGATTAATCGGAATAGTTATGTTAGAAGGTGTAACAATTGTATGTACTCAGAAAGCTATGATTTACCAAGTCTAGAGAAAAAGGTCATCTATTTAGACCAGATGGCAATTAGCAATATGATGAATGCGATCAATTCATCATCATCTGCAAAAGGTGATCTTGGAAAGTGGAAGCTATTGTTTGAGAAATTAGATCGGCTTGTAAAACTGCAGTTGATTGTTTGTCCCTATTCCCCTATTCATGAGGAAGAATCTGTTGTTACAACAGTTTATAAGGATTTAAGACAAATGTATCAACACCTATCTAACGGTGTTTCTTTCTATAGCTCCGATGTTGTGATAAGGTTCCAGTTATATATTGCTTTCATGAAATGGTTAAATAAGGACATTGAAGATATCACTGTTGGAGATATTGTGCGTGGCGATATAAACGAATGGCAAAGTAGAATTAGAGTCTCTGTTAACCTTAAGAAGGATGAAAACAGAGATTATGTAAAGGATGTAACAAGGCATAGGGATATACTTTCCTGGGGCCTTGCACATCTTTTCAACTATTGGAAGAAGGAAAAAGGTAAGAAGTTTGATACTTGGTTTCAAAGAGAAATTAATTCATTTGGAGAAGCTTATTGGGAAGCTTATTGCAGATTAGCTTTATCGGATGATGCAATAGAATTGATGAATTATACGACATCTCAACAATCCATATTGGTTGCAGAACTAAGTAACATTCTTAGGAAAGGTGGTTTGGATAATGAGGAAGAAATCTTTATTAAGCTCGGAAATTTCTTTAAATCTGAACAAGTAAAGGAAATCCCTTATGTACAGTTGTTTTCCATGCTGGATGCAGCCTTAGCAAATCAGACTGCAAATGGAGGAAGAACTCAACCTCCAAACCAAGGTACTCATAATGATCTAACTATGATTGCAACATATACCCCCTATTGTGATGCTTTATTTATTGACAATGCATTCAGAGAAACTATAAAACAAGGCGAAAAGCATCTGGGATTGGATATTTATAACAAATTCTATTCTCAGAGCAATTTTAAAGAGTTTTTGGATTATTTAGATAAAATAGAATCAGAAGCTCCAAGAGAGCTAATTTTAAAAGTAAAGGAAGTATATGGGGAGGAATGGGCAAATGCTTTTGTTACTATGTACAATAAGAGGTAGGATTTGTTTTATTAATACTACTATCGTTTCTGATATAATTCAGTATGACCACACCTCAATTGAAAGAATATTTCTTAGTTGTTGACAAACTCCCTACCGTAGATGAATTTAACAAAGCTGGTTACCTGTGTGCTTTGCCTATAAATGATGATAATAAAGAACGCTGGATCTTGTTAAGAAATAAGAATGAAATGCGTGTATATGAGTATCTTCAATCCCCTAATGATTACAAAGTAAAAGAAAGAATCTTTAATGCTGACATTGAAGGCTATTCTTATGTTCAAAATGAAGGCTCAAAACCTCAGTTCATTTCGCTACAACTTCCAAAGAAATGGGTTATTGAAGACAGTAAGATAAAAAGAGAGTTAGAAGTTGTTGTAACAGATATTGATCAAGAAAATGACCACCTTCTACATGAGTTATATACCAAGGCAAGAGATAAGAAGTAATATTTAAGTTCCATGTTGTGTCTCCTTATTTAATGGAAGAAGAAAAAGTAAAGAAAAAGGTAGCATTGTATATAAGGGTTTCTACTGAAGAACAGGTAGAAATGTATGGTGTAGACCTTCAAAGAAGTTCTCTGATGGGCTTAATAGCCTCTAAGGGAAACAATCTAGAATTTGCAGGTGATCAGTATGTATACATAGATGAGGGAGTTAGTGGCACAACAGAACCCAATGATAGACCAGCTTTCAGGAGATTGTTAGAAGATATATCTAGGTCTACCCAAAGACCTTTTGATGTTGTTGCTGTATACAAGATAGATAGGTTTGCAAGAAGATTGAAGATACTTTTGGAAATATTGGATATGTTTGAGAAAGGTGAGGAGAAAATAGAATTTCTCTCAGCCAATGAAAGTATAGATACCTCTACTCCATTTGGAAGAGCAATGCTAGGAATCATTGGTGTAATTGCAGAATTAGAGATGGAGAATATTAAAGAAAGAACCTCAAGTGGTAGGAAATCTTCTGCTGAACAAGGTACATATATGAACACTCCACCATTAGGATATATAAAGGGTAAAGATAGAAAGATACTAATTCAAGAAGAGGAAAGGAAAGTTGTTGAGTTAATATTTAATATGTTTGTCAGAGAAGGAAGGAATGTAAATGATATAGCAAGGTATTTGAAAGAACATAAGATAATGACTCCACAGGCATATAGATATAAACATAATAAAGAGGAACAAAAGGGAAGAAAGTTAAGTGCTGGAGGACCATATGCTTGGGATCCAAGTGCTGTAAGAAATATCTTAACAAATGAGTTGTATATTGGTACACAGTATTACAATAAAACAGTAGAGGGAAAGAGTGTACCAAAGGAGAAATGGGGAGTCTACTATCATGACCAAGACTTTATAGATAAGGAACTCTTTAAGAAAGCACAGTTATATCTCTCAGCTAGTACTACTAGATATAAGAGAGTTCAAAAAGAAAGTAGATTATATCTTCTGCAAGGTCTTCTAAAGTGTGCAAACTGTTACAACCCTACTATTCATACGGAACCATATGCCTGGAATGGCTTCCCTAAGAAGGTCAAATCTACAGGAGAGAAAGTATATTACTATCAATGCAGTTCAAAGAACAGTAATAAAAAAGAGAGGAGAAATATAGATTGTAAAACTATTCCTCTACCTGCTCTACCTTTAGAAAAGCATGTAATAGAGTTTGTAAGGGAATTACTGAATAATCCAAGAGTTGTATTTAAATATCAACAGAATCTTCAATCTAAGAAGGCTGATATAAGAGCTAAGAAAGATAGATTAAAAATTGTAAAACAATTATTGAATACTACAGAAAGTGCAAAAAGAAGGGTTGAGATTATGTATAGAGATGGAGACTACACTAGAGAAAGAAAGATCAAAGAGCTTGAGGAATTGGATGCTCAGTATAGAAGGAATCTTAAGGAGAAGGAAATACTAGAATCTGAATTATCAATATTCTCAAATACAGAGGAATACTTTAAAGCATTTGAACTATTCCAAGAGAAGTACGAGGAAGCAATGGAAGGTTATCTTAATAACAATAATGTTGATTATTTATATGGTCTAATCCACATGATGATCCATGAGATTATTGTATTTTCTAGACCTAAGAGAAAATCAGACAGTATTTCTGGTCCTAAGAAGGAAGGACAGATGATTCCATATAAACTTAAAATAGTATTGAAAATACCTTCAGAGATGCTTGGAGACTTGCTTTTCTCATTATCACCTGAATCTAAGTTACAGGCAGAAAAAGATGGATGGTGGGCGGCACAGGATTCGAACCTGTGACCCTCTCGGTGTAAACGAGATGCTCTAGACCAGCTGAGCTAGCCGCCCCACTTCCAAACCTGCCGAGAACAGGAGTCGAACCTGCACGGGATTTTGCTCCCACTACCACCTCAAGGTAGCGTGTATGCCAATTTCACCATCTCGGCATCACAAAACATTCTACCAAACCCTCATCTAAAACTCAATTAAGCACTCTCTAATGACAATCTTGGTTCTCTATCGACCTTCTCTATATCTTCTGCTTCATTCAAGAAATTACCTCTCAATACATTAAAATATGCAGCAATCCCTATCATTCCAGCATTATCTCCTCTAAGGTCAACATCTGGGTACAAATACTTCAAACCAAACGACCTGACTAATCTTCCAATCCTTCTAACAATCTCTTCACTATTCATTACCCCTCCCCCAACCAAAACACTCTTCACATCACTACATTCACATACCGCCTTCTCTAATTTAACCTCCAAAGACTCAACTACTGCATCTAAAAAACCTCTACAAAAATCATAAACCCATTCCTTATCATTCTCATGAGTTTCTCTTAATTCTCTAACTCTGTACAAACAAGAAGTCTTTAATCCCGAATAACTAAAATTTAAATCTCCAGAATTCTTCATAGGGATAGTAAATACAATATTTCCCCTCTTCCCCTTTTTAGCAAATTCACAAATTGTAGGTCCTCCTGGATATCCAAAATTAAGCATCCTTCCAACCTTGTCAAAAGCTTCTCCAACAGCATCATCTAATGTCTCTCCTAATTTTTTATACACACCAATCTCTCTTACATATATCAACTCAGTATGCTTTCCAGATACTAATAATCCTATTGCAGGAAACACGTCAGATATTTCATAATTCACATTTTTAGCACCTTTAGAATCAAGTACCAAAGAAGAAAGAAGATGCCCTTCCATATGATTTACAGGAACAAAAGGTTTTGAATATCTAATTGCTAAATCCTTTGCAAAAGCCAATCCTACTTCTAAATCTATAGCAAGACCAGGACCATATGTACATGCAATATATTCTATATCCTCTATCCTCATCTTGGATTTTCTTAGAGCTTCAGAATACACATATGGTAGATTCTTCTCATGCTCTCTTCTAGCAATATCAGGAACTACTCCACCCCATTGTGCATGTATTTCAACCTGAGAAGAAACAACTGAAGACAATATCTTCCTCCCTTTTAACACAGCAACAGATGTATCATCACAACTTGTATCAAATGCCAATATGATCGGCTCCCTAGATTCACCCATGGACTTCTAAACTCCTTTCATTCAAAGATAGGTACTTTATTACCACTTTATATATTTTCACATTCATATTGTCACACAACGCTTCTATCTCTTGGTAAAATTTATCTGCCCATTCTATTATCACTATATCTTCATTCTTTATATGTTCTACTAGCCCTGATTTTTCAAATTCATCATCTTCTAATCTCCAAGTATCCATATGTGCTAATGTCTTTTTTTTACCACCAAATTCATATTCGTATTCATTTATTATTGTATATGTTGGTGAATTAACAATCTCTTTTACATTTAATTGCTTCGCCATTCCTTTTGCAAATTGAGTTTTCCCAGCTCCTAGTTCCCCACTTAAAGCTATTACACATGGAATTTCTGGATTAATATATTTTTTAGTAAAGTATTGAGCAAACTTTATGGTTTCTTCTGTTGATTTTGATATTTTCTTTTCTAAAAGAATATCTTTTTTAAGTGAATTTTCAAATTCTATTTCTCCTTGCCTTAGTGTTGTAAGTTGATTCA
>DAOOVT010000004.1:0-55176 GCA_035370405.1 Candidatus Dojkabacteria bacterium | reverse complement strand
AACTTCTAGCTGTATATACCTTTGAATAACCGTGTATACCTACTAGATTCCAACCAGAGGATAAAGGTACTGGTATTGACTCTGTTATGTCATATCCAGGTATTACGACTGTTTTATCTGCTTCAGAATATAGTAAATATCCTTTACCAGGAATTATGGTAAAATCATTTCCTATTATTTCTCCATTTACATAGCCTATTCCTTTCCACCTGCCTCCTTCAAAATATGATATGTGATCTACATCTGCATTTTTCTTAGCAAACCATTCTAACATTGCGGATGCTTTTGATGAATTCTCTGTATTTAATACTGGTATATAACCAAATGATACAATATTGATTCCCTTCTTTATATTTAATGTATTTGGTTCTGCTACTTCTTTATATTTTATTTCTAATGAGTCTGATCGTAGTATTAAATCTTCACCTACTTGTGGATTCTCTGGATCTACTGGTAGTTGTAAACCACTTACTCCATTCATTTCTACATAGAAGATATGTAAATTACTTTCATCTCCTCCTACTCTCTCTGTTTCTTTTAATCCAGTTACTTCTATATCATAGATACCATATTCTGGTAAGTAATATATATATCCACTGTTACTTGTACTTGTTCCTAATACTGTTGGATCACTAACTCCTTGAACATTATCCTTTTCACCTATATTTTCTCCTGTATCGATAACATCTAAGCCAATACAATTACTATAATCAATTATTGAAGATCCTTCGCACGGCTTAGATAAGACGTTATTTATCACTTGTTGTTTTTCTTGTTTAAGAGCATCTCTTTCTTTACTAATCTCATCTAGTGTTTCCTTTGCCTCTGTCAATGCATTATTTATCTCAATAACTTGACGTTCTGTTGGAGTTCCTCCAAGCATTCGCTTTTCTTCCTTCAGTTTATCATAAGAATCCTTTGCCTTATCGTACTCGTCATTCAATATAGTTGCTCTATTATTGTATAGTTCATTAACATAATCATAAACTAAATCATAATCACCCACCGTACCTGCTGCATAATCAAGTAAATACTCTAATTTATTTTCAGACAAGCAAGCCTCTCCTCTAGCTACACCTATACTGACATCACTATATATACATTTACACCCTCCCTCTTCTTGGCAAGATTCATTGGAAGATTTTCCAATCATATTTATATCATCTAGATATTTTCCACCTTCTAATTTATTAGGTTCTTCAATACACTCTCCATTTGAGCACTTTTTCCCTTCCTCACATGTAATATTAGCACATAAATCCTTAAGCTCTTCATCACTAAAAGCCTTATCATAAGCTGATATTACTTCTTCTCTCTTCGTTATAAGATTTTTCAAATCTAATGCAGTTATTTCTTCATCACCTGCAAGTTCTGGATATATCAGTTTCAACTCGTCAGTAACTGTAATTTTCTCTGTTCCTTTTAACCCTAATTTATTATAATCCTCAGATGTAAAATCTTTATCCATAACTATTTTTCCCCCATTATATTCTAATATTATGCTATCCTTACCTCCAAAAACCTTTTCTTTATTTTTATCCAGTAAAGTAAGAATAGTTGTCGCAAATTCTCCACTGTCATGTGCTACAGCATCTAAAAGTAATTTATTATAATCAAGTGATGTTAAACTAAAAGATAAAGTACATTCCCCGTTCACACATTTTTTAGTAATATCATTAGAACCTGAAAGGAGTGAAGTAATATAATAGGGAACATTATTTTCTGGATAAACTATAGTTAAGACATTCCCTTTGTTATCTTCTAGATTCCCAGTCCCATCAGGACCTGTTCCCCCACCTCCTCCCTTAATTGTTTGCTTAGACCATGAAGTACCATCAAACTTCAAAGCTACACTACTACCAGTACCTGCGGCATCAGATACTTCTTTTGCAAATACCCCTTTTCCTTCTCCTCCTCCCCATATAGCACTTAGATTCCCTGCTATAACCACATCACTACCACCTAGCCCTATCTTGTCTAAAACTGTACTATCTAATACTCCATTGTTTGTACCTCTTGCCAAAGCTTTTGCTGCATTGCCATACCCTACACGAGCTGCTACTTCTGCATCTCCATTTTTTAATTTCTCCCAATCACTTGCTGATATACCATATGTGCTAGTTATTTCTTGTTGTGTTATATTTGGGGTAGAAGTTGTTATTGTTCCCTCAGCTACAGGATTCCTTTGTCTAGACTCTTGTCTTTCTTCATTTTGTTTTTCCTCAGTTATTTGGTTGTTTTCTACTTTTGCTACCGCTTTTTCGACTTTCTCTGTTGGCTGATTTTGGTAAGATTGATCTAGGACTTCTTTCCTTACTGTATCTGGAATCGTTGTTTGTTGAGTCTTCTGATAAATATAATCATCCAATGTACCTGCATAAGCACTATACACTCCCCCTGTTCCTCTCTCTTTCTGTGATAAATCCTTCTCCCATTCTTCACTTACTACTATATCCGGATACCCTACATCTGTGCTACCATATACCCACTTATGTCCTTCACTTAGTAAATAATTCTGGTACTGTGCATACACTATTATCATATCCTGACCATTCTCTACCAACATTGGCTCTCCCTCTATCGTCCTTATATTATTTCCATCCAAATACCAACCTCCATTCTCATTTGTTGCACTACTGTAATACATTGATTCTTTCCCTGTATATGCATTCGTAAATTTTATATATACTACCGAATCATCTATATACTCTCCGCCCTCATTTACTATCTTCCCATAGATAGGGTTAGGAGTATCAACCTCTTTATCTAGTGCATAGAAAGTAGCACTGCTATCTATATCCTTCTTCCAACTAAAATATCCATCTCCTACTCTAAAGTAATACATCTTATTACTATCCAAATTCTTTAATGTTACATGATGTGTAAAATATCCCCCATATTCACTGACTTCTATATCAGTACAATCATAATTACTTGTATCTACCACGAAATCACTACTAACCTTGTGTTCCTTGTTATACTCTTCTACACACTTTGCTTGTGCTAATGCCATGTCCCTATCGTCCACCGCCTTATTGCTACCTATCCATGACAATGGACCAGGCAAAAAACTATCACTATCCTTATAATACACTATACCTTTCATTGGATAGTTAGTTATCCAAGATATTGTCATAGAGGAGTCTGTTATATTAGTTAATCTCACATCATGAGGGTCGAAGAATATTGATAAGAAAGTTATAAATCCAAAATACAAGAAAAGACACACTCCAACCAATATTAGCACTACTTTAGATGTAACTCTTAACACTTTCTTCAATTTTAAATTCATTAAAATATGGGCAGTTAAGTTATCTAAACATACTTATATATAACTAAAAAATGGAAGAATTGTCAAATCAAGTATCAACGATACAATCATTGTATGCAAAAATTTTTATAAAACACAAACTATCCACAGATGATGCTACACACCTCTCAGATTCTGACAGTAAAAATATAATTCAACTTTAAAAATCTTTTTTACAATCTCACTTTTAGCATTTCCCAAGTTTTTCTCGGCAGTACAGTTTATATACCTACTATGTAAACAAATAATCAAGTAGAAGTCAACTCTCCATTGACATTAGTCATGTATAAGGACATAGTCCCCCACTTCAAAAATCCCATATAAATACTTTGCATCCTCTACTACCATCCTTATACATCCGCCACTAATTCTTACCCCAATATTTTCAACAGGCTCTATCCATTTACTTCCATCAGACCTATACATCCAGATTAGGCCATGCAAACCATACCACATACCCTTCCCCCCATCATAGTAAAAAGCCATCCAATACGGCATATATTTTCCACCTGGTGCTATTGGTTCTAAACCTTTAGACACAATTTTAAATACTCCCCTTACTGAAGAATCCTCTCTCGCTCCAGAAAGAAAAATCTCTCTAACGACAACTCCGTCTATCCAAACATACAGTTTCTGCTGGGTATTATCTACTTCTATGTATTTAGGAGCAAACTTTCCATCTGTCGAGGCTGACATAATCTTTGGTACATCTATGTGAATATTGTACTTCCCGTCTTTGTATGCATTGTTCAGTTGTGTGTAGACTGCAGAATAGTCGGGGACATACTCAGAAATTCGACTCAAATATTCCCCTTGGGAATTTTTAACCAATTCTTTTTTCCCATACAAAGGAAGAAAGTATGTCTTCAAATCAGTATCTGCCCACATATCAACATAGTATTTTGAAAGCACTCCATCCTCTATCATTCCCAGAAATATGTCATTCTCCAACTTCTTGCAAAATCCCATATAACACACCTCTATATTGTATTCTTTCTCTTTTTCTGCCTTTACAGCTACAACACTAGATAATACTTCTTGATTCTCCTCATCTTGAAATGCTTGCACCATGCCATCGTCCTTTGTTTCGTTTCTACTGTTGTCTTTAACTCTGTATCCCTTCGAAGACAGAACATAGCCACAAACAACAAGGGCAATAGTCCATATGCCCATAACACAAAATAATAACTTAACAGTCAAAGACAATTTTTTAGAAGTCATACTAATGTATAGTAATATACCAAACATGGGCTAGACACAAGAATCAATGATATAATCACTGTATGCAAAAGTTTTTCATTAAGCATAAGCTCTCTGTAGATGATGTTGTACACCTCTCAGATTCTGACAGTAAAAATATAATTAAGCAGAAAATACTAAGGATTGAAGACCTAGTAGAAATTGAAACATATGAAAAAAAATTCATCGGACAAATAGTTGATATTCGTAAAAATTCGGTAGAAGTACAAATCATAAAAGATCTTGGACCAAGAGATTCTAAATACACTCCAGATATCACCATAATCCAATCACTAAGTAACAATTCTAAGTTTACATACTTCATAGAAAAAAGTGTTGAAATAGGGATAGAAAAAATAATCCCAATAGAGTCAACCTATTCCTTAAAAACAGTCAAACAGGCTTTAAAAGATTTTAATTACTGGAATAAATTAGTGAAAGACGCCACAGAACAATCTAGAAATATATTTCCAACAATTATTGAGAAGCCGTTAAAGATATCTGAATTACTTACCTATGATATTCCAAAAGAATCAATCAAGCTATGCCTATCTACAGAAGTAACTAATGCCAAACGGTTAAAAGACAGTTTAAAAAATTTAGATATATCAAAGCCAGTATACATTGCTATTGGACCAGAAAAAGGTTGGAACATACCAGATATAAACATTTTTAAGTCTCTAGATTTTCAATTTATTAAATTAAAAGGTAATATCTTGAGAACAGAAACAACGGGTTTAGTAATTGGAAGTATAATTAAATATTTGAAAAATCAATTATGAAAAAAAGAAAAAGGAGTAATTACAAAAGAAAAAGAGATCCATATACACATAGGAATACTCCAGTAAAGTATTGGACAAAAGAAGATGTGTTCGTATCAAGAATGGCCAGTATATTGATGATTCCTAAATCGAGGATAAAGCAGGTTTTTTCAAAAAGACCGATTACTACAATTCGGATAAACTCTTTAAAAGGAGACCCAGAAGAAACAAGAACTTTACTTCTCAAAAGAGGATATGTTTTAGAAGAAGTTCCATGGGCTACTAATACATACTTTGTATTAAACAAGGATAAATCAGAAGTATCACAGACAGAGGAGTACTATGATGGTAAATACTACATTCAGAATCTTTCAAGCATTCTTGCTGTTTTGATCCTTAATCCACAGAAAGGACAAAAAATTCTAGATATGTGTGCAGCACCAGGAAGTAAAACTACGCATATTGCAGATTTAACTGGGGCCCAATCAGAAATTTTTGCCAACGATATTGAGATTGCCAGAGCCTCTGATATGGACGCTGTAATCAAACAATTTGGTGCTAAAAATGTAAAGACTTTACTAAGTGATGGTAGAGATTTTGGAAAGAAATATCCAGCATATTTCGATAATGTTTTACTTGATGCTCCATGTAGTGGTGAAGGTTTAATATATTTTAGAGGTCCTCGTCCACTTAGGTACTGGAGTATGAATAAGGTTAAGAGATCATCATATCTTCAAAAAGAGCTAATCGTGTCCGCCTTTAAAACCTTAAAACATGGGAAAACTATGGTGTATTCAACTTGCACTCTAGAACCTGAAGAAAACGAAGGAACTATAACATATCTTTTGAACAATTTCCCTAATGCAAGAGTACAGAAGATAGACCTCTTAGATTCAAAGGAGTTTGATGAGTACAGAGAGGTGATTAAACCTGGCATAAAGAAATGGAGTGGAAATACATATGACAAACAGGTAGAAAATTCCATACGCATTATTCCCAATGAAAGAATGATGGGTTTCTACATTGCAAAAATATTCAAGGAGTAACTACTCTTTCTTGTCCGTCTTATCAGCTTCCTTCTCTTCTTCTGGTTTTAACCCTTTCATTGATAACTTGATTTTTCCTTGGCTATCTATCCCAACTATCTTTACCTTAATAATATCTCCCTCGTTTATAAACTTATGAACATCCTTAACATATCCATCAGAAATTTCTGAAACATGGAGTAAACCAGATACACCAGGAGCTAAATCGACAAATCCACCATATGGCATAATTGAAACAACTTTTCCTTCGTAAACATCACCCATTTTCGGAACAAAGTTGTAACCTCCAATGATTTTAGAAGCTTCATCTACGGATTCCTTAGAACTGCTGTATATATTAACAGTACCATCTTCCTCTATTTCTATTTCAGCTCCAGTACTTTCGGATAATTCTCGTATATTTTTTCCTCCCGGCCCTATGATTTCTCCTATCTTGTCAGTAGGAACTTTTATTTGTACAACTCTAGGAGCAAATTGTGACATCTCTTTTCTAGGCTCTGCAATAGCCTCTTTCATTTTCTCGAGGATGACTAATCGAGCATCCTTTGACTGTTTAAAAGTTTGCCTTACTACATCCATGGTCAAGCCATTAGTTTTAGTATCCATTTGAACTGCTGTAACTCCATTATTTGTACCAGTAATTTTGAAATCCATATCTCCGTAAAAATCCTCAACATCCCTCATGTCTGTTAAAACTTTGAATTCACCATTATCGCCTGTAACAAGTCCACAAGCTATCCCTGCAACAGCATTCTTCAGTGGGACTCCTGCTGCCATTAATGACATACTGGAACCACATGCCGAAGCCATTGAACTAGAACCATTTTCACCTTGTATTTCACTCATCACAAGCATTGTATATGGGAACTCATCTTCAGATGGGATAACAGGCCACAAAGCTTTCTCAGCAAGCATTCCATGCCCAATTGCTCTTCTGCTCGGAGTTAATTTAACCCTGTCAGCCTCTCCGTAAGCAAACGGTAAATCATTGTAGAAATGCATGTATCTTTGTTCTCTTTCTCCTTCCATATCATCTACAAATTTCACATCCTTTAAACTTCCCAATGTGGTTACTGTCAATGCTTGGGTAACTCCACGAGTAAATAATGCAGACCCATGCACCCTCGGAAGCAAATCAACTTCAGCATCCATTTCTCTAATTTCTGTGATTTGTCTACCATCTACTCTTACTCCCTTTTCAAGAACTAATTTCCTCATAGCTTTTTTCTGAAGATTCTCATATGCTTCGTCTATTGCTACCTTCGAATATTTACCTTCAAGCTTCTCATACAATTCTTGTTTACTTTTCTCATGAACACTCTTGTCATTAACTCCGTTCTTCAAATTTTCATTTATTTTTTCATCACCTAATATCTCCATTACAGCATTAATGACATCATCACTGATAGAATATGATGTATATTCTTTGCTTTTAGGCTCAACAAGCTCGAGGAATTTGTTTTGTGCCTCTATCCATTTATCCATAAACCCTAAAGATTTCTCCATTCCTTCGAATATTTTTTCTTCGTCAATCTCATATGCTCCTGCATCTATCATTGTAAACACTTTTCCATCTCCAGCAACAACATAATTCAATTTCTCTTCCTGTGATGTCAAATCCATAGATTTAAGAACACTAACAGTATTTCCTTCTTCATCAATGCCCATCCTTACACCACCTATTGGACCTTCAAATGGTGCTTTAGAATTCATCAAAGCCACTGATACTGCATTTATAGCCAAAAGTACAGGATCATTTTCATTATCATATGACATAACAGTAACTATCACACTAACCTCATCTCTATAATCATGAGGGAATCTAGGCCTTACAGCCCTATCAATCATCCTTGCTTTTAGAATAGCATCATCACTAGGAAATCTTTCCCTTTTCACAAATCTAGATCCATTTATCTTCCCTGATGCATAAAACTTCTCAATATACTCAACAGTAAGAGGGAAATAATCTAAGTCTCCAGCTGACTCTCTAGTATTTACATTTACAGTAATCACCGTATCTCCCATTCTGGCTAAAATAGAGGACTGAGACTTTAATGCTAACTTTCCTGTTTCAAATGAACATTTCCTTCCATCCATTTCAAACTCATATTTTTTTTCATTAAATAACATATTTGTTTTATTTAATTTATCTAACAATACACAAGAGCAAAATACTGCTCGTATATTTTAACTGGAAAGTTATAACAAAGGAAGAGGTCCTCTTTTTGTATCTATAGTTTCAGCTTTTTCGTTAAGACATCAAATCTCTCTGGCTCACTGCTCTTTAGATATTGCAATAATCTTCTTCTTTTACCAACCATCTGAAGCAATCCACGCCTAGAATGATTATCCTTTTTATGAATTTTCAAATGCTCTGTAAGCTTATCTATCTGTTTCGTCAATAAAGCGATCTGCACCTCAGGCGACCCTGTGTCTCCCTCATGCAACGCAAATTTCTTCATTACTTCAGTTTTTTCTGCATTAGTTAGTGCCATATATTCAGGTTAACATTATATCTCGATATTTACAAGAGACGTTTACTCTAGAGTATCGGATCTTTATTGTATAATTTTATAGGCCATATGTCAAATCTTTTTGTAGCAAAAAACCTTGTCTCCTTCTATCACATCAACGGGAGAAGTAATTTGCATTCCACATTCAAAACCACTCTTAACTACATTAACACTATCTTTATTAATCCTCAAACTTTTAATCTTAGATTCAGCCAAAATTTCATCTTTTCTAACAATGTATACTTTACAATCCTTCTTCAATATTCCACTCTCCACTTTACACCCTATTATTTTTGTCCCATCTGATAATGTGAATATTGTACGAACAACAGCATTTCCAATTTCCTCTTCGCTTTCCTGAGGAAGAGACATAACGGCCAAAGCTTCCTTAACTTCATCAGTCAATTTGTAAATCACATCATATGTTTTCACCAAAACTCCATTTTTCTTCGCGAAATCATTTACACCCTGCTCGGTAGAGACCTCAAAACCCAAAACTATTGATTTTGTAATAAGGGCAAATTCTACATCACTCTGAGATATATTCCCTACACCCGAACTTACTACCTTCACACTAAATTCATCTTCTTTTATCTTTTTCAATGAGTTAAGAATTGCCTCCAGAGATCCTTCTGAGGAGCTTTTTACTATTACATTAAGAGATTTCTCTTCATCTTCTCCCTCTATCGAGAAAAAATCCTTTACATCTATTTCATCATTACTAGCGTCCTTACTTTCTATTTTCAATATTAACTCTAAAAGCTTCCTATCTTTATTTTCCAAAACATACCCTTCTGTTCCTAACTCAAGCAAGTTTGAAAGACCAATCACTCTTCCACCGCATCCTCGACTTAACAAACACAAATTTGTTCCATCTTCCGTAACAATCCCCTTTATTTTCTCCAAAAATATTTTTCCATCAATCATGTACCCAAACCAATTCCCCTTACACATTCTCCCTTCCGTGAGAACAACTGATGACATATTCCCTTTAAATTTGTCTTTGACAGACTCAAGAACAAATACTTTCCCAAGAACACCATTGGAAAGACTAGTACTTTTCTTAAGCCCTTCAACTTCGGCCACAAGGGATATCAAGTCAAGAAGCTCATGAATTCCTTTTCCAGTTTTTCCAGAGACTTCTATGACAGGAATCTTACCTCCAAAACCCTCCAATTGCATACCATTGTTTACTATATCTCTTTTAACCTTTTCTATATTTATATCGGGAAGATCACACTTATTTATAACCACAATTGGTTTTGCAGAAGAGTTGTTAATTATGTTTATGGATTCCTTAGTCTGTGGCTTTACACCATCATCTGCTGCGACTACCAGTAAAACTATGTCAGCGACACTTCCCCCTCTTACTCTCATCAAATCAAACGCTTCATGCCCAGGAGTATCTATGAATGTAATCAAATTACCTTTTCCATCTACATCTACTGTAAACACAGAAACTTTTTGTGTAATTCCCCCAGCTTCACATTTTTGAACATTGCTCTCCCTTATCCTATCTAGAATTGTTGTTTTCCCATGATCAACATGCCCAAGTATTGTAACAATGGGAGTTCTATGCTCTTGCACTTTTTCACTTTTTTTCTTAGATTTATTTGGCATTCACTTCCCATATTACAAATTATTACTCTTCATCTGATTTATTATCTTCTTCCACCCTTTCCGCATCTTGTTCTACTTCAGCCTTGACTCCGTTAGATATGATATCGATTTTAAATCCAGTCAACTTACACGCTAATCTTACATTTTGCCCTTCTCTTCCAATTGCTAAGGAGAGTTGATCCTCAGGAACAGTTACGGTTGCTTTATCCCCTTCTATCACTACATTATCTATTTTGGCTGGACTTAAAGCATTAGCCACAAACTTTTCATCATCCTCGTCCCATTCTATTATATCTATCTTCTCTTCTCCAATCTCATTCATTACATTTGCTATTCTAATCCCCCTTTGACCAACACAAGACCCAATTGGATCCACACCTTCTTCTTTTGATACTACAGCCATTTTACTTCTAGAACCAGCTTCTCTTGCTATTGCCTTAACTTCTAACACTCCCGACTCTATTTCAGGTACTTCCAATTTGAACAAACCTATCAAAAAATTCGGGTCAGCCCTAGAAACCACCATTTGAGAATCAACTATCTTCTTCAACAAAACTTTATATCTATCTCCAAGTCTGTAAAACTCGTTTGATATCTGCTCCTCCTTAGGCATTATTGCAGTAGCTTTTCCTACTTCAAAAATCACATCACCCTTCTGCATTCTTTGCATGAGAGCAGTAAAAATTTCTCCAACCTTATCACTATATTCACTAATTACAGCATCCTTCTCAGACTCCCTTATCTTTTGTAAAATAACCTGTTTCGCAGTTTGTGCAGCAATTCTTCCAAAATCGACTGAAGGCATCTCTATTTGTATGGAGTCCCCAATCTCAACATTCGGAGAAATCATCTCCGCCTCAGACAGAGAAATCTCTAACTCATTATCCTTAGCTTTTTTAACAACTTCCTTTGTAGCAATAAGTTTGAAGTCTCCCGTTTCTCTATTCAATTCAACAGAAAGATTTTTCCCTTTCTCTTCCTTGTCTCCATCATTATCAAATTGAAATTTTTCCTTTTTGTAGGCAACCAATATCGATTCCTCAAGAGCCTTAAAGATCTCTTCCTTATCTATTCCCCTTTCTGCTGCTATCTGATTGATTGCAGCTATAAACTCTGATGTCATTGCCATCTTTTTCACATTAAAATATTAGCTAAAAAAAAGGTGAGAATTTTTAATCCTCACCCTCCACTTTGTATATCTTTCCAATAGTGAGTATATCACACATATGCCTGTAAGTCCAAAATTACCATCTACTGCTTAGATAGCTCCTCCCATAATTGCTTCTCCTGCCTTGATAACTTTGTTGGAATTTCAACATTCACTCTCACATAGTGATCACCTCGAGAATTTTTTGAATTGAAAACAGGACAACCTTTTCCTTTCAATTTGAATATTGTACCCGGTTGAGTTCCCTTTGGAATTTTCAATTTAACCTCCTCAAATATTGTCTTAACTGGAACACTTCCTCCCAAAACAGCAATATGTGCAGGAATGCTTATATCCGAATAAATATCATTTCCCCTTCTTTCAAAAATCTTGGAAACCTCAACCTCCACTTCAACATAAAGATCTCCCGCTGGAGCACCATTTCTCCCAGCATTCCCTCCTCCTCTAAATCTAAGAACCATACCATCATATGCTCCAGCAGGGATTTTAATATTCACATCTTCTTTAATATTCACAACTCCAGTTCCGTGACATTCTTTACAAGGATCTTCTATAACCTGCCCTGTTCCTCCGCAATTGGAACAAACACCCATTACAGACATTCTTCCCAATATCGTATTTCTAACATGTCTTTCCTGTCCCGTACCTCCACAAGTTGGACACTCTTTAAACTTCCCTGAAAGGCTCCCAGTACCATTGCAATTTTTACAACGATCCTCTCTGCTAATATGAATCTTGTACTCTCCACCCCTCATAGCCTCTTCAAAACTCAGTCTAATAGCATACCTAATATCACTACCTTTTCTTTCTTCTTCTCTCCCTTGTCTACCTTGAGAATTCATATTTCCAAAACCAAATCCAAAATCATCTCCTATTCCACCACCAAAGAATGTGTTAAATATATCTCCCATATCGAATGGAGCTTCTGAAAAGCCTGAAAAACCTCCTGTGCTTCCTGTATCAAATCCGGCTGTTCCAGCATGACCATATTGATCGTATGCTGACCTTTTCGATTCGTTTGACAGGACTTCATAAGCTTCCTGTATCTCTTTAAATTTTTCCTCGGCGTCAGGTTCCTTATTTACATCAGGATGATATTTCTTAACAAGTTTACGATATGCCCTCTTTATATCACCCATTGTAGCATCACGACTTACGCCAAGAACTTCGTAATAGTCTCGTTTTTCCATAACTCGGAGATTTTAACAGAGTTTCATCTCAATTGCTACATTAATGCTCCGAATTCAAATTTTGTAAACAGAAACAGAAGTTGTGGACTAGCCGTGTGATATGAAATTTGCTACCATTATCCAATATATGCAAACTCAAAACTCTTGGAACATTGAGACAGAAAGTGTAAGAAAAATTCGCAAAATGAGAGTATTAATCTCTCTATCTCTCGCCGTATTAGGCCTTCTTGTAGTTGCTGGACAAGCACTTCCTCTAATTAAATCATACATTGATGGAATAATAGCACAGAAAAGGGCTGAAGCTATGGCTGAACCAGTACCAGAATCATACAAGACATATATTGAGAATGAATTCGCATTCTACGATCCTGGACAAAGCTATTTCTCAAACCTTTCTAAACAATTTAGTATATTGGGCGTTTCGATCGCTTCAACAAATTCATCTACAACCAACCCGCTATATTCTAATGTAAAAATTGACCAGACATATAACAAGGAAATGCGTATAACTATACCAAGTGTTGGCATCCAAAACATTAAAATTTCTCCAAATGTAGAAAGCGATGATGAGAAAGTATATAATTCATTCCTGAAGAGCGGAGTTGCTCATTTCAAAGGAACACCTCTTCCCGGTGATGGCGGGAACTCCTTCATATATGGTCATAGTGCTGTAGAGTCATTCTTTAGTAAACATAGAGATTATCCAGAAACAATTTTTTCAAGACTCGAGAATATAGAGATTGGAGAAGAAGTTGTCATAACGAGAGATGAGGAAACTCTTAAGTATGTAGTGAGGAACAAGAAAATAGTTCCTGCTGATGATTTCTCTGTATTACAACCTAAACTTAATAAAGAGACAGTAACACTAATGACTTGCTGGCCCCTTGGCATAGGAACAAAGAGATTAATTGTTGTTGCAGAGAGAAAAATATAATTTAATGTATACTTAATGTTAGTATGGACATATCACGTATAACTGAGGCTTTACAAAATCCTAAGACTAAAAAGATACTGCTCATAGCAGCAGGATCTTTGGGAGTAATCTTAATTATTTTGGTAATCATTGCTTTAGTTTCATCAAAAAGTAGCAACAAAAACACACCTTCTGGAGGAACTACAACGGGCAGTAAAAATAATGGACAAATTACCATAAACTACTGGGGACTTTGGGAACCAGAAGGAGTGATGGCTGGTGTGATAAAGGATTTTGAAGATGCGAATCCAGGAGTAACAGTCCTTTATTCTCAGCAGAGATTTTCTACATACGAGTCTAGAATATACACCAGACTTCAACAAGCATATAACTCAGATGAACCAGCTCCTGATGTTTTTAGAATTCACAATACATGGCTTCCTAAGTTTAGAAAATATTTGACCCCTCTTCCCTCAACTATTATGACAAAAGATGAGTATGCATCAACCTTCTATCCAACCGCTGTGGACGATTTTACAGGAAAAGATGGCTTAATCTACGCAATTCCATGGGAAATAGATGGTTTGGCTGTTTTCTACAATAAAAAGATCTTTGAAGATGCAGGAATAACTGAAGTTCCTAAAGATTGGGATAGCTTTTTTGAATTAGCAACCAAATTAACAGTTAAAGATTCTTCAGGGAAAATAACACAATCGGGAGTAGCTTTAGGTACTTCTAACAATATTAGACATGCAAGCGAAATACTCTCTTTTCTTTTCCTGCAGGAAGGCATGCAGGTTATAGATTCAACAAAAACGACAGTAACTTTGAATACTGCTAAAGGGCAAAAAGTGCTTAAACAATATACAGATTTTGCGATGGGAGATACTGCAACTTGGTCATCAACACTAAGAAGTGATCTAGAAATGTTTTTTGCTGGGAAATTAGCCATGATGATAGCTCCAAGTTGGAGGGCTTTTGACATTATAGATGCAGCACCACAAATTGAATTTGATATAGCACCTCTTCCACAGTTGAAGGCTAATGATTATGAAATATATTATTCTACATATTGGGGAGATGCTGTAAATAATACAAGTCCAAACAAAGAAATGGCATGGAAATTTGTTAAGTTTCTCTCAGAGAAAGAAACTGAGCAGAAACTCTATTCAGCGTCATCTACCATAAGAGCTTTTGGAGAACCATACTCAAGAGTTGACTTAAAAGATGAAATGATTGGAAAACCATATGTTTCTGCAATAGCAGAAATGGCTCCATACATGAAATCATGGCAAATGGGTGATGAAACCTATGTAAAGACTGCTCTAGCTGATGCAATAACATCTGTAATTGAGAATGGCACTGATGTTTCGGTGGCCTTAAAGAAAGCTGAAAGTACAATAAACAGCAGACTTGCACAGACCAATAAATAACAGCTATTATATATACAATGCCAAAGAGATATGCCCCGAAAAAATCAAGTCAGAATTTTGTAATTGGAATAACCTTTTTTGTTTTGCTCTCAATTCCTTTAGTCATATATGGAACTACACAAAGTTCTTTCGATACAAGAAATAAGGCATTTGATGAATTAGAATTAGATGAAGAAAATCCATGTTTAATATCAATACCAAATGTAAATCCATATTCACTAGAAGTTGGAAAAACGATTAGAGTGATGGTAAGTGCAAAATTTGATGATGCTGGAATAGAGTCCCTACAAATAACAGATTCGTCTGGATTAAACATATACAAAGAAACATTTACAACCGCTCCTATGGATCTCGCAACAACCTTTCAGTTTACTCCCACAAAATCTGGGGTTGTAGACATGTTAGGTATTGTAACTAAAGTAGGTGGGGAGAGTGTAGGATGCAAAATAAGCAGTCCATTTGATGTAAAAGGATTAAGAGCAATTCCAACGAATAATTCTCCTGAGTTTGAAACAAGTCCAAATCAGTCAAAACCCTCGCAGGAGATAAAAACTGGAGTTACTTACGAATACACTCTATCCGCAATTGATGCTGACAAAGATAGAATAAATTATTCATATTCCTTTACTCCTAGGGCTGATTGGCTAACTGCTTCTGTAATAGATGATGGGTCAGATGGTAAATTAACAATAGTTTTCAAAGGGTCTACAACAAAACCAGCAAGTTACTTAGCCCATGTCTTAATACATGATGGATATAGTAAACATGTACGTTCTCAATCATGGGTCATAAGTGTGAGCCCAGAAACAAATGACATACCAATTGTTAAAATAGTCCAACCAACAGAAAGTCTTCGATTGAATATAGGGACAACATTTAAGGTTGGTTGGCAGTCAGCAGATTTAAACCATATTGCTAAGTACCAGCTATTTATGGCACCTAATCCTGCAGATGAATCGACATGGTTAGCAGTGGAAAAGAGTATACCCTACAACATGAGTAGCTATAATGTGAATACTTCTTCTATTCCTGCTGGAACATATAATGTAGTTGTAAAAGCTACTGATAATCAGACTCCAGCAAATACAGGAATGGCAGTATCCCCAGAAATAGTTCTTTCGAGAAGTGGAGGGAGCCAACAAACACCAATTGATGATGAAGTAGTCCTTGGAGAACCACAAATAACCAATATGTCTCCATTAAGTACAGACAAGATAACCAATAAAAGAGTTACATTAAAAGCTACAATAATTGCTAGCACTAACGCACAAATCAATGAATCATCAATACGATTTAGGCTTGATGGAATTGATGTAACTAATTCTGTAAAAATAAATAAGATCAGCAAGGCTGAATATACATTGATATATCAACCAGAAGAGAATTTGTCATCAGGGCAACACAAGGCAGAAATATCTTTCCAAGACAGTGCCAGTAAGAGCGCTACAAAATCTTGGACATTTACAATTACATCAGAAGAAGATACTTCTGATATATTTACAATATTTGGATATCAAATACCAAAAAAGACAATAATTATTGTACTGGTAGGGATTTTGATTGTCATAATAGCATTAATCGCTCCATTCATTATCTCATCAGTGTGGAAGGAAGGTACAAGAGCTACTACTGGAGAATCATATCGAGGGAACCCGTCTCTTCCGCATTCTGCTCTGTCTGGGGGAAGTATGTATGATTCCTCCACTTTACAAAGTGAAACTAATTCTGCTGTTGAAGAATTTAAGAATCTTGTTAACCAAAAAGCAATTACTCAGGAGCCATCTCAAAATAACAAAGATATTTGGAATGATAATTTCTTTGCTCCAGAACCAATATCTAATGAGGCACAAGATCAACCTCAGGTAGAGCAACCAATAGTTGAAAATGTCATTCCTCAAGAGGAGGTAAAACAAGAAGATGAAGATATTCCAATTAAACAAGAAGAAGAGGTACAGCAAGTTCCTGTGGCACAAGATCAACCTCAGGTAGAGCAACCAATAGCTGAAAATGTCATTCCCCAAGAGGAGGTAAAACAAGAAGAGAAAGATATTCCAATTAAACAAGAAGAAGAGGTACAGCAAGTACCTGTGACACAAGATCAACCTCAGGTAGAGCAACCAATAACTGAAAATGTCATTCCTCAAGAGGAGGTAAAACAAGGAGATGAAGATATTCCAATTAAACAAGAAGAAGAGGGACAGCAAGTTCCTGTGGCACAAGATCAACCTCAGGTAGAGCAACCAATAGTTGAAAATACTCTTCCCCAAGAAGAAGTAGTAGAACAAGTACCACTAGAACAACCACAAATTCCAGAACCAGAAATACCTAGCTCATCCGATCTACAAAAAATCTTCGAACAAATACCAAATCAAGAAGACACAAACTCCCCTACTGCTCCATAACCAAACCTGATATAATCACCAAACTATGAAATATGAAGAAGTCAGAGAAAAATATCTCAGATTTTTTGAAACAAAAGGACACTCTGTCATACCGAGTGCTCCACTAGTCCCTGAAGATGACCCATCAGTCCTCTTTGTAAATGCTGGAATGTTTCCACTCATACCATTTCTAAAAGGCGAAAAACATCCCAAAGGAACCAGACTTGTAAATACCCAAAGATGCTTAAGAACTGGAGACATAGACGATGTTGGAGACCCATTCCACTGCACTACATTTCTAATGCTTGGGAATTGGTCTCTTAACGACTACTTCAAAGAAGAAGCAATTAACATGACAATGGAATTTTTAGTTAAAGAGCTCTCATTAAGCCCACAAAATATATATGCAACAGTATTTGGCGGAGAAGACCAAATTCCACAAGACTCTGAATCAATAGCCATATGGAAAAAAACATTTGAGAAATACGGTATAAAAGCAAAAGTTGGAGACAGAATCCAAAAATATGGAAAAGACAAAAACTGGTGGGGACTAGAATCAGGAGGACCTTGTGGCCCAGACTCTGAAATATTCTATGACACTGGAAAAGAAAAATGCTCCAACAAATGCAATGTAAACTGCTCATGTGGAAAATATGTTGAAATCGGAAACAATGTCTTCATGGAATACCTAAAAGAAAACAACACCCTAAAGCCACTCGGTAGACACAATGTCGACTTTGGAGGAGGACTAGAAAGAATAACTGCCCTTCTACAAGGCAAAAACTCCGTCTATGAAACTGACATCTACAAACCAATCCTCGATGAAGTAATAAAAATATCAAAAAAACAGAACATCAAATCCCAAAGAATAATAGTTGACCACATAAAATCAGCAACATGGCTAATAATGGACGGCGTATATCCATCACGCACACAACAAGGATACATACTAAGAAGACTAATACGTAGAGCCATCAGACATGCAAGATCTTTAGGAATAGAGGGCGAATTCACACAGGAAATAGGAGAAATATCGATAAAACAATTTAAAAACATAATGCCCAACTTAGAAACACAACAAGAAGAAATATTAAAAACTCTCGAACAAGAAGAAAAAAATTTCAATAAAACACTAAGCTCAGGACTAACAGTACTAGAAAAACTAATCAAAAGAAACAATACCATCACAGGAAAAGATGCTTTCCTACTCTACGAAACATATGGACTTCCACTAGAACTCACACAAGAAATACTACAAGAAAAAGGACTTTCTGTAACAAACATCCAAGAATTTAACACTGCTGAAAAACAACACCAAGAAAAATCCAGAACTGCTTCAAAAGGTCTATTCAAAGGAGGCTTAGCCGACACCTCACAAATGTCTACAAAATACCACACTGCATCACACCTACTTCTAGCATCATTAAGAAAAATATTGGGAGAACACATATACCAAAAAGGAAGTAATATAACGCCAGAAAGGTTAAGACTTGATTTCCCTAACGATCAAAAATTAACTGACGAACAAATACTACAAGTAGAACAAATGGTAAACAACCAAATCTCTAAACAACTCCCTGTGCAATATGAAGAAATGCCAAAAGAACAAGCCCTAAAAATAGTCCCTTATGCTGCATTCCCCGAAAAATACCCTGACATCGTAAAAGTATATTACATAGGATCAAAAGACAATCCATTCTCCATCGAAATATGCAATGGTCCTCATGTCTCAAACACAAAACAACTAGGCAAATTCAAAATTATAAAGCAAGAAAATGTAGGAGCAGGTATAAAAAGAATTAAAGCTGTTTTACAATAATGCTTATGAATATAGAATACCCTATATTAGCAATCGATTATGGTACAAAACACTTTGGACTAGCAATATCAGACTCTAAGGGAATAATCGCTTCCCCATTACAAGTACTCTCCATTACCAAAAACAGAAACACAGACGACATAATAAACGAAATACTAGACATAGGCGAAGAAAACAGAGCAAAAACAATTCTAGTAGGAATTCCACAACCATTCACAGAAAAACACAAAACAACAACAAAAAAAATATTAAAATTCATAGAAAAGCTAAAACTTCACACTAATCTACCTATACTTACATATGATGAAAGCTTTTCTACTATTTCTGGACAAAATATGCTAAGATTTTCAGGTCAAAACATAAAGAATACCAAGAACAAAATAGATAAAGTAGCAGCAGCAGTATTCTTACAAGAATTTTTAAATTCAAACAAAAACAGTCATGAGTAAAATTAGACTAACAGCTATGTTGATAATTTTTGTCCTTATCTTAGGATTACTTGCCTTCTTTATCGGATTAAGAGGGTACAACAATGCAATCAAAACACCCAATTCAGATTCGACAGAAAAAGTAGAATTCACTATTGAAGAAGGAGAAAATGTAGATAACATACTCAATTCGCTAATTGAAAACGGTTTACTTAGAGAAAAATATAAACTTTACGCAAAAATCTACTTGAAAATTAACAAACTTGGAGAAAAAATACAGGCAGGAACATATTCAATTCCGAAGGACCTAAATATGGAACAACTATTTACCACTCTACAAGATGGAAGAAAACAAGACATATGGATTACAATTCCAGAAGGAATAAGAATTGATGAAATTGCTTCCATAATAGATGAAGAAATAAATAATGACACATTTTCATATGATGAATTCATACAACTAGCAAATGACTCAACATTCATATCTCAACTTGGACTTCCAATAGATGTTTACAATCTAGAAGGTTTCCTTTTCCCTGATAAATATGCTGTACCTGCAGATATTACTGCACAAGAGGCTATTCAGATAATGGTTCAAAACTTCATCTCCAAAGTAAACATACCGTATGATTACAAAGACATAATAATTGCAAGTATAGTGGAAAGGGAAGGATACAATTCTCAAGACAGACCAATTATTGCTGGAATTATCAAAAAAAGACTCGAAGAAGGTTGGCTACTTCAAACTGATGCAACCTTACTTTACCCCATTAAAAATTGGAAACATGAACTAACTGAAGAAGATCTTAAAATTGACTCACCATACAATACTTACAAAATAATTGGACTTCCCCCTACTCCTATTTGCAATCCAGGACTAGAATCTATACAAGCAACTGTAAACCCACAAAAAACTGACTACTACTATTACATCCATGACAAAGACGGAAATCCTCACTATGCAAAAACACTAGAAGAGCATAATGACAACATCAACAAATATCTTAAATAAATTAACGCATTGCCTAAATGACTATAGAAATAAAAGACAAAGAACCAAATACCGTGCAAGTACCATTAAACAAAAAAAAGGCAAATTACTGGAAATACATCCTTTTCACAGCTATCCTTGCAATAGTAGGTATTGGTGTTTACTACGGAACAAAAATTTACAAAATATCTAAAGATATCGGTTTCAAACTAGATGCTAATACAGTCTTTACAGAAACAAAACCTGAACTCAAGAAAGATACTACTGGAAATTTTACCAATGCATTAATAATCGGTGTAGATACAAGAGAAAATGGAAACTATGCCAATACTGATACAATGATATTTGTATCCTACAATCACACGACACACGACATAGTAATGATATCTGTACCAAGAGATTTCCTCGTTGAAACAGATAAAACTACGCACTGGTACAACAAAATAAATGGAGTATACTCATACAACGAATCAGTAGAACAAGGATCTGGACTAGAAGCTCTAAAAACAACAATAGAGGAAGTTGTCGGTCAAGAAATACAATACTATGCCATGGTTGATTTCAAAGCATTTACCCAAATCATCGATACAGTTGGTGGAATAGATATAAATGTTGAAAACAGTTTTACCGATTACAATTATCTAGACAGTACTACCGTCTCTTTCACTGCAGGACCACAGACAATGGATGGCGAAACCGCTCTAAAATATGCTAGATCAAGAAAATCATTAGACAACGGAGAAGGAACAGATTATGCAAGAGCAAGAAGACAACAAAAAGTTATATCTGCCCTACAAGAAAAAATTTTAAGCACAGATACACTTTCAAATCCAAAAACTTTAATACAAATACTATCTTCTCTTTCCAACAACATCAAAGTATCAGAATTCACACAAGATGACATAGTAGCAGCATTGGCGGTAGGCAAAGACATGCTCCAAAACGGTAACAAACACTATTCCTTTGTCTTAGATCCTGCATCAGGAAACTCTCAACTAGTTGAAATAAAAGGGGATCCAAATGTTGAATATACAATAGGACCAAAACTTGGGCTAGGTATGTATGATGATATACACGAATATGTTGACTTAATACTACAAAAACCAGCTATTTATGCTGAAAATCCAGTAATATATGTTTACAACACTGGACTTGGTGCAAGTGGAACAACTCTTAAGGTAAACCAATTAAAGAAAGAATATCCATACATAAACATACTACAATCATATACTAATATTGGCACTTACAATGGAATAACTGTATTTCAAACCGCAGAAGGATTCTCAAAATCAGTTGAAGAAATCGCAAACTTTTTGAATACACAAAACATATTAAAGCCAGAAACAATAACTACTAAATTCAACTATGAAGGAGTTGCAGTCCTGTTGGGGCAAGAAAACGAAACTCAGTTATCACAAACAGAATAAATGACATACAAACTATACCATGGCAGTTCCTCTTACCTCTCATTAGGAATTGCTCATGATTTCGTCAACCAACAAAAAGCAAAAAATCCTAACCTTGCAATACTACCAATCCAAGGAGATACCGAAGATCCACAAAAAATCCTAGACCTGATCTCCTCTAGAAGCTTGTTCTTTGAGTCAAGACTCATATTCTTAAAAAGGATTTACAAAAACAAAAGAAAAGATTCCTTCCTAGATGAACTACTAAACATGCTAAAACAAAGCTCTTCTACTGACACCTTAATATTTTGGGAAGATCAAAAAATAAAGGCAAATACAAAATATTACAAATTCTTCAAACAAAATAATGCCGTAGAAAGTATAGATTTACTAAACAAAAGAACATTCTTCACATGGGCAAAACAAATACTAAACAAACAAAAAATAAAAATACAAAATGATGCCTTAAAGAAATTAGCAGAAAAGACAAATTACGACCCAGAAAGATTCCAAAACGAAATACAAAAACTAACTTTAGCTAACGATGATGAAACAATCACAATAGAACACGTTGAAACTCTAACAAGCGACACTTTAGAACAAGATATATGGAATCTAATAAATGCAATAAATGAACAAGACAAAACAAACAGTATGGAAATATTAGAGAGGCTAAGACTTCAAAGTATAGATCCTAACTACATAATCTCAATGTTAGCTAGAAACTTAAGATTAATAACTCTGACAAAATTTCTTTCAAGTAAAAATAAAACATATTCAGAAATGGCCTCTCAACTAGCAGTTCCCCCATTTACAATCCCTCAACTCATTTCAGCATCAAAAAAATACTCTGATGAAAGAATCTGTAAGCTATACACAAAAATGAGCAACCTAGATATGCAAATCAAAACAGGGCAAATAGATGGAAACCTTGGGATAACAGTCCTCCTTCCATACATATAACCGAAACCACTCCGCATAATCAATCATTTATTGACACATTCCACGTATTAACATAAACTCTATTAGATGGGTAAATATCATAAACTTTTTCTGCCCCTGATTAATGGAAGAGCCTAGAAGAGTAACTACAGTAAAAAAGCCAAAAAAAACTACAACTATACTACTTGCTTTCATAGGGATATTGGGCATAGCGTTAATTGCTGTAGCAATTTACTTCTATACCTCTGGAGAAGACACAGAAGAAACAAAAAAAACAGAAAAAACATGTGCCTGTTACTTCATAGACCCCGAAATAATTCCTGAATGTGGAGATCCTAGAAGAGGATTCATATTTAATATAGCTAAAACAACAAGTGATCAAACATGCAAAGCCACATGCTCAAACTCATCAATTTCTACAAATCTTCTTAACAGTACAACCCAACAAACCCTTTACAAATCATGCCCACTAGATAACATCCAAGATACTAGATGCTATGAAATGACAATAAAAGACTCTGATGGAAAAATTGTCACAGGGAAAATCCCTTCCGATGAAAAAATAACCATAGAGGCAAAATTTGACAAAGAATACAATGACTACCAAATTGTAGTAAACAATGAATCACTACAACCAGATACTATCTCAGCTGACAAATTAACCATTACAAAAGAACTTTCAGACTTCTCTAAAACATCTCTCAATATCATAGCAACAGCAACTACACAAACTGGAGACACCATAAACTCACCTATCTGTAGAAGGCTAATTGATGTCGAGCAAAAATCTTCATCTAGTGTAAACAATTTAATGATCACAACATCTTCAGATACTGGAGTATTTAGATTAACAGGAATGACAATAAGTGTAGGAAATATTCCTGAAGAAGACAATCTAGAAATAACCTTCTCATTTGATACCAAGAAACATCAAAATATAACAATGACAAAAGGCTTTACATTAGATTCTGCAAAAGGTGAAATTTCTATACTTGGACAAGATCTATACAATCAAACTAATTTTGCTGATGGAGTAACATTCTCACAATTGGATGGCTACGATGGTGATGTCAAAATAACTGCAAGTATAACTAACACAACAACTAATCAACAAATAGGAGAAACATCAAAGGTTGTAACATATATAAAACCAGAAGTACAACAAACACCTCAAGAAGAGGAAGAATCTGACTTCAAAGTAACAAACAATGCAAACCTCTCATGTGTAGAAAGAGTTGAACCCACAAACAAAGTAGAAATCACTACTACAATTGTAAACAACAGTGCATCAGCACAAACTGTTAACTCTGTTAAAAACAAACTTCCACTAGGATTCATATATTCTGAAAATACAACAAAAATAAATGGAGCTTCTGTAAAAGATGAAGACTATCTTACAAGTACAACTGTTGGAGAAACACAAGAACTCGTCTGGAGCAAAACACAAGGCTGGACCCTATCCCCTTCTCAATCACTCATAATAGTATTCACAGCACAAGCAGGGCCAAATGCACTTACTGGAAATAACCAAAATGAGGTAATCATAACTCCAGAACAAATACCTGTAGATCCAAGTCAACTTAGAGCAGAATCAGTAATCCTAGTAGCACAAGACTGTACAAATCCAGATGCAACAATTCCAACACCAACTCCAACACAACCATCTGAAAATCAACCTCAAACTGGTATCTTTGATTCTTCAATAATTCGTATCCTTGCTGGTCTCGTCATACTAATGATTGGATGGTTTATTCTAAACAGACCATTTGGCAGAGTACTTGCTAAAAAATTAACAGATTCAAATGTATACAAAAATGCTGAAATGACATCACTTAGAATCTTTGAACCAAAGAAATACTTTGAAAAGAAGACCATAAAGAAAATATCAAAAAGACATTAAAGCTCCTCTAAAACAAAATGCAAAGGAGAACCATTATTCCCATAACTCTGTCCATCAGAAACAATCAAATAATAATACCTCGTGGTAGTTACAACTCCCTCTATCACAACCTTATGTGAATTACCTCTGTTTCCACCTAAAGAATCCAAAGAAATATTCTCCATATCATTCATATCCTTTCCATACCTTACAAATCCAACACACTTCCCCTTTGTATACCACTCAATCACCGCAGAATAATCCTCTATACCTTTAGAAACAAACACATTATATGGTGTACAACTACTATCTGATGTAAACAAACTAAAACTACCAGCTTTTTTAGTCAACAAAAGTACTGCACACACAATAACAACACAAAAAGAAACTACACTTGTAATAACAAAAATATTTCTCCTCATCTCCCCAAAACAACAATATAATTTTCCTGACTCGATGAATTATACCCATCTGATACCCTAAGCACAAACTTATATGTCTTAGACGAACTTTCCATTGGAGCAATTCCCCTAACTCTCCCTTTCTCTAAAAACAACCAATTTGGAGATTCCAACAATGTCAATTCAAGATCAGCTATTGGAGTATCCAAATCTGACAACAAAGGTACATAAACATATTCTTCTCCTCCAACTACTGCCACTGGTGGCAACGATACAATAAATGGAATACCTTTCCCATTCACATTTTCTATACTAGATAAGCCTTTAACACTCTCTCCTCTTTCCTTCAAAAACACATATGTTAGTGAAAAACAAAGAAAAACGAATACAAAGATAGAAGAAATCATAAGCTTAAACTTTTTGCTTCTTAACATAGTAAAAGTTTAGCATAAACAAATATGTTTACAAACTTCTGCATTATGTATATAATTGCTTGAATTAACAACTAATTATATTAACTTACGAAATCAAATGCCTAACTTAAAAACATCAATCAAAGATTTAAGAAAAAATAAAAGAAAAAACAAGATAAACAATAGAACCAGAAACAGATTAAAAAGGGCAGTTAAGAAGCAAAAAACCTTAATCAAAAAAGAAGATGTTTCTGGTGCACAAAAAAACCTCAAGAATGTGTACAAAATATTGGATAAATCTGCAAAAAAGAATGTTATTAAAAAAGGAAAAGCTGATAGACTAAAGTCTAGGCTTACCAAAGATTTAAACAAACTGTCCAAAGATAATGTCAAAACTTCTAAAAAGAGCTCTTAAAATTGCCATATGGCCAGCAATAGTAATGATTGCAGCCAAAATTTTAGGAATTTTAGGAATAAATGCTTTATACGGCCTCGACTACTATATTGATAACCAGATACAAGGGATATATTCCGTCCAAATTTGCTACTCAGAGCCTTCATCAGCCATCCTCGTAAATTCATTATCAGATATAATAATGATTACTGCATTAGCACTTCCAACATTCTATTTCACTTCCAAAACACTCCTCTATCAAACTTCATTTCAAAACCCGAGAACCATAGTCAAAATTACTGAACTAAACATTCTAAAATGGATAACAAAAAAAGGGACCACATTCCTTCAAATATTCATATGGAGCTCATTTTTAATAACAAGCTCGGCAATAACTGTTGCACACTCAATACAAGGCAATGCGTACAATTGGGTAGGAATAACAGCTATCATCGTTGGAATACTAACAATTTGGGGAACGATAAAGACATACCAATTGGAAACTGATAAGATATATCCAAGAGAAAATATATACTATTAGTTATATGGCAATACAAAGTTTCAAAACAAAAAAAATACTTTCCAAACTATCTGAACCATTACTCATTGTAGTTCTAATACTAGTTTTTGTAATTCCCGTAATCTCTGTTCTCAATCTAACTCCAACAACTGGGACAATTAAAAAATCTGATGTCTTAGGAACTTCTACACAATCAGGCTGCACAATAGACTTAATCGGAGGTCAACACAAAATATTTTCATCTGAGAAACTAACTCAAGCGGAAGGAATAAATACATTTGAATACACTCTAACAATAGGAAAAAGGGCTGCAGGTACCTACTCAAAGCCAATATTAAGGATAAAAAATAAAACAGATCAACCAAAAACAATCACTTTTGATGGACAAACTACTACAAATACGAAATCTGATATTTTCTTGTTAAGTGGAAACAAATCATACATTCTTCAAAACAACTTGGGTGTAACACACACTGAGAAAATAGTTTTCAATCCAGGTGAGGAAAAAATTATATTTTTGTCAGTTGTAAACTCCTCTGGGGTGCAATTTTCAGAAAATTTCAAAATGACAATACAAATCGAGCAGTAATACCCTAAGCTTCTGATATCCAAATGGCTAACTAATAGCTCATCGATGTATAATACCCTCTATGATACAAGAAAAAATAAGAAACTTCTCAATAATCGCACACATAGATCATGGAAAATCTACACTTGCTGATAGAATGCTAGAAATAGCAAATGGAAGAGTAATAAGAGAAAAAGGAAAAGAAAGAGTACTAGACAAATTAGACCTAGAGCAAGAAAAAGGGATAACCATAAAATTACAGGCATGTAAAATAAATTGGAAAGGACATGAACTTAACCTCATCGATACCCCAGGACATGTAGACTTTTCATACGAAGTCTCAAGATCTCTCGCTGCTTGTGAATCAGCAATACTACTTGTAGATGCAAGCCAAGGAATACAAGCTCAAACAATCTCAAATGTAAGAAAAGCTACTGATCTTGGACTAAAGCTAATCCCCGTCATAAACAAAATAGATATACCAAATATAAACATTTCGCAAATAGAAGATGAGATGCAATCACTCCTAGGATTCTCCAAAGACCAAATCATCAAAGTATCTGGAAAAACTGGGGAAAATGTACAAATACTCCTAGATGCAATTATTAATGAATCCCCTGCTCCATCGGGAGATATCAATAAGCCCCTAAGTGGGCTAGTATTCGATTCTTTTTACGATGAACACAGAGGCGTAGTTATAGCCGTTCGATTCTTTGATGGAGCTCTAAGATCTGAATCTGGAAAAATAGCTCCTCTTTACATGATACAAAAGCACCTACAATTTAAACCAACTGAAATGGGTATATTCAATCCAGATTTACAACCCGTTAATTCATTAAATGCAGGAGAAGTAGGATACATTTCAACAGGTATGAAAGACATAGGCTGTTTTACAGTCGGAGACACAATCTCCGACAAACCAAATACAAAACCTCTTCCAGGATACAAAATCCCAAAACCAAACATATTTGCAACATTCTTCCCAATAGACACAGAAGATTATGAAAACCTCAGGGTATCACTAACAAAACTCTCCTTGAACGATGCCTCACTATCATTCACATCACAAAGATCAAACCTCCTTGGATCTGGATTTAGATGTGGATTCCTTGGACTACTCCATATGGAAATCATCCAAGAAAGGCTAGAAAGAGAATACGGTGTAAACCTTATTGTCACTGCACCAACAGTAGAATACCAAATCACTAAAACAGACGGAACCGAACTCGTTATCCAAACACCACAAGAATTACCAAATGCAGAACAAATAAAAGAAATAAGGGAACCTTGGGTTAGAGTTGAAATAATGACACCAGACAAATACATTGGAGCCATAATGGAACTATGCCAAAACAGAAGAGGACAATATGTCAATACTAAATACCTCAATGATTCCTCCAATCGTTATATCATCTTAGAATATGACATGCCTTTAGCTTCGCTAATTTCAAACTTCTTTGATCAAATCAAAAACATATCCAGTGGATATGCCTCTATGGAATACGAATTCATCGATTATTTTCCTTCTGACATAGTAAAAGTTTCTGTGCTTGTTAATCATGAAGAAATATCAGCATTAGACTTTTTAGAAGTAAGACAAAATGCAAGAACAAAAGCATTGAAACTTCTAGAAATAATGAAAGATGTAATACCAAGACAACAATTTCCTGTACCACTTCAAGCATCAATAGGTTCTCAAATAATAGCAAGAGAAGATGTAAAAGCCTTTAGAAAAGATGTTACTGCTAAACTATATGGTGGAGATTACTCTAGGAAAAAGAAACTACTTGAAAAACAAAAAAAAGGAAAAAGAAGATTAAAACAAATAGGACAAGTAAATATACCTCAGGATGCTTTTCTTGCTATATTAAAAACATAATGATAACAAACATAAAACTCACAAATTTTAGAAAATTTAAGAGCCTAAATTTAGATATACAAAATAATATTGTTGTATTACATGGAAACAATGCCAAGGGAAAAAGCACGATACTAGAAGCCATATATCTCATTACAAATGGAAAATCTCCATGGGCAATAAGTGACGAATTCATAAATACAGAACAAGATACAAATGAAAAATTTACAAGAATTGAAATAACAAATGACGGAAAAGCATACTCTTTATACAAAAATGCAGGAACAAAAATTCTAAAAATAGATGATCAAAAGGTCTCCCCTAGGAAATTTTTTGACCAGAATGCTTCTACAATATTCAATCCAGAGCAAATAGAGATACTAATGATTTCTGCTTCTGCAAGAAGAAAATTTCTTGATGAAATAATCACCACCGTAAATTATGAATACATAGAAACGCTAACACTATTCAGAAAAGTCCTAAGGCAAAGAAATGCATATTTAAAAAAGCTGGCAAAAAAATTCTATGACTACGGAATAGTTGCTGTAAATGATGTTCAATTAAACTTCTGGACTGCAGAATTTTTAAGATTATCTGAAATAATACAGACAGAAAGACTTCACCTTATAGAGGAAATGCATTCTGATGATATTTATATGGAATACACAAAATCAAATGGAGAGATACAGCTTGCAGATGCTATTGAAAATTCAAAAAGAAGAGATATTGCTACTGGATATACCAATATTGGGCCACATCGGGACGATTGGCAACTAATTAATGGAAAGAATATTAGACAATTTGGATCACGAGGAGAAAAAAGAATATCCATAGGAAAATTAATTTTCAAGACACAAGATGTCATTAAAAATAGGCTAGATTATTATCCAACCTTACTTTTAGATGACATCGCATCTGAATTAGATGAAAAAAATACAAAATCAATATTCAACGAGAAAGAATTAGATAAACAACAAACATTCATAACAATAATAAACAAAAATGATTTACCAAAAGCAGTAATTAAAAATGCACAATTGATAGATTTAAACGGATTGATTTGATTTTAACCTCCTCATGTAATTTTTCATTTTTTTTGATTTAAACTCTTGGGGGAAGAATTCTATTCTACCAATGCTATTATTTTTCTTTAATCTAGCATAATCTGGGGAATGATTTGAAATATACATAAATGACAATTGCATTAAAAAACAAATTTCATTAAGCACTTTTTTTACTGGGTTAGTAGTTCTTACATACTCTACAGATTTTGGATATGACCTAACTCCCCAATCATCAAAAACCCATTCATTTGCAAACAATATATGACGCATATATTTCTCATTGTACACAGGTTTCAAAAACATCAATTCATGAAAATTAAAGATATCATTATCAAACACAATTCCTCGCTCCTCAGCTATCAGATTAACACAAAATTTATCCTTCACATCATTTTTATCCTTCTTCAAACGAATTCTGCCACCGAACAGGTTTGACAATTCTAAAAACAATCTATATATCCACATAAAATCATCTTCAACAACTATGAAGAGGTCAATATCGTCCTCCTTTTTGGCAAAACCAGCTCCAACGGATCCTGATATTCCTATAAATTTAACCTTATCAAAAAAGAGAAAATGACTTAAGCTCCTTTTCAAAAGATGAATTTTCTCCTCTGCTTCGCCATTGAGCTGGTTGCATTCAACCATTTCAGAGTTTTTAGAGTATTGAGGACCCCAAATTCTGCCGATATCTGAAGAAGATAAATCAACACCGATTAGCGATCGAAAAATTCTAAGCTCCTCTATCCTCTTCACAATCTCAATATCTCTCATATCCTGATTATAGCAAGTAAGGCAAGGTCCAGCCTAGGTAGAACCTCCAATTCTCGAAGGGCGTGACAAGACAAAAAATGTACTAGTAATAAGGGAAATTATCATATTAGGTAGAACCTAGGTTCTACCTAAAAATAAGAAACTAGAAAAATCCTTATCTAATAAACAAAGTGCAAAAAACAAATTAACTTATACATTTAAGAATCACAAACAACAAACATAAAATCCCCTCATTCCAATATTTCTCTCTCTTGGATTCTACCTAGGTAGAACCTTGCTTAGCATAATCTTTGTACTATTTTCTTTAATATTCTGCTAAACTTTAGTAGAATCTGCCTATATGAGACAACATGCCATACCTCAAAATGTTTTAGATGTTGAATTTAAGTTATTTACTAAATTCACACTAAAGGAATTTACATATCTCGCCATAGGGGTGGGATTTGGTGGCTTAATGATATACCTTGTAGCCTCAAAAATTATGCCTGCAATTTTAGGTGTCCCAATATGTATAGTTAGCTCAATGCTGGGAATAATTCTAGGACTTATCCCCATAAACGGACAAGATGCCGACAAATTCATACAAAACTACATAACTGCCATAACAAATCCCACACAAAGGACATGGTTAAACAAACAAATGAAGGAAGAAAGAACCAAGCCACTATTAAAGCCAACAAAAGATGGGCAATTAATAAACAAAGACCAAAAAGATAATACAAAGAAAATAATAGGTGGTGGGATAGATAAAATAATATCGGAAGAAACGGAAGAAAACGACATCCCACAAGATGATAATTTAGATATCCTGCAGGTTGAACCGCAACAAAACACACAAATTGATCCAACTAAATTAATTATTACTGATGAAAACATACAAAATTATCAATTTACAACACAAGGCTTGGAAAATTTACCCGGCAATATTAATTGCTGGCTTTGCACTAAAGATTTCAAACCAATACCAAATGTTGTAGCATATCTTAGAGATTCTAATGGAAAAGTTCTTTATGCTAGTAAAACAGGACCTAATGGGTATTTCCTAACAAACAAAATATGGGATTCTGGCAACTACACTATTAATTTCCAACATCCGCAATATGAATTCCCAACTGTTGAAATAATGACCAATAAAATAAATAATAGATTACCAATTAAGATTAATGCCTTGTAGAAAACATGGATAAAAATGCACGGGCAAGAGCTACAGCATCAACACAAGATCATCTTGCTATAAGACAAATAACTGACGATTTAGTCATAAATAAAAACGGAACAGTGGCACTAGTCATACAGACCTCCTCAATAAACTTTGAACTCTTAGCAGAATACGAGCAAGACAACAAAATATATGCTTTCGCAGGTCTTCTAAACTCTTTAAATTTCAAAATCCAAATACTAATAAGAACAAAAAGAATTGATATCACCAACTATATTGATTACTTAAAAGCTCAGAAGGAAAGACCTATGTCAGAAGGATTAAAGAAGCAACTTGATATTTATACACTATTTGTAAAAAATTTAATTGTGGAAAACGATGTCCTAGATAAAAGTTTCTTTATAGTTATCCCCTACTATCCAACCGCACAACTTTCAAATGTTTCTCCGCTAAAGAAAAAACAATCAAAAGAAGAGGAAGAAAAAGCTAAAAATATTGATACATCACAACTACTTGAAAAAGCAAAAATTTTCCTATACCCGAAAAGAGATCATATTTTAAAGCAATTGGCAAGAATGGGATTATTTGGACATCAATTAACTGACAAAGAATTAATCTCTGAATTTTACACTATTTATAACCCTGATGAAGAATAATATGGAAGATACAATCAAAACAACATTTCAAAGCGATTTGACAAAAACACTCAATAAAGGGCCACTGAATAAGGAACTCCCTAATTTTCAACAAAAAGCAGTCAATGAAACGACAAAACCAATACCAAAAGCAGACCCTAATGACAACAGAAACAAGTATCTAGACCCTTTTCCTGCAGATGAGCAAGAATCCAAACCCAAAAAGAATCCACTTCTCAAAATTCTGGATTATTTTGCTGCTCAATACAACAAAAAAAATAATATAAAAGAACCTGTAAAAACTCCGCAAAGTCAAGATAAAAAAGATAATACTAATATAAAACCATCTGCTAATAAACCAGCTCAACAAAATAAAAATCCACTTTTTAAACTACTCGATTCAATTTCATCACAGGTAAACAAGGAAGAAAAACAAAAAACCACATCTTCTAGTGACGAAAACAAACCTGAAAAGCAAGTTGAGCAAGAAGACTTCTCAGCCATACCTTCTGTCATAGGCGAAGATGTAAACATCTCTTTGCAAGACATAATTGCTCCCATAGACCTAGAGGTTGATTTTAACCACCTACAAATGGGTGACTATTACTTCAGAACTCTTTTTGTAAGCGGATATCCCAGATTTGTAGGACCAAACTGGCTCTCTCCCATTATTAATTTTGAGCACTCTCTACGAATTAGCACTTTCTACTATCCTGTTGATTCAAAAACAATACTCGACAAATTAAAAAAGAAAATAGGAGAAATGGAAGCAACAATGTATACACAAATGGAGGAAAGGAAAGTAATAGACCCCTCTCTAAAAGTTGCTCTTTCTGATGCTCAACAATTACAAGACTCAATAGCTGAAGGTACTGAAAAATTCTTTCATTTCACCATGTACATAACAATCTATGCAAAAAGCAAAGATGAATTAGAAAAAATATCAAGAAATGTTATTTCCACCCTAGCAGCTATCAATGTAACAGCTAAATCAGCAACCCTTCAACAAGAACAAGGATTCATAAGCACTCAGCCAATTGGAATTGACAACTTGTACATCACAAGAAATATGGATACAACATCACTAGCAACTACATTTCCATTTGTTACATCAGAACTAACTATGGATCATGGAATAATGTATGGACTAAATATGCACAACAAGAGTCTTGTGATATTTGATAGGTTTGAGTTAGAAAATGCAAACACTGTAGTATTTGCTAAATCAGGAGCTGGAAAAAGCTATTTTGTAAAACTCGAAGCTCTAAGAAGCTTAATGCTTGGGACCGAGATAATCATCATAGATCCAGAAAGAGAATATGAAAACTTAGCATCTGCTGTTAATGGAGCATATATCTCGTTCTCCCAAGACAGAGGAAACAAAATGAATCCATTTGAACTTGCGACATCTACAGAGGAAGGAGATGATGAATTAAGAATGAAATTACTATCTCTCCATGGCTTTTTTAAAGTACTATTCAGAAATCTTACAAACATAGAAGAATCAATACTCGATAGAGCACTTATCTTAGCATATCGTGAAAAAGGAATAACATACGACCCTGCAACTCAAACCAAACAACCTCCACTTCTAGAAGATCTATACAAAGTACTAAAGGGAATGGCAGAAGAAGAAGCACACGGTTTAGCAAGAAGATTAGAAAGATACATAATCGGAAGCGGTGCAGGAGTATTCAATGAGGCAAGTAATTTTGAAATAAACAATCCTCTAACCGTATTTAGTGTTCGTGATCTCCAAGAAGAATTAAAACCTTTATCCATGTACCTTATGCTTGATTTCATATGGACAAAAGTAAGAAAAGACAGAAAAAGAAGAATACTCATTGTAGATGAGGCATGGTACATGATGCAATCTGAAGACTCTGCTAAGTTCATGTATTCAATAGCAAAAAGGGCTAGAAAATACTATTTAGGATTATCAACCATTACACAGGATGTAAACGATTTCTTAAACAATGATATGGGGAAAGCAATTATTGCAAACTCCTCCCTACAAATGCTTATGATGCAAAGTCCAACAGCAGCAGACAAACTTCAAGAAGTATTTAACCTTTCAGATGGAGAAAAAAATTTCCTTCTCAACTGTGACAAAGGACAAGGACTATTCTTTGCAGGATCAAACCATGTAGGAATCCAAGTCCTTTCAAGCACATCTGAGCACGAACTGATAACTTCAGACCCAAGAGACCTTGAGAAACTTGCCGAAAGAAAAGGACAGCCAGACACAAGAACTATAGAAGAATTAGCACAAGTATTTGATACTCCAACACAACAAAGACCAATGAAAGACGGGAAGATAGCAAGACAAGAGGAAATCATAAAACATGCTGTAGAAAAGAAAGAAACAGAAAAGACATTCTTAGAAGAAGAAAGAGAACAGTATCAGAAAGAACTTAAGGAAAGACTAAAACAACAGGAAATGCTACTAAATCCAGAAAAATACCAACAACAAAAAGATTTTGTAAAAGAGATGGAAAATAATACAATTTCTGGACAAGTTGTATCAGAAAGAATGAAGATTCAAGACGGAAAAGAACATTTAACTCCACAAGGTGTAGTTGAAAGTTACTATAAACAGGTTAATAATAATAATAAAGATGAGCAATCAACAGGACAATAATGTAAATACAATAAATACAATTCGTGAGGAAAATTATCTTATTACGCACGCAATAGATCCAAGTACGATTCCACAGCAAAAAAAACAGAATGATTTATATCTTCTAAATAAAGCTGAACAAAAAAGAATGCACAAATCAATAGCAAGAGGAATACAATCCACCCAAATGGAGACAGCTGTTTCAGCTTTAAAATTAGAAAATCCTTTTAAAGGGTACTAACTCAATGGTCCCTGATCAGACAAAACGAACTGATTCAAATTCTCTTTAGTTATACTGATAGGCAATGGATGCCCTTCAACTATCATTCTAGCAACACTCCTCATCATAGTTGCGATATTTCTCTCAAGTTGTCTAATACCTGCATCAAAACCAACAGGTCTTATTAAATTAGGCCAAACATCTTCACTTATCGTTACATATTCTGGAGACAAATGCAGATTCTCATAAACCTTAGGAAGAATATATTGTTTAGCAATAACCTCTTTTTCGGCATCTGAGTAACTAGTGAACCTTATAATTTCGACCCTATCCAACAAAGCAGCAGATAACCCTCCAAGATTATTGGCTGTACAAATGAAAAAAACCTTCGATAAATCAATAGGATAATCTATATAGTGATCAATAAATGTTGAATTTTGCTCAGGGTCAAGTATTTCTAAAAGAGTAGCCATAACATCATTCAAAAGACCTGAATTTCCGCTAGATTTCTCAATCTCATCGAGGAGAATTACGGGATTCATAGTGCCACAACGAATCAATGCTTTAATGATCTGACCCGGCTCTCCATCTATCGAATATCGAGGCGTACCTCTCAAGGTTCTAACATCACCGATCGCACCTAGTGACACTCTGGCAAACTTCCTATTCATAGCAACTGCAATTGATTTAGCAATAGAAGTTTTTCCTACACCTTGCAAACCAACAAACAAAAATACCGGAGCATTAGCAGAAGACCCCTTTAGCTTTACCATCTCAGATATATGCTCAGCCTCTGGCGAATAAGGAGTCCCCAATTGAGTGGGAATCCCGACTTGACTCGATGGAATTCCTATACCACTTTGAAGTTGCATAGCAGCAAGATAGTCAATAATCAACTTCTTAATATCATCCATACCATAATGAGTTTGGTCCATTACTGTTTTAGCATTATTGATATCCAAATTATCAGTAGAAATTACACCCCAAGGAATTCTAACGACCCAATCAATATATTTACTAACATTCTCGAATTCATTACTATAACCTCCCATTCTCACCATTCTTCTTAATCGTGTTATTGACCTCATACTCTCTTCCTTAAGTTCATCTGGACACTCAGAATTCAATAACTTCTCTTCGAGCTCTTTTATCTCATTCAAACTCTCATCAACCGAAAAAGCCCCTGTAGTAGAACTCTGGCTATCATTAGGTACTCCGTTTTGAATAATATTTAAATCTTGGTAATTCATATACTAAGTAAGTGTATATTTTGTAAGATACCAAGTCAAATATATCACTAACATAATACTAATTTAATAAATAAGGGCTATATTTATACAACCTGTACACCACTTTGACATTCGATTACCATTGTGGTAATTTTGATAAGAAATAATATAAAACTGTCTATAGAATGAAGAATTTATCTAAGTACTTTCTTATAATATCCATTATCTGTGTCCTTCCACTTTCAGTGTTTGCCCAAACAGATGCTAGCTCATCAACATCTTCATCTTCTTTTACAACTACTCCCGAGGATAGCACGACAACATCTAACACAACCGATACCAATACAACAACTACCACGCAAGATACAGCTACTACTACTCAGGCCCAAGATACTACAACGGAAAGTACAACTACTCCTACTACGACATCTTCAACCACTACTGGGACCACAAAGAGTACATCTTCAAGCAGTTATATGGACTACCTTCCCTATGTACTAATAGCAGGGTCAGTTATTCTACTTATTAGCATAATTGGTATCTTAATAAGTAGTAAGAAGAAGGAACCACAAGAAATCGTCCAAGTTACTCCGCAACCAACTTCTGCTCCAGAAACTATTGCACCGCCTTCAGAGCCTGTCACAGACATGGCCAATAGCAGCATACCTGTAACCCCTCAACCAGAACAGCCAAAGCCTACTCTAGCAGATATAGTCAATCAAACAACTTCTGCTAATCCTATGTACGCACAGCAACCAGATCAACAATCTGTTTCTTCATCACAACAGCCAGACCTCTCCTTTGCTCAAACCGTACAAACACAACCAGAAAACCAGTTCAATCCATACCAAGTTCCTCAAAACCCAATGGATCAACAACCTTCCTCTTCAAATATTAACATAACACAGCCTTCCTCAATTCCACAACAAAATCCAACTCAGGAACAAAACTATAGTGCAAGTGATATAAATACTTTCCAAAACAAAAATACCCTATCATTTGATCAACCAATGGTAGACCAATCTGTTGCTAATGATTTCTTCGCACCACAAAATAACATGCCAACTCCTGAACCAAAAATTACTCCAGAAGAACCAACTATCACAATTCAAAATACACCAAATGAAGAAGTCGCTCAGGCTGACTTTCAAAATATGATTAACAACGAAATAAGTAAAATTCCTCAACAACCTAATGATCAGCCAATACAACCAAAGGTTGATGAAACTCCATCAAGTGAGTTGCCACAAGTTCCTCCCACGATGTAAATTCTTAAGTATTTCGGAAGTTCTCCCACATCTGACTTCCCCTTACTTTTGAATCACCTACATACTTACTATGCAGAGCCTTATCTCCATAAACTCTCATACAAGGGCGATCTAGCTCTTCAAATGCTATCTGAGAAATCCCCATTCCTTCATATACCTTAATTGGAAGAGATGATAAATTTGACAACTCCAGAGTCATTCTCAATTTATTTCCTGGATCCAAAAATCCAGCTGTAGCATGTACTATTAAACCAATTCTTCCTAATGAACTCTTTCCCTCTAGCCTACCAACATGCTTATCATCAACACCTATCACCTCTTTCACATTTGCTAAAACAAGCTCTCCTGGATGAATTATGAAATAACCATTCTTACCTATATCAATCTCTCTCATCAAATCATCGCACTTATTCTTCACATCAATCATTCCTACATTCTCCTTGTTAAAAACTAAAAAATACCTATCAAGATGAAGATCATATGACGCAGGTTGTAAAAACTCATCACAAAAAGGATCTATTACAATCTCCCCACTCTTCATTTTCTCTTTAATAGAAACATCTGAAAGAATCATAAAAATATAACTAAAGTTAGCTTCTATCTATAAACTGCGACTTATCATCAATCCTGGGTGTAATAACCTTCTTAAGAAGTGCTTTCCACACTGAATCCTTCGCACTAAGTTGCCTAAGCCACTCATAAACAAGAGCCCTATACGCTATATGCCCTCCATTCCTACTCCTAAGATTAATAACATACTGCAAATCATCAAAAGAACCATACATCACATATCTAGTAGCATGAGCATGAGGAAGTAAATACTTAGTAAACTCATCAACCAACTCCTTTGACATACATCCACTAGCATACTCCCTCCACCTCTTTATCCTTTCATACGTCTCTTCCAACCTCCTCTGATACTCCTTCCTTAACTTCCCCAAACTAGGAATACTCAAATAATCACACAAATAAAAACACTGATCATTCCTTCTCCTCAACTCCTGATCAACATCCACACCATCATGTAGCAAAGGGATAAACCTCTCCAAACTCCTATGCCTATTCAAATCCTTGAGAGTCCCAAGAGACGCAAAACCAGAAATTCTGATAGCACCAGACTGACCTAAATTCCCGATAGTACTATTATGATTATGCCTATCAAACAAAATATTACTAATATACTCCTGATCCTCATCAGAAAATTCAAACTCCTCAGCAGAACCTAAAGGATTAATCAATAATTCATAATGCGAAACCAATGTCTCAGTACAATCAGGACAATACGACACAACAACAGAATCAATCTCATTCTCAGGAATATCCTTAATCTGCTCCTTTGAAACAAACTTATTCAAATACTCAACTATCTCCTCTGTAGAATTCTTCCTACTACAATTAGCATCCGTATGCCTTATCAAACTATCCGCCTCCCGAATATACCCTTTAGCATCAAGACTACTCTCCCCAAGCAAATTAACAAGCAATTCTCCTATCTCATTATCAACAACAAAATCACTCCCAAACAAATAGGAAATTTCATCAGACCAACACCTTGCCGACATTAAAAATGCAGAACTCGTATTCAAACCAAAAGGAAGAAGATACCTTGCAGTATCAAAAGCCCTAGACTTCAAAGCAGAAACCTCCTGAGAACTCTCCTCATTTATCGAAAAATAACTACCTAAACTCTCTCTTGTTGGTTTCAAAAGCTCCCTGTAATCACAAATCTCCTTCAACATAATTCTCTCATACTCCTTCCTTACATCAGTATTCTCACAAACCTCCCTAGGTATCTTAGTAAACTCTGGATTCTCAAAATTTTGATACCTCGTAGACCTCTCCTGTCCAGCAATAACTGGATTCCCATAAAATATTTTCATAGTAGAAAACATCGGAACATTCTCAATACAAACAAACAAGTCAGCCATATCTCCTACTGACTTATGACCATATCCGAAAAAAATCTTTTCAAGCCTCTCTGCTGAATCTACATTATCCTTAATTATCTCAGATGCAATATCCAAAACAGAATCAGATGACCTACTATACCTTGCAGCCAAATACGCATTTAGCAAAGGACGCTTCTCACCTGGATTCTGTAAAAGTGTATGAACGTTAATACTGTTCCAACTAGACTCTGACCTTATTGTCGCTATACCCAAATCCTTTCTAAAACTTATCTTCATATTAAAAAAACACATTAATTAAATACCTGGAATTGGAAACTGAGACGCAAAATCCTGAACATCCGATCTCAAATGTCTCAATACCTTCTCATTTTTCATATTTCTCAATGCAGTATCCATAAAGACGGCAATCCTATCCATATCCTCCTCCTTCATTCCACGAGTAGTCACAGCAGGAGTCCCTATCCTTATTCCAGATGGATCCCATGGCTTCCTATCATCACGTGGAATCGCATTCTTGTTAACTGTAATATTAACCTTTTCAAGAACACTAGACACCTCCTCTCCTCCAACTCCCGTGGACTTAACAACATTCACTAAAAACATATGATTATCTGTACCTCCAGACACAATCTCGTACCCCATACCCTTCAAACAATCACACAACCTCTGTGAATTTCTAACAACCTGCTTTGCGTACTCCTTAAACTCATCTGACATAGCCTCTCTAAATGCAACTGCCATCCCAGCCGTAATATGATTGTGAGGACCTCCCTGAAGCCCTGGGAACACTGCCTTATCTATTACAGAAGACAACTCCTCATTACACATAATCACAGCCCCTCGTGGGCCTCTCAGCGTCTTATGCGTTGTCGTAGTAACAACATCAGCAATTCCTACTGGAGAAGGATAAACTCTACCTGCAACAAGCCCAGCAACATGCGAAATATCTGCAACCAAATATGCTCCCACGCTATCTGCAATATCTCTAAACCTATTCCAATCTACAATCCTAGAATACGCAGAAAACCCTGCCCATATCAACTTAGGATTATGCTCCTTGGCTATCCTTTCCACCTCACCATAATCTAAAAAACCATTCTCATCAACTCCATAACTAGCTGAATCAAAATACCTTCCACTTATAGAAACTTTAAAACCATGGCTCAAATGACCCCCTGAATCTAAACTCATACCAAGAGTCCTATCACCTGGACTAAGCAAAGCAAAATGAACTGCTAAATTCGCACTACACCCAGAATATGGCTGAACATTAACATGGTCAGCACCAAATAATTCCTTAGCTCTTTCAACTGCCTCCATCTCTACACCATCAATATACTGATTCCCTTTATAATACCTTTTCCCACAATATCCCTCTGAATACTTATTAGTTAATATGGAGCCAACACACTCCAAAACCTCTTCTGAAACATAATTCTCAGAAGCTATTAACTCTATCCCATTCTTCTGCCTCTCTTTCTCCGACTCTATTAAACTCTCAATCTTTTCATCTTTTAGCATTTCTCCAACAAGTCATCAAATTTAACATAAGACAAGCTATTGTCATCGGTCCAACCCCACCTGGAACCGGTGTTACAAAAGATGGGATTCCATCAACAGATTCCCAATCCACATCTCCAACAACCTTTCCTGTTTCAGGATGCTTATTCGACCCCACATCGATAACAACACATCCTTTCTTAAGATATTCCCCTTTTATCAAAAAAGGTATCCCAGTTGCACTTACTAAAATATCAGCATCCTTACAAACACTTTTCAAATCCTTAGTTTTTGAATTACACAAAGTAACAGTTGCATCTTTAACAACAAGCATCGCTAAAAGTGGAATTCCAACTATATTACTTGTTCCCAATATCACCACTCTCTTCCCACACACATCTATACCATATTTCTCAAGTAATTTCATAATTCCAACTGGGGTAGCTGGAGCTATTCCAAGTGAATTCCCCTGAAAAAGCCTCCCTAAATTTACCGCAGTCAAACCATCAACATCCTTCTGAGGAGAAATCGATTCTAAAACAACATTTGTATCAATACTGCTAGGAAGAGGAAGCTGAACCATAATACCAGTCACCTTTGTATCCCTATTTAAGCAATCTATCAAATATACAATCTCATCACTCCTTGTATCCTCTGACAAATAATGAACATTTACTTCCAACCCCACTTCCTTAGCTGTCTTTTCCTTCATTTGAACATACTTCATACTACCAAAATCATCACCAACAACTACAACATCGAGCCTAGGAACAGGATTACCATTTATTTTTAATTCTTGTACTTCTTCAGACACATTTTCCAATATCTCTTTAGAAAGCTTCTTTCCATCTAATATTTGCATACCCATATTTTACACCATCACTCACAATACTCCTAGTTTACCTTGTATTTCACTCCATTTCCCTTCTGCTGTGATTCTTCCTTTTTCAAAGTAATACACCCTATCAAACTTCTCCAAAAACTTTGTCCTTCTTGTTATATATATAATTGATCTATCTTTCCCAACAAAATCAAATATTCCATTCAAAATCTTTTCTGATGAAATGTCATCTATATATGTAAAAGGCTCATCCATGATGAATATATTCCTATTTCTGTAAAGCATTCTTGCTATTGCAAGTCTTTGCCAATAACCTGGTGAGAGATCCTTCCCAGATGGGAATATTTTCCCAAGAATACTTTTATCTCCAACACCAGAAACTTTCTTTAATTGGTCAATTCCAACTATTTTAATAACTCTTCTATACAGCTCCTCATTAACATTTTTTCTCTGTCCAGAAATTACAACATTTTCCTTCAAACTAAAATTGTAGTTAATGTAATCTTGAAAAATCACAGAAATCTTTTTCTTCAATTCTCCCCTTTCCAACTCTTTTGTAGACACATTATCTAACAAATAGTCACCCTGCTCGACCGCATATAATCCAGTTAATACTTTTACTGTAGTACTTTTTCCCGCTCCATCTCCTCCTAGAAAAGCAACTTTCTCCCCTGCATTAACAGTAATATTCAAATTCTTCAGGATTAAAACCTTTGAATCATCGGGATATGCAAAACTTAAATTCTTAAATTCCAACAAAGGAGTATTATTTCCCAATTTCACATCTCCGTGGTATTTATCCCCAAAGCAGTTATACTCCACAAGACTAAAGAATTTATCTACATATCCCAAGTTAATTCCCATTAGCGAAATAGAGTTTAATACATTAAAAATACCTGAATATGCAGTGTCAATATAGTCATACAAGGCTTTAAATGTACCAAAAGACACCTTCTTTGCAATAGAGACCGAGAGTACATACAAAACATATCCAAATTTCAAACACTGTCCAGTAATACCAATAGCTGTTTCATCAAAATACAAAACAGAAAGTGTCTTAAGATATCCTGTTTGATATTCATCATATTCAGATTCATACTTCCTTTTTAGATATGAAAATATATTATTCGCTCTTAATTCGAGGAAATTTGATATTGTAAGAGAGAGATTTTGAATATAGTTGAGAAATTTTAATTTTCCCACAGATTCATCTTGATACCTAAGTATTTCCCTTCTTTTTAGATGTGTCACTATCGCTTCTGGAATGACAAACAAGACAATTAAAAATACGGAAAGGCCCATTGTCCTGTAAATAATAATGACTGCTCCGACAAAGCTTATGACATTTGATAGTATGACTGAAAGATAATCATATATTGGGGCTATTTTGTCTATCGAAAATGCTGGAACATAGGTGATCATATCTTGAAAATCTTCTTTTTCTACATCTTCCATATTGGATTCCGCAACTTTTGATATGACCATATGTTGAGAATCTTTTGTAATTTTTTCAGACATAACAGTGTACAAGAATAACTTTCCTTGAGAGCATATTTGTGAACATATCCAGAGTAGGAGGAGGAGAAGAAGATATTCAAATGATTCTGATCCGATATATGCAGAGAGATTAAATGACTCCCACTGTGTAAATATTTTTACTGTTGCATCTATGAATTTACCAAATGTTGCGATTGATAGTATTTCTAAAACAGGGAGGATTATGGATAGAATATCCCTCGAAACAGCATATTTCGCGTATCTAGAATAGATGAAAGCTAAAACTTTTTTTAAGGTAGTAAAATTCCCACCTGTTTTCTTAAGACTCATTGAAATATGATAACATGCTGCTACTATATATTGAATAAATGAGAGATAATGATTTTTTAGAAAACTTACTTTATGAATTGTGGGATAACTATTTTTGTGATGTTCCTAGGAAAAATTTTGTGTTGATTAAATTTGGAAAATATTCTAAAAGACAACTTGGATGTATCTCTCTCGCAAGAAATGGAAGTAAGATTAAAGGTTTAATTATGAAGAAGTATGATGAGTATGTTGTTCAGGATAACAAAAGTATTTCCATAATAACAATAACTAGATTCTTTCAAAATGAAACAGTTCCAGAATATGTAATCAAAGCAACAATAGCCCATGAGTTGTGTCATTATGCTCATGGATTTAATTCCCCTTTGAAGAAGCAATTTTCGAAGCCACATAAGGGGAATATCATCAACAAGGAACTCGAAAAGAGAGGATTAATTGAAGAACAGAAGCTAGCAGATAAGTGGCTCAAACAAAATTGGCTAAAGATAATTTCATAGATTTTTTTGTATTTTCTCTAGTATTTTTTTCATTTTTTCAATATTACTAAAGTCATAATTGTTTGATTCTACAATTTTAGTGTAGTAGGAAAGTAATTCTTCTATTTGAGATGAAATGGTTTTGTTATTCATGTTTAGATAATTTTAGCCTAATTAAATTACAAAATTATTACGAAACAAGAAAATATATTCCTTATTTATGACAAGAGAATCTATTCTATCTTTTTACATATGGAAATAGAATTTGAATATATGAAAGATAATTATATTGGAGAAAATATAAAGATATATAGATTGAAAAAGAGACTTACGCAGCAGGAGTTAGCTGACAAAATAGGTAAGACATGGGAAATGATATCTAGATATGAAAGAGGCGTCAGTTCTCCATTGAACCAGTTGGATAATCTAGCAGAGGCACTTGATATTACTCCATCAACACTTCTAAGAGATGTTAATGATGTTACTTCTACTGCGGTGAATAGAGTTCCGCTGTTTACACAGATGCCCAACAGTTTTTCGAAATGTAACACATACTCTTTCTATACTTGTCCTGATTGGATTTTTCAGCAGGATCAGGATACTTTTGTTATAGATTCTTCAATGATAGATGCGCAAAATGCTAAAACGAATGGGTTGGCAAGAGTTGGTTGTCTATATATATCTCCAAATGTAACTATTTCTGAGAATGATTTTGTTTTAACACAGGATCAAGAGAAACTTTTTGTAAAGAGATTTTCTAAAGGAATGAAAGATGTCGTTATTGGAAAAGTTGTAGCTCAAGAAGTAAGGTTTTAATACCCATGTCCTGTTAATTTTAGGATTTCTTCAAAGTTGTCATTTTCACTAGCAGTAACTTTGTGCGTATAACCACATTTTTCGCATTCATAATATATCCTGTACTTACCATCATGCATATCAACAAATACGGGCTTCATCAATCCTTTGCAACCTGAACTTCTATCCCCAGGATTAATATCAACATGCTTAGAATACAAACACTTGGAACAGTGGTCCGTATATCCGTCGCCAACATTTTCGGTATTGCAATTCTCACATACAAAATTTTCTATCTTCCTTACGAATTTTCCCATTGACGACGGATAAAGGACTTATTTTTACATCATTCCTGACATATCCCCCATCTCAGCTCCTGCATGAGAATGCTCTTTTTCATCTGGAATATCTGCTACTACTGCTTCGGTAGTTATGAGCATAGATGCTACTGATACTGCATTTACAAGAGCCAGTCTAGTGACTTTAACAGGATCTATTATTCCTTCCTCAAACATATCAACATACTCTCCTGTTTTAGCATTAAATCCCTTATTTCCCTTACAATTAGCTGCGACTACTGCACCATCTTCTCCTGCATTTTCAGCTATCTGTTTTAATGGCTCACTTAGAATTGATTTCAAAATGTCTATTCCTAACTGTTCATCACTGTCTTCCAGTTTGACCTTGTTTAAAACTTCTTTAGCATTGTGTAATGCAAGTCCACCTCCTGCTACAACACCTTCTTCTATTGCAGCCCTAGTAGCATTTATTGCATCTTCTATTCTCATCTTTTTCTCCTTTGCCTCAACCTCTGAAGCTGCTCCAACCTTTATTACTGCAACTCCTCCTGCAAGTTTAGCTAATCTTTCCTGAAGTTTCTCTCTATCGTAGTCTGAGGTTGTATTTTCTATTTGTGTCCTTATTTCTTTTATTCTATTTTCAATGTCCTCTTTATCTCCTTTTCCTTCAACAATTATTGTCTTCTCTTTATTTACGATGACCTTCTTAGCGGATCCTAAGTCAGCTAATTCAACAGCATCAAGAGTTCTTCCTAACTCTTCTGATATGAATTCTGCCCCAGTTAAAACTGCTAAATCTTTCAGCATTTCTTTTTTTCTATCTCCAAATCCAGGAGCTTTTACTGCAACAACATCCAAAGTTCCTCTTAGTTTGTTAACTACCAATGTCGCTAATGCCTGATTCTCGATATCATCAGCAATTATTACCAAAGGTCTATTAGCAGCTGACAAAACTTTCTCTGCAATTGCTTGAATATCTTGGAGATTGGATAGCTTTTTATCTGTTATGAAAATATATGGGTTGTCCATAATTGTCTCCAAAGTCTCTGGACTATTTATGAAGTATGCACTTACATAGCCATTCTCAAACTCCATACCTTCTGTATATTCAACTTCGTCATTAAAACCTTTCGCTTCTTCCACTGTAATTACACCATCTTTCCCGACTTTCTCAAAAACTCCCCCTATCATATCACCTAACTCTTTTTCATTATTTGTAGAAATTGTTGCAACTTGTGAAATTTCCTCTTTTCCATTTATTTTCTTTGCCATTTTAGAAAGTTCTTTAACTATTTCCTCTGTTCCCTTGTCTAAGCCTCTCTTCAATGAAATAGGGTTAGCACCAGCTGCAACATTTTTGAACCCAGCAGCTGCTATTGCCTGAGCAAGAACTGTAACGGTTGTAGTTCCATCACCAGCTACATCATTTACCTTGTTAGAAGCTTCTTTTATCATTTCAACCCCGACATTTTTAAACGGATCTTTGTCTTCTATCTCTTTTGCAACAGTAACACCATCTTTAGTGATTACTTGACTCCCAAAACTCTTTGCCAACGCTATATTCCTTCCTTTTGGTCCTAATGTTACTTTAACAGCGTTAGCAATTGTATCTACTCCTGCTTTAAGGGCTTTTCTAGCCTCTTCATTGTAAATAATTGATTTTGCCATATTTTTTTGCACTAAAAATTAATATAACTGAAACGAACTAGGACTATTCTAAAATAGCTAAGATATCATCAGAATCGAGTATGAAATACTTTTCAGAATCAACTTCTATCTCATCTGGAGAATATTTTTTGAAATAAACTCTATCTCCAACTTTTACATCAAAGGTAATTTTTTTACCTTTAATGGTACCTTCACCTAGCTTAATTATTACACCAGTTTCAGGTTTTTCACCCTCAGTAGAACTTGGTGGAAGAACTAAACCACCAGCTGTCTTTTCCTCCAGTTTATCTGGTTTAACAAGAACTTTTTTGCCTAATGGCTTTATTTTTATATCTTTACTCATATGACATTTAGCAGATCAATTTATCAATTGCCAGAGTATTGTAGCATCATAAATTTATTTTGGCAATAATCATTAACGTATTACTACTCCATCATTTAACAGTTCTATATTCTTAATATCTTTCCCTAAGAAATTATTCTCATTTACTATCAATATACCATCACTAATTCCCCTGTTTATTTCATCTATTATCTTTTTGCCAATGATGTCTGGTATTTTTATATCCCCTAATGAGATATCTTTTACATAAAGTTCAGAAGTTTCTCTGTCGTCTTTAATAATATTTAGTTTAATCCATGGAATATCGAAATTTTCCACTTTCGTATCCAAATATACCAACCATTCCCCTCTGTTCGGATTTATACATATGTCTTCAAAATTCATATTTTCTGAAACTTTGACATCATTATGCAGAAAGGAAAGTACCTCATCTATGGAAAATTCTAAATATGTATCAGAAGAGGATAGAACAAAATTTTTTATCTTTTTTGATATATTTTCGCTATTATCATTTTCTGAAATATTACTAAAACATGATATATCATTATTTTTACTAAGAAAATCATTCTTCCATGAGTTATATCTAAAAAACAGAATCGCAGAAAAAGCCACAACAAGAGATATTATCGACAAAATAACTAAAAAAACTTTTTTCATTTTTTTCTATGTAGGACTTTATTTTTAAGTGAAGATATGTACTTTTCAAAATATTCAAGTTCTTGTATTCCAAAAACTTTGCATCCTATCCAATATGATATACATCCATACAGAGTTGTACATACAGTTAGTATTATGATTGATATTGTTCTACTGGTATCTAATTGGAAATCAAATAATCTGTACATGAAATACATACCTAGAGCCATAAACCCAGCATTTATAAATTTTACTAGGGCTGGTTGTATTGTCTCTTTCCAAGAAATTATCTTAATCTTCTTATTCAGCAAGATTGCAAGGATTATGCCTTCAACAAAGTATGTAACACTTAAACTTAAAGAAAGCCCTCCCACTGCCATGTCCGAATCTCCTCTGACTGAGCACCAAGTAGAGATGTCTTTAACAAAAGAATGAAGCACACTAAAAAATTCTGGGCCATTGGCATCTGAGATTTGTATAGTCATCTGTTTAACAATTGGTCTCCAGTCATAATAGTGACTGAAGAAATTTGTAAACCAAAATGCAAGAGCAATGTTTATGACTATACATATCGCAACGGCAAGTAGAGGAAGCCATGTTTCTTTTATCGCATAGAATGCTCTGAGTAGGATTTGAGTTATTGTTTGCCCAATAATTGATAGGGAGAGAAGTACTAAGCACCATGCAGTGATGATTGTGGCTCTCCAATCGAATGCCCCTGTACCATATGCTAACCTTACTATTGGGAATCTTAGTATTAAAAATACAGAAACTATTGGAAGGACAAGGAATAGAGAGAATTGAATTGATTTGTTTAGGATTTCTCCAAACTTTTTTGAGTCTTCACAATTTTCGGCTAGATTTGGTAGTGATACTTGTGCTATGGCACTTCCTATGATATTGATAGGAAACATGTGTAAGCTTAATGCAAATTTATATGCACTAAGTGCTCCTGGGGCAAGAGAGAAGCTTATCAATGTATTTACCACGACATTAATTTGTTCTCCAACTATGGATATGGTTCTAGGAACTGCAAGTTTGATTGTTCTCCAGACCTGAGAATCGTGTATTGCATTTTTGAATGTACTTAAAGAGAGTGAGAATTTCCCTTTGTAATATTTTTTAAATGTCGGTATTTGTACTAGAAAATGAGCTAAAGAACCTAATACTGCGGACCATGCTATTCCATACACACCATTTTTCATATATGCAACAAAAATTATTGGACCTAATATCATTGCTAAGTCATAGAAAAGAGGAGAAAGCGATGTAATGAAAAACTTTTTTCTAGATTGGAGATACCCTGTTAGTAATGTGCTAATACTCAGTAAGACAGGAGATATCATCATTATCCTTGTTAGGTTTACAAACAGGTTAAAGTCATCGACCCCTATCCTATTAGAAAAACTAAGCATATTCTGTATGCTCTCTGACCCTATTATTAAGCCTGTAAGCTGGGGTGTGAAAACAAAAAGGATTGAGGCTATGATTATGACAGTCCAACTTATAATTATGGATAAGTTATTAAAGAACTTGTCCAAGGCTTCTTGTCCTTTTTTATGTAGTATTTCACTAAATATTGGAATGATTGCAGCATTGATGGATCCAGCAACAACAATCATAAACAGCATGTCTGGAATAGTAAATGCAGCCCAAAAGATATCCAATTCATGAGTTGCACCAAATAGCTGAGCAATAGTCCTAAGCTTTAAAAAACCTAAGATTTTTGTAATCAGAAGAAGAATCATTACAACATAGACGCTGTCTTTTTTCTTTAAAAAGTCAAACATACTTCTATTTATGGAATTACTAGATTGAAATAGTCTCCTTAGTTTATACCAAAATTTTTTATATTTCACCATTTTTTAAGATTTCTTCAATATTATACATAGCTAATGGGAATCTTAGACGTTTTCTATCCAAGATCTTGCTGCATTTGTGGAAAGAAGGGATATTATTTGTGTGATAGATGCAAGAAATTGCTTAAGAGAAATTTACCAGAATGCTATGCATGTAGGAGAATTTCAAATAGTTACAAAACACATATCATGTGTAGAAATAATGCTGTTTTTGATTCTGTTTTCACTGGATGGGAATATAATAATATGTCTTCAATTTTTCTAAAGAAGTATAAATTTTCCGGTGTTTATGACATAAACATGCTTTTCGATGTATTAGTTCCCATTCTTATCAAGGATTTTTGTTATGTGAAGGATCTTCAAAGAACTGTTGTCATACCCATGCCAATATCTCAACGAAGATTGAGAGAGAGGGGATTTAATCAAACAGAATACATAGCCGAAATATTAGCAGATGAATTTCATTTTGATTTCGCGAATGATATTGTTCAAAATAATGATCTTTCCAATGAGCATCAATCACTAAAGGATAAGGAAGACAGGTGTATTGTTTCAATGGATAAATTTTCAATAGAAGATAAGGAAAAGCTCAATAGTTACAAGAATGTAATAGTAGTTGATGATGTGATTACAACGGGAAGTACATTGAATAGTATTGGAAGATGTATAAGACAAAACTCAAACGAATTACAAAGTTTACACGGCTTTTGCCTTTTCAGAGGAAAAGCAAACTATATTTAATCACTTTCCTCCGTTTTCTCATTATCAGATTCTTGCTTTTGAGTTGTAGATGTACTTTCCAATTCTTTCAATTTTTTAGAGATATCTGTATATACCTCATTATTTGTTGCATCATTTGTTTCTAGAATTGTTTTTGCAGCACGAAGATATGATTCATAAACATCAACTCTTCCTTTTTCCTTATTTAGTTCAGCCGAGAGATATAGTGCTGGGATATACTGCGGATTTATTCCTAAGACTTTTGTAAGTGAGGATAATGCATTGTCAGTGTCTTTCCCTATAACATACATTTGGGCCTCCTTAAAATATAATTCATAATTAGATGGGTTAAGAGAGATTGCCTTTTCTATGGAAAATATACTATCTGGAACAAATCCTTCGTAACCCATTCCCACTAATCCCATATACACATTAGCCATAGATTCCCAATTAGAATATACATACCCAGCTATTTCTGTGCTTTTCTTTGTAGAATCTATCGCATAATTCTTTAGCTTGTTGACTTCACTTACTATTCCTTCGTTTCTTTTACCCTCCTCTACACTAAGATATTCCTTTACTTCTAAGTCTATTTTGTCCATATATGCTAATCCAAGTTTTCTATTCACAAGAGGATTGTTTTTATCAAATTTAGCAGCATTATTATAGTGTCCAATTATTGTATCGGCGATATTTTTTCTGTCTTCATACGATATTTTCTGATCTGTTAATTTAGACCCTTCAGATACCCTGTATGACTCCGCCATTAGCATATATCCAGTAGATATACCTTTGTAAACCCAAATTCTTGCAACCAGTAACATTACAGCAGTAATAATAATCGCTAAGAGTACACGGAAATTCCCCTTTGCACTACCTTTCTCTGGAGAACCTGATATACTTCCCGCCCATAGCTTAACCGCAATTTTTTCCTCATTACCTTCATTTAGAATATCTTTCAAAACACCTCTCATAGAAACCATGAGGAACAACACAAACAAATTAATAACCGAAAACGCTGTAAACAGAGAAGAACAAAATATTAAGACTATTACAAAGTCTACAACAACTAAATACCAAGTATTTATTTTCCCAGAATTCAATCTAAGTTTCTTCAAGTCAAAAAATACAGATTTAAATATTGAATATCCAAATATTGCCCAGCATAAAAGCCATACTAAACCTCCATTCGCAAATTGCGTATATATTTCATTTCCTCCTGTGTAGAATGTAACATTGTTGTATGCAAGAAGATTTTCACTGATTGGCTTAAACATGTTATATGCAATTGAATATGTATCCATACCTAAACCAAAAAGTGCAGTAGATAGAGATTTAACAAATACCGAAGAAGACACAGACCATGAAAGATCATTGCCTAGAAACACTTGCCCTACCAATCTAAAATCTTCAGGAATTTTACTTTCTCTAAATGATGGAATATGCATCAGTGCAAATGGAATAGATATCGAAAGAGTAATGATTAAGAATAATACCAATATGTGTTTGAATGATGTCTCAGATAGCTTAAATTTTTTGATTACAAATATATTCAAAAGAACAAATAAAATTAAGAATAACACCACTAATCCAGTACCTTGTACTATTGAAAACATTAATATACCAGCAATAGAAGCTAATGCTGCTACAAAAGAAGCCATTAAAACACTCTTTTTACCTTTAAAAATCAAATATTCTCCGATAAAACCAAATGATATTAAAAGAGTTGTTAAGTTCGTAAGAATATATACTCTAGCAGACCTTAATATTGGTAAACCCTCCTGAAACATATCCTTGTAAACTGGTATCGCAGACCAAATATTTATACCAAGAAATGCCAAAATACTCAGTATATTATTTACAAACATACCTGCCATAAATGAGAAGAACAAAATTTTTACATGTTTAACATCAGTAATAAATGACCTTGAAAAAATTGTAAGAGCCACAACAGACATAACAGTTATTAATCCACCTCCAAGCTTATTGTCTATTCCCCATAAGCTAGTATTTACATCCTGAGAAAAGATTGTAGAAAGAATATAAGAGGCACATAGCAATAAAATCCCCACATCCATTGAAGTTCGAATTATACAAAATTTGCCTTCCTTCACTAATTTGATAATCTCTAATCCAGCAATTATTGTAGTAAACAGTAGTATACATAAAGACATTGGCCTTTCATTCCAATCCCAAGACAATGGGACGACTACTAATGGAAGGATAAAAAGAAGTAAATACAATAATAATCTCTCAACTTTTACCAAACTAAATTTCTGAAGAGAGCCTATTTTCGAATTATTGGGCATATTCGGGCAGATGAACATATTATTTATTGTCAGTAAATGGTAACACAAAAGATAAGGGAGGCCAATACCTCCCTTACCACAAAACAAGAACTCAGACAATGATACTATTCGACAACCTCTCCCTCTTTTACATCGTCTTTTTTCTCCTCATTCTTTCCATTATCAGAAGATGATTGCGAAGTGGATTCCTTAGATGCATTCTCATACATCTTCTTTCCAGCTTCCTGCATTACCTTGTTTAACTCATCTGACTTCTTCTCTACTTCTTCAAGATCAAAGTCATCTTTAGATATCATTTCTTTGAGCTCTTCTGCTTTCTTCTTAATATCTTCTTTCTGTGCTTCGTCAATTTTATCTCCATTTTCCTCAATGAATTTCAAAGCACTAAAGGACAAAGTATCTGCACTATTTCTCTTTTCAGCTCTTTCCTTTTTCTTCCTATCCTCTTCAGCATTCTTTGCGGCTTCCTCAACCATTCTGTTTATCTCTTCCTCTGTCAATCCTGTAGATGCTGTTATTGTAATCTTCTGCTCCTTCTTCGTAGCCAAATCAACAGCTTTCACGTTTAAGATACCATTAGCATCTATAGAGAATGTTACCTCTATCTGAGGAACACCTCTGGGAGCTGGTGCAATACCATCAAGTATAAAACGACCTAATGTTTTGTTGTCACTAGCCATTTCTCTTTCTCCTTGAAGAACATGTATCTCAACGGCTGGTTGATTATCTGCAGCTGTTGAAAAAATTTGCTTCTTCTCAACAGGTATCGTTGTATTTCTCTCTATGAGTTTTGTCATTACACCTCCAAGAGTCTCCAAACCTAAGGATAATGGTGTTACATCGAGAAGGGTAATGTCCTTAACATCTCCTCCTAAAACACCACCTTGTATAGCCGCACCTAAGGCCACTACTTCGTCTGGATTCACACCCTTGCTAGGTTCTTTTCCAAAGATTTCAGCGACTTTTTTCTGTACAGCAGGCATTCTAGTCATTCCTCCAACTAGAATAACCTCATCAATATCACTCTTACTTAATTTTGCGTCTTTCAAAGCTTTTTCACATGGTTCTACTGTTTTTGCTATCAAATCACTTGTTAATTTCTCCAACTGAGATCTTGTTAATTTCTCCTTCAAATGTTTAGGCCCTTTATCTGTTGCAGTTATATATGGCACATTCACTTCCGTCTCCTCTGTTGTAGAAAGCTCTATTTTTGCTTTCTCTGCTGCCTCTCTCAATCTTTGCAATGCTGTCCTATCAGTCCTCAAATCAAATCCCTCCTTGTTCTTAAACTGTTCTGCAAGGTAATCAATTATTACCTGATCAAAGTCATCACCTCCAAGATGTGTATCTCCATTAGTTGACAAAACCTCAAAAACACCATCTCCTATTTCTAATATTGAGATATCAAATGTTCCTCCTCCTAGATCAAAAACTGCAACTTTCTCATCTTTACCTTTGCCAATACCATACGCTAAGGCAGCTGCTGTAGGCTCATTAACAATTCTTTTTACATCTAATCCAGCTATTTTCCCAGCATCTTTTGTAGCTTGTCTCTGTGAATCATCAAAATAGGCAGGAACTGTTATTACAGCCTCGGTAACTTTTTCTCCTAAGAAATCCTCTGCATCCTTTTTCATTTTAGCAAGTATCTTTGCAGAAATTTCCTGTGGTGTATACCATTTATCACCCATTTTTACTTCGATTCCACCATTAGATGCTTTCCTCATTTCAAATGGAAGTAGTTTCTTGTCTTTTTCTACCTCAGGATCATCCCAACTTCTACCTATCAATCTCTTCACAGAGTAGATCGTTCCCTCAGGATTCATAATTGCCT
>DAOOVT010000003.1:0-58486 GCA_035370405.1 Candidatus Dojkabacteria bacterium | reverse complement strand
TTATTTATAATAAAATATAATTTAAATTAGCTACACCAAAAAACTTGGGAGATTTTCACTCTAAGCAGTCTGTAGAAGAAAGCTTCCATAGCCGTCATCATTATATCACATTTTTTACTTAATGTATTTAAACACCTCTTTAAGGGTTGGACGCCTATTGTACATAAGACATCCTATCTCAAATAATTTGTATGAAAGATACAAAGCAACTATGCTATACAACACACTAACACCAATACCTATTCCCAACTCTAAAACTGTCAAAGTCCCGAATGAGTTTCTAAGTAGAAGAGTCATAAAAGAGGTAAACGGTGTAAAACTAAAAACCTTAGCAAGTAAAGAATCAGGTTGTGTTATTAAAGACTGAAGAAGATAAAGAGGAAAAATTGACAAGATTATAAATACAGAAGAAAGACTTTTACTATCCTCAATTCCCGTACCTACTGCTCCGACCCCAATCATTACACAATTAAAAAATACAAATCCAGCTATTATGAGAAATATATTTAGAGGAAGCATACTCCAATCAATATCTGCCCAATTTATTGAAAATGGAAGAGTTGTTCCGAAATGCTTACTTACAACAATGTATCCAAGAAGACCAAGACCAATCCAAGCAGCAAATTGTGTAAATGCTACACAAGTCAATCCAATCATCTTCCCAAGCATCAATGACTTTTTATCAACCATAGATAACATTGTCTCTATCATTCTGTTCTCTTTCTCACTAGAAACACTATTAAGCATATATGAAGAAGATATGAATACAGCTAAGAAAAACACCACTATCGATGCTATGGGAAGTATATATTTCTCAAAACCAAATGACTTTATTTCTCCATTCTCATCATAGAAATACTTTGATGCTGAATACGGACCTTCAATCATTTTAGCAATTGTCTGATCCTCTATACTACTCATTGCCACACTCTTCAGAACAGATTCTATAATAGTAGATGCACTTTGACTTAAAACCATATTTCCTTGAGCACCTAAAAATATCTCATAACTCAAATTTGACCTAAAATCAGAAGGAATATGTATCAATACAGACTTTGGATTTTTCATAATATCGTCTTTCACTGATTCCACATCATATGCTCTAACAAATGGATCTGCGAAAATTTCATCAGGAATAACTTCTGCATCATCAACTATGTACATAACATCAAAAGATGAAGCATCTTCCATTTTTTTTGCAGAATCAACACTAGAATAACCAGATACAAACATTACTAAACACAAAAAAAGAGGGAAAAACAGAGTAGAAAACCAAAATGATTTCCTTTTTACAATTTTAAGATATTCGAATTTAGCTATAGTTAAAGATTTTCTCATGCATTCTTCATTAAATCTATAAATATTTGATTAAGACTAGGATAATCTAGCTTAGCAGAAACAATCTTAGTTCCATGATCTATCAATTCTTTCAAAATATCATTACTACTAACAGACTTATCCTTGGGAATAATCTCCGCTATCTTATTATCAATACTACTCCTATACAGCTTCCCCTCTACAAGTGGAGCTTTTCCATCAAATTCTACAAACAAATTTGTACTCCCATGCCTTTCTCTTACCTCATTAATCCTTCCATATTCCAATCTCTTCCCACTTTTTATAATTAAAATCTTATCAGCCATCTTCTGTGCCTCATCTATAACATGAGTACTATACAAAATTGTAACCCCTCTTTTAGCTCTCTCAAGAAGAATATCTATAAACATCTGCCTATTAACAGGGTCTAACCCTCTAAAAGGTTCATCCAAAATTAGAATCTCAGGGTCATGTATTAATGCGATTCCAAGTTGAACCTTCTGTTGCATTCCTGAACTTAATTGTGAAATATATTTTCCAGCAGAATCACTAAGACCAACCAAATCCAAATACTCTCTTGTTTTTTTTGCTGCACTATTTCTCTCAATTCCCCTTAACAACGCTGTATAAATCAAAATATCAAAAACTGTGCTATCTTTGTACAAACCTCTCTCTTCTGGAAGATATCCTATCTCATTGTTTAAGCTATCGTTATACTCCTTCCCATTAATATACAATTCCCCTTTATCAGCCATATATATCTTAAGAAGACACCTAATAGTCGTCGTCTTTCCTGATCCATTAGCTCCTAAAAATGCAAAAATTTCACCATCTTCTACTTCAAACGACAGATCATCAACTGCTTTAAGATCACCAAAACTTTTTGAAAAATTTCTGACACTAATAGAATACTTTGCCATACGCTCTCTCTTATACCATATTCAATACATTAATACAAAAATCAAATACCAGTGATATACTCTTAATATGAAAATACTAATACACACATGTTGTGCAGATTGTTTCCTTAACACACTCAGCTATTTAACGCAAGAACATGTAATTAACTCAAAAACTCAAATCACCTTACTTTTCTTCAACCCTAATATACATCCAAGATCAGAGTATCTCGCTAGATTTGAAGCATTAAAAAAAGTAGTAGAACAAAACAATGATTACAGCATTAAAATTGTAACTCCAGACTACAAACCTGCTCAATACATTGCTAGTGTAGTAGATGTAAAGGATAATAAAAATCTCTCCAGATGCAAAAAATGTTGGAAAATGAGATTGGAATATACCGTAGAATATGCACTTGCAAATAATTTTGATGCTGTAACTACAACACTTCTAACAAGTCACTACCAAAATAGAGATCAAATCATACAAATATTAGAAAATCTAACTAAAAAACAAAATATAAATATAATTAAAATTGACAGTTCCCATAACTCTAAGCATAAAGGTTTCTACAAACAGCCTTACTGTGGATGCTGTTTTTCACTAACAGAAAAAATGCTTCAAAATTGGTCAAATCAATATAACAATGGATAACTATTTCATACTCTTGATAATATTCTTTCCGCTTACACTGTTAATACTCTTCATACTGTCATACTTTCTACCTTCCCATTCCAAAACAAAAGACAATGATGACGAAGAAAACCACGAAGAATAGAAAAACAATAATTTTGTAATAAATATATTGTATTCTAAAAAGGAAATGCATCAAGAAACCGTATTGATAGTTGAAGATTCTGCAAACTTAGTATTTACTCTTGAATCTTTTCTAAGATCGATAGGATACAAAACGATACCTGTGTACAATGGAAACTCTGGTCTTCAAAAAGCCCAACTAAAAGAAGTATCTTTAATACTTCTAGATATTGGACTTCCAGATATCTCAGGTTTAGAAGTCCTTAAAAAAGTTAGAACATTTACGGACAAACCAGTTATTGTAATATCAACAGATTACTCATTAGAAAACAAGATATCTGCATTTACAGACAAAGCAAATATTTTCCATGAGAAGCCAATAAATTTTGAACTTCTCAAAGCACAAGTTGATAGCCTAATATCAAATATAGATAACACTAAAAATCTGATACTACAAAATGGAATAAAGATAGATACTAGGACAAACACAGTATCACAAAATGGTAAAATTATTAAATTCACAAGAAAAGAATCTGCATTGTTCAATCTTTTGGTAAGAAACAACAAGAAAATTGTTTCAAGGAAAACTGCTATACAAGTATTAGATCCATTTGGAAGAATAAATAATGAAAACTCAATTGATGCAACAATATGTAGAATAAGGAAGAAACTCCATCTATCACCCAAGAATAGTATATTAAAAACTATTAATGGAAAAGGATATTGTATAGAAAGCAAAATATTTAAGAACTAGGAAAATAAAGAAATACTTTACAGTATTTACCAGCCTTTGATCTAATTTTTAGAGAACCCTTAAATTTTTCCTTAACTACCAATCTGCAAAATTCCAATCCACACCCTACACGAGCGTCCTTACTAAATCCATTTCCATTATCAGAAAAAACATTAACTACACACCCATCTTTTTCAAACACTTTTATACATATATTCGCACCTAATTTTTTACTCCTCTCAAATTCTTCTATGGAATTAACTAAAATATTCATACATACCCTTGCAAACATCCCTCTATCTCCCGTAATCGTCAATTTCTCATCTCCTTGTATGTCAACAGTAATGCCCACCCTCTTTATTCTAGAAGAAACAAGACTTACCAACTTTGTTATCTCCGTAACAGGAGAAAAACAGGTATCTGAATAATCACCTCTAATCAAAAGTGTACTTGTATCTAAGATATCATCTATCTGCCTCACAGCTATCGACAACTGATTCAATGCCTCCTCCTTTGTATTCTCATCTAGAGAATCATTTCTTAGCATTCCTGCAATTCCATATACTACACTCATAGGAGTAGACAAATCGTGGAATACAGATTTCCCTATGAGATTAAACAACCTGTTACTATTATTCTGACAAGCTAATGATTCATAATCCCTTTTAAGCTTTGTAACATAACGAAGATACGATCTAAGAAGTTTCCCAAAAAAATACAGAAAAAGAAGAAAGAAACCATAATAAACAAGAAATACCTGTTTAGAGTTTAAATATTTTTCTGGACAAAAAACATGAAAGTAGGGAAGAACAAAAAATAGTACAAGAACAAATATTAATTGCTTTCTGAGATTATCCTCAAACAATTGTCTTTTACAAAAAATAACTACACTCAAAATTAGAAAAATTAAAAGAATATCTACAAGGGTCTGTTTGGATTCATCAACGGAAAAAACACAAAGATTAAGACATAAAGAACCAAAGAGAATCGTTACAAATAGTATGGTAGAGACATTAACTAATTTTCTCACCTTGTTTTCGTATGAAGAATACAACTCAAAATCCTTTTTCATGATTTGTATTTAGAATCGTAATCAATTTCCATAATAGTATACATGAACCATTACAAAATCATTACACTGTCTGTGATATAATTCAGCTATGCAAAAAGAATTGAAAATATATACCATAAATGACAAAAAGGAAGAGAAAGAGTTACGAACTCCCTCAGTTTCTGTTACTAACGATGAAATACATAATCCATCATTTGTGAAATTTGTAAAAGATTTACTACACACCGCAAAGAAAAGCAAAATCCCAGCATGTGGAATAGCTGCTCCTCAAGTAGGTGTACACAAGAGACTTTTCTACATACTTAACTATGATACAGATGAATGGGAGCTTTTCATAAATCCACAGATTGAGCCATCTGGCTTTATGAAAATAATGCTAGAAGAGTCCTGCCTTAGTGTTCCTGATGTAGAGGAGAAAATTCTCAGATACAAAAATATTAAAATCAAATACCAAGATTTGAAAGGAAATAGGCATACAAAAAAATACAGTGATTACAATGCAGTTACAATACAACATGAAAATGATCACTTAGATGGTATACTTTTCATAGATAAGAAGAAAGGTTAAACTTTTACTTAAATTTACATTCTGCCCACATGCAAATGAATAACAAAAATATACTTTGTACAACAGGAATACTCCTTCTAACTTTACTTTTTTCTCCTTGTTATGCAAACGGACAAGAGATTAAGGTATCAGATGTGTTAGGAGATCAGGTTGATGCGTCACAAACCACGACTACACAAGAGTTAGATCAGCAAGAGACTGAAAGAGAAAATGATTTCCTCAATCAACTTCTTTTGGATATTCCATCACAAACTGATAATCCCAGTCATACACTAACTTTCACAGATCCTTCTCCTGATAAAAAAGGAGTACAACTTGAGATAGATGGAGGATCATTTAAAGATATCACTAGTCCATATTCTCTTCCTGCATTAAGTATAGGAGAGCATACTTTAAGGTTTAAGTTCTTTGATAAATACAATACTTCTCAGATATTAGAGAAAGAAATAGTAATAATTCCAAGAGCACCAATAATAAATACACCAGATATTGGAAATAACAAATTAACGATAACTGGAAGTGGTCTAGCAAATTCCCAATTAATACTCATTCTTGCTTCAAATGAGAAAATTGTAACAAAGCAAACAGATGTGGATGCAGATGGGAGATGGACGATTACTGTCGAGGAGAACATTCCGACTGGCACCTATTCTTTCATTGCATATTTAAGAAAGTATGGATTCGCAAGTAATTTATCTCAACCTGTTACCGCCAGTGTTGACAAACAGATAGTACCAATAATTACCACTACAAACAATGAGATTAAAAGTACTACTGCTCATTTCTCGTTAGAAGAGATCAATCCAAAAGATTTGGGAATCGTGGTATCTGAAAATCCAGATTTGCTTCTTGTTGTTTTTCTAGGTTTTGTACTAGGAATAATAGCTATGTCCCTTGTCTCATCATATTCTCACAAACATAGAATGAAGAAAGAAATTAAGAAAGTCGAACATATAGTTAAACCCAAAGATAACGGAGTAAAAGGGAAAACTTTGTTTGAGAAACTAACAGAAGATTTAAACAACAAGGAGAAAGAAGGTCAAAAGGAAGAACAGAAAGAAGTACAGAAAGAAGAACTTTCAACAACTCAAGAAGTTGAGCAAAAAGTAGAACCAGAAGTCAAACAAGAATTTGTATCAAGGATAGATTTCCTTAAGGATTTCAAGAAATTTGATCCTGATGATGAACATGGGAAAGAAAATGAAAATATAAAAGTATCATTGACCTCTAAGAATTAATGGGCCAGGATGGTGAAATTTGGCAGACACGCTGCGTTCAGAGCGCAGTCCTAGAAATAGGGTGGGGGTTCGATTCCCCCTCCTGGCAAGTTTAATCAATTCTCCCACTTCCAATTCTCTATACCGTAAAAACGATCATATGAATAATTCATGTCACTAAGATCTATTCCTTTCCAATTGCTACGAACATAATACACAAAAGATGGAGAATAAAGAAATATTGCAGGAGAATCAGCATTCAAATATCTCTGAAAAAGGAAATACTTTTGCTTCCTAGTTTCTTTATCCAAAGTCTTTCTTGCATCTTCCAACAAAATATCGACCCTCTCATAATTATACCCTGACAAATTCAAATTAGGATAATCACTCTTCAATGAATGCCAAAGATTATATTGATCAGGATCAAGCGTTGTTTCAACTTCGGAAAGAAGAATCTCAAAACTTCTTGTTGCAATAACCTCTTGTGAAAGTCTTGCAAATGTACACCTTTCTAACTTTAGAATTACGCCCTCCTTCTTGTATAGATCAACCAAAATACTTGCTAACCTATCATTAGTAGCATTACCTAAATAACTTAATGTAAAAGAGAGAATTTCGCCGTTAGAAGCCTCATAGTATCCACTATTTTCATTCTTTGTATAACCCTTTCCACTCAAAAGTTCAGAGGCTTTACTTGGATTATATTCATAATCTTCTATATTACTATTGTAAGCCCATGATTCTTCTGGTATCGGTCCAATTGCTCTGTATCCTCCTGTACCGAGCTCCTTTAGAAGAACTTCCTTATCTAACAAATAGTTCAGACCCTGTCTAATCTCCTTATCCTTCAAAGAATCTTTCCTAGTATTAAGAAATAGTAACCTCCTTCTATTTACCTCCTTCTTCTCGTACCTTGTATAGCTTCCATATTCTGCTACAAAATCAAAAAGCTTTTGATCCCAACCCCCTATGGCATCTAAAGACCCTATCCTAAATGAAGTCTCTAAACTTTCCAAATCAGGAAATATTTTAAATACTAATGACTTTATCTGTGGATGAAATAGATCCTCCTCATTATCTCTCAAATACACTGCTGTATCTTCACTCCTTACTACCTTGTACTTACCACTCCCTATTGGATACTTTGTAAAAGAATCAAAAAGAAGTTCCCTTGGATCTATATCCTTCAATCTATTCATAGGAACTATATATACAGAAACAAGTTCAAAAAAAGTTGGATTTACTTCTGGAAGTGTAAATCGCACTGTTCTCTCATCAATCTTTTCAATCTTCACATCTTGAATCGCAGTACCAATTGTATCGTAACCATACTCAGATGCTAGCTCTATACCGATATTAAATGTAAAAATCACATCATCTACTGTTAATTTTGTCTTATCCTGCCAATACTTACTATCATCTATGACAAAATCATACACAGTTCCATTCTCAGATGATGTCCACTCACTTGCAACTCCAGGATGCGGATTCCCATTCTTATCAATATACACAAACTTCTCAAATACTAAACTTTGTATACTTTTATCTATATAGTTATTTGTAGTAAACAAGGGATTAAAAGATGAAATTGCTCCGACACTTCCTTCTACATAGGTATCTTTTTCACCAGAACCACTAACCAAACTTACAAAATACTTTGACTGAAGAAAGAATGCTAAAACAACACCAACTATTCCAAAAACAAAGATATAACTAAAAGGGACAAATTTTGAAAAAAGTCTAGAAAAAACAAGTGGATAATTCCATATGACTTCACGAATATCTACTCCACTATGTGATTTCTCCTCACTTACATCCCCAGCTATGTCTCCCAAAACTTCCTTCATTGAAGCCTTAGGATTTTTATCATTCCTTTTTTTACTACCTGCCATACTTTAATATCCTAAGATAACATCCTAAGAGCTATACTTCAAAATCAGTAACGACAAAACAACCAAAACCACTATCAAACAAATAGTGAAGTAGTAGAGAAACTTCTCCAATCCTCTTTTAGTTCTGTAAACCTCTCCACCTCCACCAAACATTGATCCTAATCCTTCTGCTCGATTTTGCAAAAGTATTGAAACAATTAGCAAGACACAGACCACTATTTGAGAAACGAGAAGTATTTGAGTTAAATTGCCTAACATGGTCAGAATTATACACCATAATAACTAATTTTTTCCAATTATATAGCCTTACTCCTTATCCAATCCTCTATACACAGACAAAAGGAAAGAAGAAACAATGGAAACGACGGCTATACTCATCGCAGAGTTAACTGTAAAACTCTCAATATGCAAGCTCCCTATATTTACTTCATTAAACAGATATGAATCAATTGTAAAATCAATCATAAACATCTTCAATATCACAAAACATACTGATAGCGTAATGGCATTCATCAAAAAGTATGTGATGAAGTTACACTTAACTGTCAAAAACTTAAGTATAGGAACAGAACACAAAACACTTAAACTCAAAAAGGCATAAGTAGAAAACAAATACTCAAATCTAACAGGTAAATGTATCCCTTTCCCACACATATCTAAAACAAAATAAAGAATAAGGAAATTAACAAAAAACTTTTTGATACCTTCCTTCATTTTTTCACTAATGAAACAATTTACACACCAACAGGATACAATGTTTACAACAAAATTACAAAACAAATAATTTGCTGTATACTTGTCATAGAACAATGAACTGCCCAGTATCTGCTAAAACAAAAATAATGGCTACAATAGGTCCCTCATCTTGGGATAATGACATCCTTGGCAAGATGTTTGAAAATGGAATGTCAATTGCACGAATAAATGCATCATTTGCAGATTTTGATGAATTACAAAGAGTTTCTTCACAATTAAGAGCAATATCTCCAAGAATACCAATAGTTCTAGACACTCAAGGAAATAAAATAAGGGTAAAAAATCTTTCCTCACCAAAAGAAATAAAAGATACCGTCACTATATCTTCTGAAAGCACCTCAGAAAATACTATCAACGTAACATACCCAAACTTACACCAATATGTCACTGTTGGAACAGAAATTATGCTAGATGATGGGAAAATCAGATTGAAAGTATCCTCAATAACTGGAACTAATATTTATTGCGATGTCATCCAAGGAGGGTTACTTAAACAAAACAAAACCGTCAACATACCTAGTGCAAACCTTCCTTTTCCAATACTAACAGAGAAGGATAAGGCAGATATACAGTTTGCATTACACAATAATTTTGATTTTGTATGTGCATCATTCGTTAGAACAGCAGAAGATGTTATATCAATAAAAAAGCTACTAGGAAATTCTTCTATGGGAATAATTTCAAAAATTGAGAATAGGGAAGGAGTAAAAAATTTTGATGAAATAATGAAAGAATCAGATGCAATAATGATAGCTAGAGGGGATCTTGGAGTTGAAATGAATTTTGAAGTTATTCCAATACTCCAAAAGCAATTTATTTACAAATGCAGAATGGCAGGGAAGCCAGTAATTGTTGCGACACAAATGCTAGAATCTATGACAAATAATATTAATCCAACAAGGGCAGAGGTATCCGATGTAGCAAATGCAGTAATGGACGGAGCAGATTGTTTAATGCTTTCTGCAGAAACATCTACAGGGAAATTTCCTTTGGAATCTGTAATTACTATGCACAAGTCAATAATTGCATCAGAATCAGTCATGAGACCTACTGCTGTAAATGGAGAAACTTTTGCTGGACCAGATACAGATGAAATAGCTCTGAGTCTTTTTTCAATGTCTCAAAGGCTTCCAATTAAAGCAGTTATCGTTATTTCTGACAATCAATCAACTTTGGGAAGTATAAGCAGGCACAGGTTAAATATTCCAATATATTCAGTTAGCAGTCATTTAGAAAACATAAGGAAAAATGCTCTATACAATGCAGTAAAAACATGCTATATACCGAATCTACCTTCCGATAGAGATGATGCCGTAAAATATGCAGTTGAACATATTTATGCACTCGGGGAGTTTAATTTTTCCGATAAAATTGCTATTATTAGCGGTAGCTCAATTAAAAATAGGAAGGAAGACAGTATTCTTGAATTAGCGATTGTTAAAGATATACTGCAATAGTTCGGTGACGTAGCCAAGTTGGTTAAGGCCATGGTCTGCAAAACCATTATCATGGGTTCGAATCCCATCGTCACCTCCAACTTTAATTCGCTGGGATGGCGGAATTGGCAGACGCGCGGGACTTAAAATCCCGTTCTAGAAATAGAGTGGGGGTTCGATTCCCCCTCCCAGCATTTGACGTACAAAAAAACTAAAAGAAAATATCTCCCAAGTCCAGGATGAATGAGTTACTCAACATCATCAAACTTATCCAAATCAGAATTTCCACATCTAGGACAAACCTTTACAGGAGTAGCACCCTCATAAACATACCCACATACCAAGCACTTCCATCTCAACCATCTGCTATCTAAATCTTCAACCAAGTGGCTGTTTGAGCTACCATTCTGACCACTCCCGCCAGCTATACCTCTACCCAATATATCCTCCATCTTTTAATCTCCCTAAAATTAGATCAAAAGTTTGTTTCTCATCAATATTAGTAGAATCTATTACTAGGTCATTGTACAACAAAGGATTATCATACTCAATACCATACAAGTCCTTGTATCTTTTACCATCAGTCCTTTGCCTTCTTTCTAAATCTATAATCGCATTCAAAAAAACCTTGACTTTACCAGCCATACTCAAACCATGAATCTTGCTTACACTTCTAATAGCCCTTCTGTACAATGAAGCGGAAATCCAAACTTTTGCAGTACATGGAATTCCTTCCAATGTTGCCAAACCAGCAAATATTTTAGAATCAATAACAACCCCTCCCTCCATAGCCCTATTTCTCAAATACTCATCTATTTCCCTATCAATCTCAAATATATCCTCTTCCTTTTCCTCTTTCAAAAAATCTTCTAAACTTTCATAACCCATCTCTTTTACTCTCTTTCGCATCAATTCACCTCCATATACATAATCTAAATCAAAATACTTCGCAAACATCTTAGCTATGGTTGAGCATCCACTTGCTCCAGGTCCACCAAAAACCAAAACATATTTTCTTTTCTCTTTCATGTCCATATTAGTATATAGTATAGTGATACTTACACATTATGTCGAGAAATACAAAAACTCAAAAAAACTCAAGAAGTAACCATTCCATGCATATTAAATGTGATAGGTACATTCTCAATTTTACGATAGCTATGGCTATTTTCGGAGCAATTATGATATTCGATGCTAGTGTATACAAAGCTAATGAATCCTTTCAAGATCCCTTCCATTTTTTAAAGCTACAGATGATATGGCTTTTGCTAGGAGCCATTTTCGCTATTACTATGTATTTTTGGGATTACAAAAAATTACTAAAACTTTCACCAATAATATTTGCATTCACAATAATTTCATTAATAGCTGTATTAATATTTGCTCCAGAAATAAACGGTTCACGAAGATGGTTCTCAATCGGGAATCTACCACAAATACAACCTGCAGAATTTGCTAAAATAGCAGTAATACTATACCTATCACGATGGCTTGGTGCAAAGAAAAACCTGTCCTCACATTCAACCAATGATTTTAGAAATATCTTTTTCAAGACATTAATCAGTTTCTGTATACTAATTTCTCTTATTATATTACCAATCTTTTTGGAACCAGATCTTGGTACTACTGTCATTATAGCTATAACAGCGTTTGCGATGTTCTTCGCAACAAGTGATGAAAAAAAACATAGAAGATACACTGCGTTAGTACTAATCCTTGTTTTCCTACCATTAGGATTAATTGCAAGTATATTGGAACCATACAGGATAAAGAGAATTGCAACATTTATGCATCTACTAGTTACAGGAGAAGTATCAGATCCTCAGCAAACTGGGTATCAAATTCAGCAAATATTAATTGGGATAGGGTCGGGAGGACTTTTTGGAACAGGATTTGGGCAATCAAGACAAAGATTTGGATACCTTGTAGAAAATACTGCTTTTACAGATTCTATCTTTGCTGTGATTTTAGAGGAAATAGGGTTCTTAGGAGGAACAATACTGGTAGGCTCATGGATATTGTTTCTATGGAGAGGATTAAAAATTGCAGAAAATGCTCCGGATAAGCAAGGACGAATGTTAGCATTGGGAATTACTGTATGGCTAACTCTGCAGGCATTCATAAACATGGCTGCAAATATCGGATTAATCCCTTTGACTGGAATTCCTCTTCCATTACTCACATATGGCGGATCTAGTACTATCGTAACACTAATAGGAATTGGTATACTACTTAATGTAAGTAAGTATAGTTCAAAAAATATAAATGAAAAATAAAAACATATCAGACAGAATAGTAGTAACAGGAGGAGGATCAGGTGGTCATGTATCCTGTGCTGACGCCATAATTACCGAACTACATAAAAGATATAATCTAAATGATACTAATTTCCTTTATGTTGGAGGTGATTTAGGATTATCTGGAGAAAAATATGGAAATTCCTTAGAGATGAGGTATTTCAAGAATACTGACTTCAACAAGCAATTCATAAGGAGCGGAAAGTTACAGAGGGTTTTTTCTGTAAAATCAGTAACTTTACTGTTTAGGACATTTCTTGGCTTTATCGACTCATACAAAATACTCAAAAAATTCAAACCAACTATAATTATCTCCACAGGAGGATATACATCCGTACCTGTATGTCTAACTGGTAAATTTCTTGGAGCAAGAATATATCTACATGAACAAACATCTACTGTTGGGCTATCAAACAAGATAATATCAAAATTCTCTGAAAAGATATTTCTAACATATACTGCATCACAAAAATACTTTAACAAGAACAAATGTATCCTTGTCGGATGTCCTATCAGACCAAGCATTTTTACACATGATGGAAAAGGAAAATATATTCCAATATTAAATGAAATGATTCTAAACAAGGAGAAGTATCCATTGATATATATATCAGGTGGTGGATTAGGTTCTCATACTATTAATACCGCAATTACAAACGATTTAGAAAAATTTCTTAACAACTTCCAAATTATTCTTCAAACAGGAGATAGTCAAACATACAAAGATTACGAAAAAGCGGTAGATACTGCATCAAAGCTACCACAAGAGTTAAAAAAAAGATTCCTTCCAATCAAATATGTAAATGAAGAGTGGATAGGGTTTCTGTATGGAAATATAAGTGCATACGCAGGAAGAGCAGGTGCAAATACTGTATATGAGATTGGTGTTCTAAGAATTCCTTCTGTTTTCATTCCAATTCCATGGGTAACACACAATGAACAAGAAGAAAATGCTAAAATACTCGTCAAGATTGGATTAAGTGAAATAGTAATGGAGTCATCTCTTTCTTTTGAAACTTTGAATGAAGCCTTGCTATCAGTATTAAATAAAGGAAGACAACTAGATGAAGAAGAACTTAGTAGAACATTTAGAACAGATGCTGTTCAAAAAATGATTGATAATATAGATATAAAATAAGAAATAGACAAAAATGAGTAATTTAATAATAAGAGGAGGCAATAAATTAGTAGGAGAAATAACTCCAGCAGGCAATAAAAATGCTGCACTTCCAATTATTTGTGCCTCTTTGCTTACAAATGATGATGTTGTAGTTAGGAATGTTCCAGACATTACAGATGTAGAAAAGCTAGTAGATTTGATGAAAGACATGGGATCAGATATTCATTGGGATAAACAAAAGTGTATTATTCAAATAAATAATTCTAATTTCAAGAAAGATTTTACCAATGAGGCATTTCCTCTTGGTATGCGAGGTGCTATTTTACTACTAGGACCTCTTGTCACAAGAGTAAAACATATAGAAATTAAGGAAGAAATAGGAGGATGCTCTTTAGGAATAAGAGAGATAGATCCTCACTTAGAAATACTTCAAAAACTTGGGGTAGATGTTCAAACCAATGGATATATAAAAATGAATGTTCCTAAGAATCTTAATGGAGCAACTCTTTGGCAGGAGTATATGAGTGTAACAACAACTGAGAATTTTCTAATGGCTTCTGTGAAAGCAGAAGGAACTTCTACAATGATGAATGCTGCGTCAGAACCACATGTTCAAGATTTATGTAATTTTTTGAATCAAATGGGAGCTAAGATTACAGGGATTGGAAGTTCAAAACTTACAGTAAGCGGGGTAAAGCATTTGCATGGAACTGATTTTACCCTATCGTCTGATCATCATGAGATTACGACTATGCTTGCACTTGCGGCTATCACAGGAGGTACTATAGAGGTGAGGAATGCTATTCCTCAACATTTTCAATTAATTAATAGAGAATTTAAAAAATTTGGAGTTGATATACAATATTCTGGTGATACTGCTTTTGTACAAAATTGTAAAAAACTTGTTGTAGAAGAACCATATACTAAGAATATGTTACCTAAAATAGAAGCAGCTCCATGGCCGTATTTTCCTACAGATTTAATGCCTTTGATGACAGCTTTAGCAGTTAAAGCCGATGGAAGCATAATGTTTTGGAACAAACTTTATGAAGGAGGTTTCTTTTGGATACCTGAGATGATAAAGTTTGGAGCCCATATTGTAATGTGTGATCCTCACAGAATTATAGTCTACGGAAACAAGCCACTTTCCCCAGCAAAAGTTTCTGCCCCCAATATTATCAGGGCTACTGTTGCACTTGCTATGGTTGCCCTCTCCATAGATGGTGAAAGTATAATCGAAAATGCAGACACAATTAAAAGGGCTCACCCCAACTTCGCAGAGAATTTGCAGAGGCTTGGAGCAGATATAGAATGGAAATAAACTCAGAATTAAATTGCTCCTAGCTTTTTGAGGTAATCAGGAACTTTATACAGATTTAAAACATTGCTAGCCTTCAGGAGAATTGCTATTTTCCTGTTATGAAGTTCTGATAACCTAGAATTAAGCAATGCAGCAACTTCATCAGCAGATTCAACTTTCTCTCCTACTCCAAATTCATTATAGTAATCACCGATATAATAGACCTCATCAAAACCACACTTTTTAACAACTTCTCCTATTTCTTTATGCTTACTGGGACAAACATATCCTAGCTCCTTCATATCTCCTAGTACAACAATGGTATGATATTCCTCCTTATACAACTTACAAAAAGTTTCAACAGCCATCATCATGGAGCTTGGATTTGCATTATAACCATCATTTATAATCACCAAATTCTCCCCATATTCCAATTTCTCAAAACGAGCTTCTGAACTTTCATATGTTGAAATTCCTGAAATACATTTCTCCATACTTATACCAAGCATATTTGCAACAATTATTGCAGCCATAGCATCATATGCGAAGCCTTGTCCATACACTTTTAGATCTACATTCAATATATTGTCTTCATAGTAAGTAAATTTGAAATGCGTCCCATCTTTATCAATATTTATATCACCTATCTTGAAGTCCGCTTTCTGATCTTTCCCATATGTAACCAATGGGTAATCTTTAGTATATACATCATATATCCTCTTGAGCATCTCATCATCTATGTTTAGTACTAATGGCTTTCCACTTCTTCGCATGTAATCGGCTAAATCTTTCTTTTCTGCATAAATATCCTCTATACTTCCAATCTTCTCTGCATGCACAAATCCAATGTTAAGAAGAACTCCAATATCTGGGTCTACGGAATTTACATGCCAAGCTATTTCTCCCTTCCTATCCATTGCACATTCCAATACAATTACATCGTGATTATCATACTTACTTAGCAAAGCAGCATTACCCCATACGGTATTAGAATGATCAGACCATAGAACCTTTTTTTCAGATTCCAATATATGGACAAGCATTCGTTTAGTTGTTGTTTTACCAGTACTTCCTGTGATGGCAATAATCGGTTTGTCTATGAAAGAGGTTGCATAATTCAATACTTTTTCTAACCCTTCTTGAATACTGTCCACCAAAATAATTGGTTTATTACAATCAGAAGCGAAATTACTTTTAGAGTTCTCACAGAATGAACATGTAGCACCATTTTCTAAGGCAGTTTTGATAAATGAGTGTCCATCAAAATTCTCACCAACTATTGGAATATATATTGTCCCTGTAATATCAGATCTCGTATCATAACTAAACCCAGTAAAATAGGCAGAATCATCATAATTCAATATTTCAAATTCTGGGAACCTATCTTTAATATCCTTTAGAAGAATCTTCATCGCTACTATTGTATACAATAGCAGGATACCAGTCAAATGTTCATTGTAATAATTTATCGGTTAAACGTAATTTTACAAAATTAAACATAATTATCATTAGATTCCCTTCTAAACAGCATAAATAACAAGCCTAGAGAAATATAGTTAATCCCATAATTGTTTTCTCTTGACGAGCCAATTTTGCAGTGTTACATTAGTGGCAGGAAGTGGAAAAAAGTGGTGAATAATGATATAGTAGTTTTATGCTCATAGGAGAGTACAAAACAAAAATAACAGAAAAGAAAAGACTATCACTTCCAAAAAAATTTAGAAATGAGATAGGCGATGATCTCATTCTAACTAGGGGTTATGAAAGTGCCCTTATCTTAGTAGATAAGAAACTTTGGGAAAACATAGCCCATGATGTACTAAAAGGCTCTTTTACAAGCAAAGATATTAGAGACACTAGCAGATTCCTAGTAGGAGGAGCAAAAGAAATACAACTTGACACACAAGGTCGTTTTGTTGTTCCAGAGTCATTACTTGAACATGCTGGACTCAAATCAGATGTAATATTTCTTGGCTTAATCAATTGGATAGAGATTTGGGACCTACAACAATGGCAAAAAAGATTAGACTACCTAAAGAAGCATGGTGAAGAGATAGCAGAGGAGATAAATAAAATGAATAGTACTAACACCAATGAATAAAATACATGTCCCAGTACTACTCGAAGAAACAATACAATCCTTGAATATCCAACCAGATGGTTTTTACATAGATGGAACACTCGGAGATGGAGGACACAGTATAGAAATATTGAAAAAGTTATCAAACAAAGGACTACTTGTAAGTATAGATCATGATCCATATGCCATAGACTTTGTAAAAAAATATTACAAAAAATACATGTCCCAAAATTGGAAAATCTGCAGATCAAATTTCAAAGACATAGACAAAATATCTCAACAGATAGGCAGAACTCCTGATGGCATAATTTTAGATTTAGGAATTTCCTCAAGACAACTGGAAGATTCTCACAACAGAGGATTTAGTTACAATGAGGATAGTGAGCCACTGGACATGAGAATGGATACAACACTAAATGTAACTGCCAAGGATCTTTTGAATATGCTTTCAGAAAAAGAATTGTCATACATATTTAAAAAGTATGGAGAAGAAAAGTATTCTTCTAAAATAGCAAAAGCTATTAAACATAATATCTCTGATATCAACACCGTTGGAGATCTTAAAAGAATTATCTACAAAGTAGTGCCGGCAGATAACTCTAACCTTAAGAACCCTTCTCGCAGAGTCTTTCAGGCTCTGCGAATAGTGGTAAACGATGAGTTACATAACTTAGAACAAGCGTTAGAGAACTCTTTTAAGATCTTGAACAAAAACGGAAGAATTTCAATTATTTCCTTTCACTCTCTGGAAGATAGAATTGTTAAAAAATTCTTTTTAGAGAAGCAGAAAAGCGGAGAAGGAATTTTGCTGTATAAAAGCTATATTGCCCCAACCGATACAGAAATTATACAAAATCCCAGATCCGCTTCTGCAAAATTAAGAACTTTAATTAAAAAATAGATAAAACAAGTAAAATGAAAAAAACTGCCCAGTTTACTAAAAATATACCTCTTCTTATTTTTGTTATGTCCCTTACTTCTTTTGTCCTTTCTCAGCTTATTATAAATTCAATACTTGCTCCTTTGGGGACTGAGTTACAAAGTCTTAATAGGGAGAAGAATTTTTTAGTTGAAGAAAATCGTACTATGGAAGAGCAAATAGCAAAAGCAAATTCAATAACGGTTGTACACAAACTAGCAGACAAAGCTCTTTCTCTCTCTACAACTCCTAGGACCACAATATATTTAGAAAAAGATTCTCTTGTTGCAAATAGATAGTAAATGTCAAAGCTTAATCATTTGTACAAAAGAAATACTAAGAAAAATACACACAAAACCTCATCAGGTTCACATCTGAGCAGTATTGCGATATTGGCATTTTTAGTATCAAGTATCGGGATTATTGTCATTATACAAGCATTTAGATGGCAAATTATTTATGCTGAAAAATTCAAGGAATTATCAAAAAGCCAATATTCAAAAAGTGAAGAAGAAACCCCTCAAAGAGGCATAATACAAGCAAGTGATGGAACAGTTCTTGCAATAGATCAGCCTGTTTGGAATGTTTATGCTACATTAAGCATGAATGAAAATGAGAGAGATTTATTTTTTAGTAAAAAGGATAAATTTGTAGCTGAAGTATCTGGAATATTAAATTTGCAACTCGATGAAATAAGTTCAAAGATCACAGATGATTTTGTATATGTTCCACTTGCAAAAGGTATCTCAACTGAAAAAAAGAAGGCTTTACAAGAGATAAATATTTTTGGTGAAGGGACGGAAGGCTTTGGATTGTATTTTGAAAAAGAAGAACAAAGGGTATATCCAAACGGATCTTTAGCAGCACATGTTCTTGGTTTCTTAGGAAAAAATGAGAAAGGAGAACAAGTAGGTCAATATGGCATTCAAGGATACTATTTCAAAGATATTGCTGGAAAATCCGGATATTCATATGAAGAGAAAGATTCTTCAGGAAACGTGATCTTAACATCTGAGTATGAACCTGTACTTCCCAGAAGTGGAAAAAATTTCAAATTAACTATTGTTCCTAATGTCCAAGCAAAAGTTGAGGAGATTCTTGAGAACGGGGTTAAATCTGCAAGAGCAAAAAGTGGAACAGCTATCATCATGAATCCTAAAACAGGAGCTATTATAGCGATGGCAAACTATCCAACGTATAACCCTAGTGAATATTGGAGAGTTTCCGAGCCATGGATTCTAAAGAATAGGGCAGTGTCTGATGTTTATGAATATGGTTCTGTACAGAAACCTATTACTTTTTCCATTGGCATAGAAACAAAAGCTATTGATCCTACCTATACTTGTAATGATGCAACTGGATATCTTGATTTGTACAAAGCGACAGGATATGAGGATTTGAAAGGAAAGAAAGTTTACACATGGAATAGGGTAGCTGCAGGCGTACAAGATATTGCTGATATATTCAAAAATTCAAATAATCCATGTACTGCACAGGCAGCCTTGCAGGTTAATTCTTCTGAATATTATTCATATCTAAAGGATTTTGGAATCGGAGAATTTATAGGGATAGGCCTTCAAGATGAAGCAACCAGTTATATGAAGCCTTTTGATTATTGGACAAGGTTAGATATAATAACTTCATCGTATGGACAAAGCATTTCAGCTACACCTCTTCAGATACTTTCTGCATTAAGTACATTTGCAAATGGAGGACAAAGAATGAGGCCATATATAATTTCTGAGATTTCAGATGAGAATGAGACTATACAAATCAAACCAGAAGTACTTTCTACACCTATATCTAAGGCAACTGCTGATGAAATTAAAAAGGATTTGGTGCTTTCCGTACAAAGAAACTCTTTGGGAGGTTTTGCTAAAGGCTTAGAACAATATGACATAGCGGCAAAAACTGGAACAGCACAAGTGCTTGATACTGTAAATGGTGGATACAAAGATGATGCTACAAATGATACGGTTATCGGATTTGCACCAGCAGATGACCCCAAAATGATTATGCTTGTAAAACTAGAAGAGCCTCAGATTGCAAATTTTGCATCTTTGACTACTGTTCCAATATGGAAAGATATCTTCCTTGCTGTTGCGGATAATCTGGAAATATCCAAGAAAAATTGAGATAATCATTCATAGCCTATTTATTATATCTAATACACAACCATGATTGAAATACTAAAGAAATCTATAGAAGCCCTTTTTGTATCTACAATGGCATCTGCTCTTTTTGCACCAATAATGATAGATATGTTATATAAATTTGGGCAAGTTAGTGGAATAAAGAAATCAAAGATAGGGGGAGGAGATGGTGATAACAGCCTTTTCATGAAGATAATGAGAACTGCTACAACGAATGGTACTCCAAATATGGGTGGTGTACTTATTTGGATTATTGTTCCATTGATAACACTTTTACTAGTTCCTGTTACAGGTGTCATAAAGGTATTTTTAATCGGATTTGTCCTATTTGGCTTGTGGGGATTTATAGATGTTGTTGTATTTACTAATGGCTTTAAAGACAATGAGAAAATGAAGGCCTTTCAGGAAACATTTGAATGGAGAATGTTTAAGCTTGTTTGTTCAATAGTTATTAATACTTTTGTGATGTTTATGCTTAAGAAAACAGGTTATATCGATTCTTTTAATATCACCAGTGCTATTGCAATAAATTTTACATCCATAATGGCCATAATAATGGGAATAATAGGGCAGTTCGCCGTCTATTCCGCAGAGATTTCAGATGGTTCTGATGGACTAATGATTGGGATTTTCATAATAATCACAATTGCAATGGGCTTGTTACTCTTGATAAAAGGACAGTATGACTTTCTTCCAATTCTAGGAATAATTTTAGGTGTACAGATTGTTGATTTGTATTTCAATATTCCACCTGCAAGATTTTGGAATGGAGGACCTGGTGCAATGCCTTTAGGCTTTTCAATGTTTTTCATTGCCTTAGTTACAAGTAATTTGATTCCTTACTTCTTAATAACTTCAATTACATGGTTGATTATGTTTTCAAGCATGATACAAATAGTTAGTATGAAATTTTTTCACAAGAGAGTATTTAAAATTGCACCAATACATCATCATTTTCAAGCTATAGGGTGGCCACAATACAAAGTAGTTATGAGGTTTTGGTTGTTTACACTATTTACAAGTATAATTGGAATATATATTGGTATATTGATTTAATCACAATTGACAGTAGATGAATCACATGTGCATATTTTGCCATTTTCAGTAGATTCAAATATATCTCCCTGACCATACAGAATTCCATCATAATAGCAGGCACCTAAATCAAATATTTTGTTTTCTTCGCTTTTGTAAAGTACGGAGAATGATTCTACCTTAGGTATTGATATATTCGATATTAAGAATATATCTCTGATTACACACGGCACAGTATATATTGATGAATCCTTGTTTGTTAATGTTGTAAGCACTAAGCTATTCTCCTCTAAACTGTACAAACCTGTTTGTATTGGAGCTTCACCATCATCACTGCAATATGCTTCTCTCTCCAAAGCTATACGAATGCTATTTTGATTCTGATCTATATTCCCAGCTTTAACTTTAGTATAGTCTGGATTTGATTTGCCTAAAGATTGAACATATTGATATGAAAAATCAAGACCTTCAGTCCCAAAAGAACCATATGATATATCCTTTTGAATATCTTCACACACAATTCCTTTAGAACCTCTACATACACAATTAGAATATTCCTTGTAATCAGGCACTATATCCCCATTTTCATAATGTATTCCATTAAACTCACATATTTCTCCACTTCTTTCTGAGAATGCACCTATGTAAAACAAAAATATACAAACTCCAAAAAAGAAACATGTCAGTAAAAGAAGCCAATTCCTTCGCTGTACTTTTTTCATAACAGAAGAATTCTATCACATAACAACACAGTGTGATACAATACCCTGCATGCACGACTCACATGTACATCTTACTAGGGAACCACTAGCGTCAAACCTACCAAGTATTATCAACTCATTTTTAAACAATGGAGGAACACATATACTTTCCCAAGCGACACAAAGTGATGATTTCGATACAAATTTACATTTGCACAATCTTTACCCGCAAGTCATACAGACAGCTATTGGCATTCATCCGACAACATTCGAGGATATGCATATTGAAAATATTTTCATAGAGGGACAAAAAGAAATTAATACTTTTGAAAAATATATCCAAAAGCACAACAAGGAAATCAGAGCTATTGGTGAGTGTGGCTTAGATTATTACCAATTCACTCTAAATGATTCATACACTGCAGATGTAAAAGAACAGCTTAAAGAGATACAAAAGCTTTCATTTAGAAAACATTTACAATTGGCACTAAAATACAATCTTCCATTAAGTATACACGCGAGAGATGTAGCAGGCTCAGATCAATGTGTGAATGATGTCATAAGAATAGTATGCGAAGAGGGGAATGGCAGATTAAGAGGTGTATTTCACAGCTATACTGGAAATATATTATCATTAGATCAGATATTAGATTTGGGATTTTACATAGGCTTTAACGCAATAATTACATACAAAAGCGGTGAAAATGTTAGAGATATACTCAGGCATACACCAACAGATAGAATCCTTTTTGAAACAGATGGTCCTTTTCTTCCTCCACAATCAATTAGAAAAAATAATCAGATAAAAGAGAAATTTGCTCAACCTGCTGATGTAAAAGAAATAATTGAAACAGCTTGTGAAGTAAAAAATGTTACATACGAATATTTAGAACAGAGTACTGATTCTAGCTATTCTCTTCTTTTTCTTTAGATACCCTATTATTAAACACACAAACAAACTCTCCATGAGGAGATTTCTCAAACTCCCTTTCTTCCAAAATATTTAGAACATCTTTAATGCTTCCATATATATTTTCCTCTCTTAATTTGGAGATATCCCTTGCTAAAAAGCACCTACAATCATATCCCAAAATATTTCCTACTAAGTTTAAAAGCTTAACGAGCCTATTAGGAGACTCATATACAACTATTGTTATTCCTTTATCACTATATTGTTCAATTATCTTTTGCCTTCTAACATCACTTTTTGGCAAAAATCCAAAGAAAACAAATTTATCTGTTGGAAGCCCAGAAATTGATAATGCAGAAGTAACTGCTGATGCTCCGGGTATTGAAATTACTTCATAGCCTAAATCACGAAGCTGTTTAACAAGCTTGTAGCCGGGATCTGAAATCAATGGAGTCCCAGCATCGGATATTAATGCTAAATCAAGTCCCATTTTTAATTTATCAATTATTTTCGTAATTATCTGCTGATGATTTTGGTCTCTATATGAAATTAGAGGAGTACCAATTTCATATCTATCTAGGAGTTTTTTAGATTCTCTGGTATCTTCAGCAAGTATAAATGGTACATTTTTTAGTGTTGAAACAGCTCTGTATGTAATATCTTCTAAATTTCCAATCGGTGTTGCCACTACATACAGTTTTCCATTTTTCATAGTTGAATGTCTTCTAAATTTATGACCGTTTCTAATATCAACTCCTTGTTTTCCATAGTTATATCCTTGCTGTTAAAAGCTTCTTTGACATTATACCCCCCTATACTTATCCTGTCTAAATCAACCGCAGTCGCAAAAGTTCCTAAGCTTTTCCCTAAATCATCTATTAGTGTCCTGATATATGTTCCAGAAGAGCATATGATTTCAAATTTAACAAAAGGCCAATTGTAATCAAGAATATTAAACTCTTTTACAAAAATTTTCCTTGGATTAAGAACAACTGCTTTGCCTTCTCTTGCCAATTCATATGCCTTTTTCCCTTTTACTTTTTTTGCAGAATATAATGGAGGAGTTTGATCTATTTCTCCAAGAAACTTTTCTGTTAACTTTTCTTCTATTTTCTCCCTAGTTATTTTGCTAAGCTCACTATGTGTAAATATCTTTTTTCCTGTAGAATCCTGTGTGTCTGTAGCATAACCAAACTCTGCAGTTACAATGTATTTCTTTTCTAACTTCCCAATGGTATTCATCAATTTAGTCCCTTTGCCAAGAAGTACAATTAGTAACCCACCTGCGAAGGGATCAAGTGTACCAGCATGTCCAATTTTTTGCTCCCTAGGAAATATTTTCTTTAATTTTCTAATTACATCATATGATGTAATTCCTTTCTCCTTGTTAATCAACAAAATTCCATCTATCATATCTAGTGTGTATAATTTTACTTTTGTAATAATGATATCATAATGTTTAATGGAATATCTCTTGCGTTAATAATGGCCAGTATATGTCTTGTTGTGCTTTTTGCTATATCTGCAATTGTGAATAGAGTTTTAGGACCTCTTGTTGAGACTCCAAGTGATGTTTTAGATGAGATAGTAGAGGCTTTTGACTTAGATAGTAATGATAAGTTCATTGATTTGGGCAGTGGATATGGAGGTGTTGTTTTAAAGGCATATGAAAAAAGTAGATGTAAGTGTATAGGGTATGATATTTCTCCCATACCTGTAATGGTTTCAAGGATAAGGAAGGCTGTAAAATTTCCAATGAAAAAGAGTATTTCTTTTGATTTAGCTGATATTTTTTCTGTTGATTTAAGCGATTCTACAAAGGTTTATTGTTATTTGAATAAGGATAGCTTAGAGATTTTAAGAAAGAGTCTAGCAGTGGTTGTTGACTCTGGTGGAAGCGTGTATAGCTATATGCATCCTATACCCAAAATGAAGGAAGCAAAGGTGTTAGAACTTAGAAATGGAAGTAATTTGTATGTTTATTCACATAGTAGGAAGAAGTCATTGTAAGGGATTTGACGGTTTTCTAAAGTGGTATAATCTTGTATGAGTTTCTATGAGCCGTTGGCATCTAAGTATAGGCCTAAAACATTGGATGAGTTTGTAGGGCAGGAGCATTTGGTAGGGGAGAATGGTCCAATCCGAAAGTTTTTAGAAAGTGGAGATATACCCTCTATGATTTTTTGGGGGCCTCCCGGAACTGGGAAGACTACTCTTGCATATATTCTTTCCCTTAATCTTTACTATGATTTTCATAGGGTTCAGGCTGTTACTAGTGGGAAGGATACTTTGAGAAGAATTATCAAGATAGCTATGGATAATAGACAGTATGGGAAGAAGACCATATTGTTTTTGGATGAGATTCATAGGTGGAATAAGGCTCAGCAGGATGCTTTACTGCCGTATGTTGAGAATGGAACTATTATTTTAATAGGGGCAACAACAGAGAATCCTTCTTTTAATATTATAAATGCGTTGTTGTCTAGAACTAAGGTTTTTGTTTTTAAGCAACAGACAGAGGATGATATATATGGTCTTTTGAAAAGGATTTCTTCAAAGGAATTCCCTGATATACAGATATCTGAGAAGATACTCAGGCATATGGCTTCTCTTTCAAATGGAGATATTAGGTCAGGATTGAATATTTTGGAGATGAGTATAAGTTTAGTAAAGGCTGAGAGTAAGAAGGTAGTAACAGAGGAGGTTTTGAAAAATACTGTACAAAGTCCTCTATATTATGATAAGGAAGGGGAGGAGCATTATAACTTGATTTCCGCTATTCATAAGTCTATGAGGTCTTCTAACCCTGATGCGGCATCATATTGGGTTGGACGGATGCTTGCGGGTGGAGAGGATCCTTTGTTCATAGCAAGAAGGATGTTGAGGTTTGCAAGTGAGGATGTTGGAAATTCGGATCCTTTTGCTTTAGTTCTAGCAAATAGTGTGTATGAGGCTTGTCAGAAGGTTGGTATGCCAGAATGTGAGATTTTTCTAATTCAATTGGCGATATATTTAGCTAAGGCTCCAAAAGATAACAGTGCTTATGTTGTTGAGAATTTAGTAAAAAAGGATATTGAAATGTATGGGAATTTACCAGTACCTATGAATATACGGAATGCACCTACAAAATTGATGGCTGATCTAGGATATGGAAAGGGATATGAATATGACCATGATCTAGAAAGTAAGAAATCTAATCAACAGTGTATGCCTGATAAACTCAAAGGTAGGAAATATATTACTTAAAGTTATCCTCTATTTTCTTTTTCTTCTTGTTTCTACTTACTTCATCGTGTTTCGTTACATATCTCCCTATCTTAATTGCCTTTCCTCCTATTGTGATGTACATGTCATCTATGAATTGTGCCATAGGGTAGAGGAGTATTCCCAAAATTAGAAGTGTTCCTCCTATTATGATATTTCGCATGTATGATGATTCAAATATGGAAGTCTGTGGATATGATTCCACAGGAGCAATTGGACATAAGCATGTAGATTTACTGCATTTGTCCCAAGTGCATGATGCACCACTAGGATTTCCTTCTTCACATTGTTCGTTATCTTGCAATTTACCATCTCCACATGATTCAACTTCTTTTACTTCACAAGTGCATGATGATTTATTGCATTCATCCCACAAACAGGTACTACCTGCAGGATTTCCCTTTTCGCATTTCTCACCTGTATCTAATTTTCCATCACCACATTCAGGTTCTACACATTGGCACTTTAATTGGTTGCATTCATCCCATTTACAAGAGTACCCTGTTGGATCTCCTTTCTCGCATTTCTCACCTGCATCCAATTTCCCATCACCACATCCAGAAACAACACCTTTACAATTGGTATGATTACAATCTGCCCATTTGTAAATTGCTCCTGATGGATCTCCAACTTCACATTGCTCTCCAGCAACATTCAATACTCCATCACCACAGTAAGGAGCTGTAACAGTAGGGCATTTACAGGTAGTATTACTACAAGTATTCCAAGAACATTTAACACCTGATGGATCTCCCTTTTCACACTGTTCTCCAGATGTATTCCCCAATATACCATCTCCACAATATGGATTACTGGGATTGGAAGGAACGATAACAGGAGGTTCTGATACTGGAGGATTACATCTATCACAAACAAGACTTTCTACACGACATACCTGATCACATGTACCGGTCAGAGCAGATGTCCATACACTTCCACAATTACAAAGAATAGATGATGTAATATTATTTCCTTCCCCCCCTTCACACTTATCAACATTAGCCTTGCCAGTAGGCACAATAACTGCAGTCCCAGTAGCAGCATCAAATCTAGCATAATAGTCAGTCTCCTTTTTGGTAGTTCCAATAACCTGATAAATTTTACCTGTAGCATCATCGACAGATATAGATATAAATATACAATTTCCATCTCGGGAATTCGCATCGGAAACACTTTTGCATTCATCAGGTTTACTATTACAATCAATTAAAGTCTTTCCAGAATCTAACGAACATAAACCTTTTTCTTTTACTTTTTCAAAAGCATTCTTTTTAGCAGCTTCCATTGTAGTAGTTGTCGTTGTTTTTCCATCCGTCCCAGTAGAGGTAGTATAGGTGCCTGTAGCCACAAGATATGCATTAAAATCTCCTGCAGAAATAACTTTACCTGTTTTGCCACCTTCAGAGTCAAGGACCACAATATCATTAACAGTTCCTCCACTTGAAGAAACAACATCATTAATAGCAACAGCTTTTTTACTTCCACTATCAATTAAAGAACCAGTCGTTTTGTCAAAACTATATTTTTTGCCTGCAATCTCTATATACTCACCTTCCTTCATATTCAAAATTTGTGTATAAACCTTTGCTGATTGTGTCGCAGCATTCTGTGCGACGATATGTGCTGCGTTATTCTTAAAAAGTTCTTCATCTTTACGCATTTGTTCTGCCCTCCCTTGATAGTAACTACTACCAGCATCCACTCCAGCTGCAACCCTCTCCGCATAAGTAGCACACCCTGCACCAGTCTCATAATCACATGCAAAACTATTTAATGGAGTATATTTACTCTTAGTATCATTAACCTTGTATGTAAGATAACCTAAAGACGTCACCATAAAAAACACTTGCAATCCTAAGATAATAGATTTCGTTTTTTTGAAAATCTTGTCTTTAAAAACAAAGATTAAAACAAAGCTTACAATTACAAGAATTACACAAGCTATAATAAGCACTAAAACAGTAGTATCAAGCTCTTTTACCCAATCAATAAAAGTTTTCGATTCCAAACTTTTATTGTAATTTTCTATAGCCTCATTAAAAACATCTACATTTTCAGCAATTCTTTCTTTAACAGCAGAATTTTCTACTTCTAAAGCAAATCTAGTTCCAATATCAAAAGCTATTTCATCAAACCCATATATACAGGAATCCAAATATATCATTGTGGGAACATATAGGGTGTCTACTCCACACTTTTCATCATACAAAGCCTTAAACTCATCATATACATCTCCACTCTTAGGTACATTTACTACATTCAATTTAAAATAATTAGTAGCTGAGGGCTTAATAGAATCTATATATTTCAATAATTCCTGACTAGCAGCTGAAGAATCTTGAACAAATAGCAGAGCATCATCCTTTGTGTAATTAGAACTTTTGAAATCACTTACTTCAACTACAGCATCTTCAGCCTGTACTTTTTGATTCCCAAATACAAAAAAGAGAACAGAGACAAGAAGAAGAGGTAAAATACTCTTCACTTTGATTTTCAATTGCTTCATAGTAACATAATATCAGTGTAGAAAAATTTTTGCAATACATATATAATTGGCCTGTATGAAAGTTTACACAGACAACGAAACAATTGAAAGAATACTAACAAAAGCTGTTGAACAAATACTGCCATCAAAACAATTCCTAGAACAAAAACTCCGTTCTAGGCAAAGACTTAATGTATACCAAGGGTTCGACCCTACTGCAGATACACTACATATAGGGCATACTGTCGGTATGAGAAAACTTGAAGACTTTAGAAAACTTGGCCACCATGTCATCTTCTTAATAGGGGACTTTACTGCAAGAATCGGAGATCCCAGTGACAAAGCAACAGCAAGAAAAGTTCTGTCTGAAGAACAAGTTAAACAAAACCTAAAAAATTATGTGGAACAAGCATCCCACATCATTGACATGAACAACAAAGAAAATCCAGTTGATATACTTTTTAACAGTACATGGCATGAAAAACTCACATTCAAAGAAGTAATACAACTCTCAACAGAATTCACAGTTCAACAAATGCTCAAAAGAAGTATGTTTCAACAAAGAATTAAGGAAGACAGACCAATATACCTCAATGAATTTCTGTATCCAATAATGCAAGGATATGATTCGGTAATGATGAATATAGATGTAGAAATAGGAGGAAATGACCAACTTTTCAATATGCTTGCAGGAAGAGACATGGTACTTAATCATCTACAAAAAGAAAAAATTGTTTTAGCTACCAGACTTTTAACAACTCCAGACGGTACTAAAATGGGGAAATCAGAAGGAAATATGATAAAACTAAGCGACAGACCAGAGGAAATCTATGGCAAAGTAATGGCCAGTCCTGATGATATGTTAATACAAATGTTTGAGCTACTAACTTCAGCCACATCAGATGAAGTAGATGAATACAAAAAAAGACTTGAAAATGAAGAAAACCCTATGAATTTGAAAAAAGAACTCGCTTTTAGAATAACAAAAGAGGTAAAAACGGAAAAGGAGGCACAGCAGGCACAAAAACACTTCGAAACAGTTTTCCAAACTAAAAAAGCTGATACTGACACCATAGAAAAGAAAATAATAGACCAGAAAGAAATCCCCATACTTGATTTGCTGATGAATATAGGCTTTACCAACAGTAAAGCACAAGGAAGAAGATTGATTGAACAAGGAGCTGTGAAAATCAACAACAAAAAATGTTCAGATTACAAAACAATTATTGACCTTACGAATACACCAGAAACCATTCTAAAAGCAGGAAGACATATTTGTTCAATTAGATACGGAAGATAGCACATATCTTCTGCAAATCCCTTTCAGAAATCTATGACAGAAGAAAACACCATAAAAAATATACTGGAAAAAACACCCGAACAGTTTAGACCAAATGTATCTAGAGCATATGAATTTGCGAAAGAACAATACAAAGGGAAGGCAAGATACAACGGTGCTACCAGAATATCCCATGCTTTAAATGTCGCACTATCTGTAGCTTCCAATGATCTAGATACAAATACTGTCATAGCATCTATTCTTCATGAAGTTCCTCTCACTCAAAGCAATATGATTGTCAAAAATAGTTCTAAAGAAGTGCTTGAAATCATAAAGGAAGCTTACAGCATAAAAAAAGCAACACAAAGCACAGATACTGACCCTCAGTTGATAGTAAAATACATATTGGCTAGTTCAAAAGATCTTCGTCCTCTATTCATAAAAATATATGACAAATTAGATGATGTCAGAAGTATAAACAATATTCCTGACAAATTCATAAAAGATACATTGAATAAATCCCTTAATATATATTCTCCACTTGCAGAATATCTGTTTTTAGATGCAACAAAAAAGGAGATAGAAGAGAAGGCATTTCAGGTATATCTTCCGCAGGAGTATCAAAGTATTACTAAAAAGATGGAAGAACTTGGTATAAATACCCACCTATTAAATAGATGTAAAGGAAGGATAGCCACAAGCATTTCCCCAATATTTGATAAAGTATCCATTGAAGGAAGAATTAAAGGGACATACAGTATATATAACAAGCTAAAGAAGTATGAAAAAGAATGGATTAGTCCAAATATAGGGAGCCTAGATGACTTAATAGCGTTCAGAATAATAACAGATACCATTGATAGATGTTTCAAAATTCTAGAATACCTAATGGATGAAGGAGAGATTGTTCAAGAAGGCTTTGATGACTACATATCAAATCCTAAACCTAATGGATATATGGCTATTCAATTTCCAATAAAATTCAAAGACATTACAGATATAAATATCGAGGTTCAAATACTTACCAAAGAGATGGATTACAATAATAAGTATGGAGAAGCATCCCATATTGCATACAAAGCAAGCAAGACTAGGTTTGCTAAGCCAACTAATAAATATGACTGGGTTAAAAAAGTTCAAGAACAAATACAACAGAATAAATTGAACAGACAAAAATATATAGATCTTCCAGTACAATGTTCCATCTATGAAGATGAGGTCTTTGCATTTACACCAAAACGAAAAATAATACAGCTTAACAAAAATGATACCGTAATAGATTTTGCATTTAGACTACACACTACCATAGGAAATTCAGCAGTTTCAGCACTAGTGAATGGTCAACCTGCGAAACTAAATACTGTCATAAATACAGGGGATACTGTAGAGATAAAAGTAGACAAGAATAAAAAGCATCAAAGTGAAAATATTCTGCAATATGCTAACTCTAGAAGCACTAAAAACAAAATAATTAAGTATTTAGAAAAATATTCTTAACTTGTCAGAGACATATTTAGTATTGAATATTTTTTGTGCTACAATTACTCAAATGAAAAAAGAGTCAAAGAAAAAAATACATAAAATAATAAATGTAACAATGGCATTGGTACTGTTAGCAAGTATCGCTGTCCCTATGATTCTTGTAGTAATGGACATGTTTAATCAATGAAACTGACAGCTGATTCTCCGATAACATTGATAAAGGGAATAGGACAAAAACAGGCTACCCTGTATTCTAGACTTGGAATATCTACCGTAAAAGATTTAATTTTCCATGTTCCATTTAGATATGAGGATACTTCCACACTAATCCCCATTTCTCTTTTCAAGCAGAATGGGTCAGGAACATTTCTAGCACAAATACTGGATGTAAAAACTTCCTATTTCCGAAGACCAATTGTTTCCATAAAGGTAGCAGATGATACAGGAAATCTTCGTATATCTTTTCTAAATCAACCATATTTGGCAAAAACATTTAAAAAAGGAGAACTATATATCTTCGATGCAAAAATAACACAAAAAGGAAAGAACAGAAACATATATAATCCTAAATTTGAAAAATATGAAGATGGTTCCGAGACTAAGCGATTGGGAAAGATAACTGGAGTATATCCAGAAACAGCTGGACTGAAATCTCAATCGATAAGGGCAAAAATCATGGAAATATCAAATGATATAAATGACATACTAAAGAATTCCATAACAGTCCCTAATTTGGATACACTTCCTGATGCAATCCACTTAATTCACTTTCCATCTAACTATGATGATATACAAAAAGCCAAGAAAAGACTTTCTTTTGATGAGATGCTTAGGATAGCTGTTAAGATTGAGGTAAACAGGCAGAAGAGATCTAAGCAAAAGTCTAAACCGATGAAAATATTTTCAACTGATGTAAATAACTTCATAAAGTCACTTCCATATACATTAACAAACGATCAGAACAAATCAATACAGGAAATACTCTATGACTGTTCAAAGACTATACCAATGAATAGACTTCTTAATGGAGATGTGGGTAGTGGAAAAACAGTAGTTAGTGCAGTAGCAATCCTTAATTGCATAAAGAATGGTTTCTCAGCTATTCTTCTTGCTCCAACAACTGTGTTAGCACAACAACATTACTCTACTTTTACTAAAATTTTTGAAGGTACTGGAATCAATATAGAACTATGTATATCAACTCGTAAGAATATATCAAAGGCTGATAATAAGTTAATAATAGGTACACATGCCATTCTTTTTGAAAAAGAACTTCCTAGTGATCTTAATTTAGTCGTAATAGATGAACAACACAGATTCGGGGTAGAGCAGAGGGAATATTTTAAGGAGAGGAAACTTTTTTCTCCACACTACCTAACTATGAGTGCAACACCAATTCCTCGAAGTCTCACAGAAATTTTCTTTGGGGGAATGGATGTTTCAGAGATAAAAGAGAAACCATCAGGAAGAATGGAGGTAAAAACATTTTTTACTCCTCCTCACAAAAGAATTGATTGCCTTATGTGGGTAAAAGAGAAGATATTGGAAAGCAAGAAAGATGGTGAGCCACAGCAAGCTTTCATAGTGTATCCATTGATAGAGGAAAGTGATAAATCATCAGTAAAATCAGTTTTGAATGAATATGAGAATCTTGTAAAGTTGTTTGATGGGTTAAATATCCAATATTTGCATGGGAAATTAAAAGAGAGAGAAAAGGATCAACTCATACAGGATTTTAGAGATAGGAAAATAGATATTCTACTTTCAACAACAGTCATAGAAGTAGGCATAGATATACCAAATGCTACTATTATGGTGATAGAAGATGCACAGAAGTTTGGTCTTGCACAACTTCACCAGCTTAGGGGAAGAGTAGGAAGAGGAGATAAGGAATCATATTGTTTTGTAATACTTGGGGACTCTGTGCTAGATGCATCTTCTGCTAGAGATAGATTGAAATATTTTTCAGAGCATGCATCTGGTTTTGAAGTTGCAGAGTATGACTTAGAGAGTAGAGGACCAGGAGAAGTCTACGGCATAAGGCAGTCAGGTGTTCCTGCTTTTAAGATAGCAGATATTCATGATTTGGAACTGCTTAAAGAGGCTAGGGAGTTCGCAAAATCAATATTAAAGACGCATAGTGAAGAGGAGATATTAAATAATATTTTTAAATAGAGAATGATGGAGATACATATTGTATTGGATAATATAAGGTCATGTTTTAATGTTGGAAGTATTTTTAGATCTGCTGATGGAGCTGGTTGTGTTAAGAAGATATATTTGTGTGGAATAACTGCAGATGTCGGGAATCCTAAGTTGGAAAAAACAGCTCTTGGAGCAACTCATATGGTTTCATCTCAGCACTATGATACAACTCAAGAGGCTTTAGAAGAGATTAGAAAACAAGATATTCCAATATATTCGGTAGAAATTTCAAAAGATGCAGAGAATTTTCAGAAGATTAGATATCCCCAGAAAGTCGCTCTCATATTTGGGCATGAGAAGACAGGAATAGGGGAAGATATATTGCAAAACTCAGATAAGATAATTTGTATACCAATGAGGGGGAAAAAAGAATCACTGAATGTTGCTAATTGTGCAACTGCTATTTTGTATGAGGTAACAAGAAATGTTGATTAATTCTGGTGTATAATCAGCGAATGAGTTTAAAACAAGATTCTTTCAAAAAATTAAGAAAAGAAAAAAATAAATGGAAAGTAGAAACTCCTGAAGATTTTGAGAGGAGAGAGGATGCATTTTTAAAGGAGAAACTTCAGAGCAAAGAGCCTACTATTAGGGCAACTGTAAGAATAACTGCTGGTAAGGCAAAGAATTTCAATATTGAGATTCCAAGAGCTACAAGACCTATGACAGATAGGATGAAGATTAGAGTTTTTGATATATTAAGAGAGGATATTTTTAACAAAAATGTGTTAGATTTGTATGCTGGTGCAGGTTCTTTTGGATTAGAGGCTCTTTCAAGAGGTGCGAAGAGTGTAACATTTGTTGATGCCTCAAAAAATGCCGATTTAATTATTAAGAAGAATGTCGCACATACGGGTTTTCTCCCAGAGTCTACTGTTGTTAGAGAGAAAGTAGAGGAGTATTTATACACAGCTATAAATGAGCCTGAGGATCAAAGAAAGACTTTTGATATTATATTTATAGATCCACCATACAAGCTATTTAATACCAAGAGAGTTCAAAAGATGCAGAATATTATAAATATGGCATCAGAGCTTCTTCCTGGAGTTGCAAATCAAGATACGAAGAGGTTTAAGGGTGCTTTAATTCTAAAACATCCGAAGAGGTATGATATAGCGAAGCTTGAATTGGAGAATATAAAAAGAGTTGAAGAGGTTAACTTTGGTATGAATACAATATCTTTTTTCATAGTTAAGTAGTATACTTACGCCCATGCCAAGGGCCTGTAGCTCACTTGGTTAGAGCACATCGCTGGCAGCGATGGGGTAAGGGGTTCGAATCCCCTCAGGTCCACCATTTATATTGTATCTCCATTTCTATTCCTATATAATCGGCAAATGAGAATTTTGATAGTAATCGTAAATTACAATGGTAAATACCTTCTTGCAAAGAATCTTCCTTCAGTAGTTAATACAGATTATAATGATTTTGATATTGTTGTAGTTGATAATGATTCGTCAGATGGTAGTGTAGAGTATCTCAAGAAGAATTTCCCAAGTGTAAGAGTTGTTGAAAGTGGTGAGAACCTAGGGTTTGGAAAAGGTAATAATTTGGGGGTAAGAACATACCCTGATTATGATGCATACCTATTTCTAAATAATGATGTTTCAGTTCCAAAGGATTGGTTGAAGGAGCTTGTAAAGGTTTTGGAAAGTGATGCGAAGGTTGGTGCTGTAGGACCTAAGGTTTTGTATTCTAAAAAAAAGAATGGAAAATATATTGTAAACTCAGCAGGAATAAAGGTAGACAAGCACTTCATGGCATATGATAGGTATGATAGAGAGGAAGATAATTCTAAGTATGATGTAATTGAGGAGGTTGATGCTTTGATGGGAGGTGCATTTTTAGTAAGGAGGAATGTTTTTGAAAGAGCAGGAGGATTTAATCCAAAAATGTTCCTTTACTATGAAGATATAGATTTGTCTTTGAGAATTAGAGACCTTGGATACAAGGTGATGTATTGTGGTAAGTCTAGAGTTTTCCATGATCATATGGCTTCTTCAAAGAAATTAGGTGTTAGAAGGAGGAATATTATGAATGCAAAGAATAGATTTTTTAGTATTAAATCTAGACTTGGATTATGGGTAGCAATTAGAGAGACAATCTGGTATCTTTTTAATTGGTCAATTTGGAAAGTAGTATTTTCCAAAAAAATGAATTTGAAGGAGTTTCTAAAAACAAGACAATGACACAAAACGATATAGACCTATACAAACAACTCGTTAAAACAATATTTAAGATGAGATACAAAGGCTCCATCTTAGGATTCCTGTGGGTTTTACTTAAACCTTTTTTCATGTTCCTAATACTTTTTGTGATTTTCTCAGCTACAGCAGGAGCTGCAGGAGGACTAACATCAAAACAGTATGCTGTATATCTTTTATCAGGTCTCATAATTTATACATTCTTCAATGAGGGCTTTACTTGGGGAATGAATTCAATAATGGATAGGGCAGATCTAATAGTTAAGATCAATTTTAAGAGGAGTATTGTAGTTATAAGTGCATTAACTATGGCATTGATAAACTTCATAATAAATTTTTGTATCATAGGGGGTATTGGTATTGCTCTTGATATTAAATATTTACCTAACTGTTTGGCATATGTTCTGTTAATATGTTTTGTTATGTTTTTGGGTATGTATGGTATTTCTTTTTTTACAAGTATATGGAGAGTATATGTTAGGGATCTTACACATATATCTGAGCTTGTTTTGCAACTTTTGTTTTATGCTTCTGCAGTGTTTTTCCCAGTTGAAATGGTTCCTGAGAAATATAGGTTCATAATTTCATATAATCCTCTTGCTGTGTTTATACAGGCTGTAAGGAATGCTTTGATATATGGAGAGATTACTCATTTGAAGTTTGTATTGGCATCTTTGGCTTTTTCTGTGATTCTCGTCTTTATAGGGAAATCATATTTTGATAAGCATATTTTAAAGATAGCAGAACATTTTTAATATGGAAGATAATATAGCTGTAAGCTTAAAAAACATAAATAAGAAGTTTGTAATTCCTGTTAATGGGAAGAAGGATACTTTGCAGGAGAGATTTGTAAATCCCTTTCATAGAACAAAGTACATAGAATTTCAAGCTCTTAAGGATCTTTCTTTTGATGTTAAGAAGAATGAATTTTTTAGTGTGATAGGACCAAATGGAGCAGGGAAGTCTACACTTCTTAAGATTGTATCTGGGATATATATTCCAGACAGTGGGCAGGTTGTTGTGAATGGGAAGCTTGTTCCATTTTTAGAGCTTGGAGTAGGTTTTAATCCTGAGCTTACAGCTAAGGAGAATGTGTATTTGAATGGTACTATACTTGGTTTGACTAAGAAGGAGATAGATGAGTATATTGATGAGATTTTTGAATTTGCAGAGCTTAAGGAGTTTGCAAATCTCTCTGTTAAGAATTTTTCTTCAGGAATGGCTGTAAGATTAGCTTTTTCAATTGCTATTAAAGTGAAATCTGATATTTTGGTGCTTGATGAGGTGTTAGCTGTAGGAGATGGAGAGTTTCAGAAGAAGTGTTTTAACTATTTTGACAGTATAGTAGGGAGGAAGACCATTCTTTTTGTTTCTCACGGATTGGAAGCTGTTAAGAAGTATTCTGATAGGGTGTTGTGGCTTAAAGAGGATAAGACATATGAGATAGGGGATCCTGTTGAAATGGTTGATAAATATAGTAAAACATTTTGATATTCCAGTGTATGAATGTATTTGAATTGTGTAAAAGAATAGTAAAGAGATTACCGATATATTTTTCCCAATTTATAACTCTTCTTAGAAAAGAGGGCGTTATAGAGACATTTAAGAGGGTTTACAAGAAGGTAGTTAGGTTTGTTAAGAGTAGGGGGGATTCTTCTAGACTTTTAAATATTTCATATGGAGAATGGATGATGAATGTGGAAGGGAAGTATCTCAATGAGAAGAGTATGAGGAGAGATTTAGAGGGACTGAAATACAAGCCAAAATTTAGTGTTATATTTCCTGTATGGAATAAGAGTAAAAGGATGTTAGAAGATGCTCTTAATTCGATTGTGAATCAGGTTTATGATAATTGGGAGATTTGCATTTCAGATGGTTCTTCTAAGGATGTTGAGAGAACGAGGGATTTTTTGCGTGAATTTGAGAGGGAACATGGTAATAGGGTTAAGTTTTCTACTATAGATGTTAAGGGGATAAATATAATAGAGAATTCAAATAATGCGATATCTATGGCAGATGGTGATTTTCTTGTCTTTATGGATTGTGATGATGAGATATCTCCTAATTGCCTTTTGGAATTAGCAAAGAGTATTAATGTAAATAGGGATGTAGAGTTTTTGTATAGTGATTTTGATAAAATTGATATTGATGGAAAGAGGTTTGATCCTTCTTTTTGGCCAGATTGGTCACCACATACTCTTACATCACAGATGTATACAACACATATTACTTGTTACAAGAGAGAGGTTGTAGAAGAGTTAGGAAGGTTAGTGAAGGGGACTGAAGGTGCTCAGGATTGGGATTTGGTACTTAGGTATGTTACTAGAGGGAAGTGGAATGTAATGCATATTTCAAAAATTCTTTATCATTGGAGGGTGTATCCTGGGTCTACTGCACTTGCGAATAGCGGAGCTAAGGATTGGGCATATGAGAATCAGAAGCATGTTTTAGAGAGGTATTTGAAGAGGAGAAAGTTGAAAGGAGATGTTCTTGAAGGTCCTTTTGAAGGAAGTTGGAGAGTAAAATTTGATATTGTTGATAATCCAAAGGTTAGTATAGTTATTGCTACGAAGGATAAGGTTGAGTATTTGAAGAGGGCTGTAAAGAGTATTGAGGCACATACGAAGTATCATAATTATGAGATTGTTGTAGTAGATAACAGGAGTGAGGAGGAGAGTACTAAGGATTATTTTGTGGAGTTATCAAGGAAGAAGAATGTGAAGATACTTAAATATGAGAAGGCTTTTCATTTTGGTAAATTATATAATTGGGCTAGTAAGCAGATAGATGGAGACTATATGCTCATACTTAACAATGATGTTAAGGTTTTGAATGATGGGTGGTTGGAAGCTATGTTGGAGTGGTGTCAATTGCCTGAGGTTGGTAGTGTAGGAGCTAAGTTGTATTATCCTGATGGAAAGATACAGCATGCTGGTGTAATAGTGGGAGCTGGTGGTGCTGCTGCTCATTCTCATAGGTTAATGGATGGAGATAGTTTTGGATATAATGGAGCTTTGGGAAATATTAGGAATTATCTTGCTTTAACAGGAGCTTGTTTAATGGTAAAGAGAAAAGTATTTTTAAATATGAAAGGTTTTGATGAGAGGTTTGATCCTGCATATCAGGATGTTGATTTTGGTATTAGGCTGTATGAGAAAGGTTTGTATAATGTATATACTCCTTATGCACAGTTAATTCATTATGAATCTGTTACTAGACTTGATAGTAAGAACAAGGATATACTGGAGAGCGATGTAGTTAATGCAGAGAAGTTAAGGAAGAGATGGCCACAGTATATAGAGTATATGGGTGGAAGAGATCCATTCTTTAATGATAATTTATCGTATGCACATGAAGATTTTAGAATAAGGATAAAGTAAGACCTTATTCCCTGTCATATATTTTGATTCCATATAGTGGAAAATCTTTTTTAAGTTTTACACAAGAATAAGAAGATAGATCTTTATATGTGATAATGTACTTTACATTAAGCTCTTGCCATTTTTCATTACAAGGGCTGATATTAATTTCCAAAGCATCAGGGTAAAGTAAGCGGATGTATTCTTCGCCATCTTCATACTCCGATATATTAATATGTGCGTATCTATTGTAAACATCCATATATTTTCCATCTTCATCCAGCACATTCCATATTTTAAATTGAGGATAGAAGTGTATTCCGTTTATAATACTTGCGTTATTAGCCAATGCGTATTGGGCAAGGTAGTTATTATCATATGCAATCCATTTTGAATCATCTTGTTCACTTACTTCTCGGATATATTTTGCCAAATCAGTATTTATTAGTATATCCAATCCTTTGTACAAAGGATTAATAAAGGCAGTTGATGCTAAGCTAAAACACAAAAATGCAATCATAAAAACTTTAGGAAATCCTTTAAGCAATAAATAAACCAAGCATACTGAAAAAACAGTAGCTAACAAGATTTTCCCATTAAAACTCACTAGGGTAGGTGATCTGAAAAAATCAGGAGAAATATTGTATAGGTTCTTTCCTACTTTGAATGTTAAGAAACCATATCCTAAAGAAAGGACAGCTATCATCACTTTATCCACCAGTGACCCATTCGATTTGTATATCTTGTGCCTTGATAGAACATAAAACATAAGTATGTAACTTCCATAGCCCAAGCCGATAAATGACCTCGTGGGAGGAATAAGGTACAGGAAGGAATACTTCGATATGAAATCTGGAAGTGGTACAAATAACCAAATCATAAAGAACATAATTACAAAAGATAGGCATATCGCAATCCAATCCATTTTCTTATTCGATTTTTTTAACTGTATATTTTTGTAAATTACCCAAATGATGATAGGAGGAAATAAAAGAAAAAAGTTAGAAGATTCACTTTGATTTCCAAAAGGAGCAGAATTTGAGTCTTTTTGCAATAGAATATTGTAAAATCCATCAAACAATTGATTAAAATCACCGCCTCCTGCACTAATAAATCTTGTCCCTGGATACACCGTATTCATAGTAATATTAATCACATCCTCAAACTGTAAATAGTAAAGTACTAATATTGCCAATGATAGGATAACAGCAGAAACCAATACTGGAATAAGAGTTTTTAACCTCTTTTTTATGTTTTTCCAATCAGAAATTACAAAACCAACAGCTATTGCAATCGCTATATATGCCATTGCAACTTGAAAAGGAGGGTAGAGGAGCAGGGCAAAAGCAACAATGGAGTATGATAACCCTAATCCATACAAAACAGCCTTCAATTTTGTATCGGAAGTAAGAACTTTGAGAAAGAAGAATATTCCAAATGATAGCCATGTTATCATCGTTACCTGATTCCACCATTGAAAAAATGGCACAAACAAAAATATTAAAGATCCAATTATTGATAGGAAAAGATTCTTTTTTGTAATTACCAAAAGTAACAAATATGTCGATACGAGAAGGAGAACAAAATCAGCCCACCAAGCAAAGCTATATGTGAAGTTTGTATCATTAGAAAAATAGAAAGGGACATATGATGGTCTAAAAATTGCAAAAAAATTCCTTGATGGAAGATTTTGCGTTCCTAAATTAGCACCTTCCCCCATATCAGTATTAACAACTTTTTCATTATTTATATCTTGAGAAACAATGGTTGGAATTACTACCAAGTACTGATCGCTCCTTATGGCTCTTGGTGTACCAATCAATACATTTGGATCATCAGAAATAGATTTAGATAATGGTATGTTGTACATACCAACTGAAGAACCATTTAAATTAAGAAATGAAAATATTAGCAGGAACAAGATTAACACAATTGGATATATCCAGTATTTTACAATATTCATATTATGCATATACAACAATCATAAGGTATCGATTTTATTATCACATATTTTTAAGGATTATGGTAATATTTATCTAATATGAAGGTATCTATAATAACAACAAACTACAATACAGATAAATACTTAGAACAAACAATAAAAAGTGTTTTAAGTCAAAAAGGAGATTTTGAGTTAGAGTATATCATCACAGATGGCGGTTCTAGTGATAATAGCCTAGATATTATAAAAAAATATGATAAAGAAGTAAGAAGTGGAAAATGGGGTAAAAATGTTGAGTTCAAATACTTATCTGAAAAAGATAAAGGACAATCAGATGGTATAAACAAAGGACTTAAAATTGCTACTGGAGATATAGTTTCATTTCTTAATGCTGACGATCTTTATATTGAATATACATTGAAAATAGTAACCGAATATTTCAAAGCACATACTGATTGTATGTGGCTAACTGGGTACTGTAGAATCATAGATGAAAATGGAAAAGAAATCAGAAAATATATTACAAACTATAAAAATAGGAAATTAAGAAACTTTAGTCTTAAGAAATTACTAATTGAAAATCCAATCTCACAGCCTGCAACATTTTGGAAGAAAGATTTACATAAAGAATTTGGTTATATTGATGAAAGCCTTCATTATGCTATGGATCAAGATCTATGGGCTAGGTTTGCAAGTAAATATAAGCTACACCTAATTCCAAAATATTTGGCTGAATTTAGATTTACATCTGAAACAAAAACTGGATCTAGTATTGAAAAAACATTAAAAGAATCCCAATATATTGCTAAAAGATACACAGACAGCAAGTCACTGCTATTTCTTCAATCTATTAGTAATTTTAAAAGAATAATTAACTACAAATATTTTTCAAAAATCTTCAGAAACTAATACTTCTTTTTTGCTATTTCCCTAACAACCTTAGTTATTTCTTTTTCTAGTTTATCCATTCTTTCCACTTGTTTAAAGTTGAAATAGAAGAGCAATACAATAGATAGATATACCAAAACATCTATACCTCTTCCAACACCGAATATACTACCCATACTATCCATTATCTCTTTTGGCAACCATATGATTACTAATGCTATTCCCCAAAATAGCACCCAGAACATTATTCTAGTTAAAGAGGCTCTATCTTTTAATATTTTTCGTATTAATTGGGAAAAGATTATTAATATTATTATTGTAGCTATTATTTGTATTACCATTATCCTCTTATTTTAGAACTTATTAATTTATATGCAATGTTTATGCTATTAGATATACTCTGTCCCTTAGACATTGAGTATTTTGTATATCGTATTGTTACGGGAACTTCTGTATATTTAAGATTCAATATCTTTATCTTATCTAATATCTCTGAAGCATGTTCAAACCTATCATGTTGAATATTTAGCTTCTTAGCAGTATCAGCAGTCATTACCCTTATACCATTGTGTACATCTGTCAACCATATATGTGAGAATAGGAATGTAAAAAGTATTCCACCTTTAAGAAGTATTCTCTTTTTTAATGGAATCTTATTCTTCTTTAAGAATCTAGAACCTAACACAATATCATAATTTCCATCTACTAATGTATTTAACATTGGTTGTATATCCTTAGGATCATGCTGACCATCTGAATCAAAATGTACTATGTATTTAGCTCCTTTATCTATTGCTATTTCCATTGCTGTTTGCAACGCTGCTCCCTGTCCTCTGTTTATTACATGTTTTGCTATTATTGCATTAGTACTGTTTTTTACTAATTCATATCCATTATCTTTACTACCATCATCTACAACTACTATATTGTAATATCCTTGATCATTGAGAGATTTAATTACCTTAAGTATCATTTTCTCTTCATTGTAGAGAGGAATTGTTATATATACTTGAGAAGCATTCATAATTGCCCAATTATACATTAATAATTCACCTAGTGGAATTAATGTACTTTTATGGTAATATTACTAAGATAATTTTAAGAATCTTTCTATGGAAAAGAAACCAAAAGCCCTAATAACTGGGATTACTGGGCAGGACGGCTCTTATTTAGCTGAATTTCTTTTAAGCAAGGGATATGATGTACACGGCCTTATTAGAAGATCAAGTAGCTTCAATACTTGGAGAATTGATCATCTATATAAAGATGTTCATCAGCCAGATGGATTTCATCTTCATTATGGAGATTTAACTGATAGTGTCAGTATTATTAGCTTAGTAAAAGAGATACAACCTGATGAAATATATAATTTGGCAGCTCAAAGTCATGTAAAAGTGAGTTTTGAAACTCCAGAATATACCGCAAATGCCGACGGTCTTGGTATCTTAAGAATATTAGAAGCTATTAGATTACTTGGAATGATAGATAAAATAAAACTGTACCAAGCCTCTACTTCTGAACTATTTGGATTAGTTCAAGAAACGCCTCAGACAGAAAAAACTCCATTTTATCCACGAAGTCCATACGGGGTAGCAAAACTGTACGCTTACTGGATGGTAAAAAATTATAGGGAAGCATATGATATGTTTGCTTGTAATGGAATTCTTTTTAATCACGAATCTCCCAGAAGAGGGCAGACATTTGTAACTAGAAAAATTACAATGGCTTTATGCAATATAAAAATGGGAAAGCAGGAAAAATTATACCTTGGCAATATGGATGCTAAAAGAGATTGGGGATATGCAAAAGAATATGTTGAAAGTATGTGGCTTATGCTCCAGCAAGATAAACCAGATGACTATGTAGTAGCCACTGGAGAAACACATACTGTACGAGAATTTGTAGAGGAGTCATGCAAAGTATTGGATATGGATATCGAGTGGAAAGGAAAAGGTGTTGATGAAAAAGGTATCGATAAGAAAACAGGAAAAACCATTATTGAGATAGATCCTATGTATTTCAGACCTACAGAAGTTGAATTATTGCTTGGAGATGCTACTAAGGCCAAGAAGAAGCTAGGTTGGGAACCAAAAACAAAATTTAAGGATCTTGTAAAAATTATGGTTGAGTCTGACTTAGAATTAATTAAAAGCAATAGGACAATTTACTAAATTAAGCAAAATTACTAAATATGGATAGGATTCCTTTAATTAAGTCTACTTTCTACCACGAAAAGGAAACAAAGGAAAAATTATGCAAATTCATAATGGGAGCCGATTTTCTCAGTATGCGTGAGGAATGTGCAAAATATGAAAAAGCTTTTGCTTCAAAACAGGAAAGAAAGTATGGTGTATATGTTACAAATGGCAGTTCCGCAAATCTTCTACTGATTCAAGCCCTAATAAATATGGGTAAGCTTAAAAAGGGAGATAAGGTTTTTGTTTCTGATTTGACTTGGCCAACTAATGTTATGCCACTAATTCAGCTTGGTTTAGTACCAGTATTCCTTGATGTAGAGTTAGAAACCCTTAATGTTTCCAGCAAAATAGTGAAAGAAGCATACAAGAAATTTCCAGATACCAAATGTCTTTTCATAACTAATGCCTTAGGCTTCTGCTCTGACATTGATTTAATAGAACAATTTTGTAATGAAAATAATATTATCTTCATAGAAGATAACTGTGAGTCTCTAGGATCTGTATACAAAGGGCGAAAGCTTGGTAACTTTGGACTATCTTCTACATTTTCTTTTTTTGTAGGACACCATCTCTCAACTGTAGAGGGAGGTATGGTATGCACGGATGACGAAGAATTATATGAGAATTTAAAGATGTCTAGGTCACATGGCTGGACAAGAAATAATGCTCCGTGGTTTAAGGAAAAAATGAAAAAAGAAAATGATGTAGATGACTTCTATGATATTTACACTTTTTACAATCTTGCATACAACATTAGACCAACAGAAATAAATGGGTTTCTAGGCAATACTCAGATTCAATATTGGGATGAGATTGTTTCAAAAAGGGAAGAAAATTTCAAAATATTTAATGATGCCATTAACAAGAATGAGCATATATTTAGTTTGAATGTTGGGCATATGGATATTGTTTCTAATTTCGGAATGCCTCTGGTATTTATGAGTAAAGAACTATTTGAAGAATACAAAAAGAACTTTACTGATGCTAATGTTGAAATTAGACCAATTATAGCCGGAAATATTGCAAAACAACCTTTCTTAAAAGGACAAACATACCTACAAACAGATTTACATACAACGGAATACATAGCTGACAAAGGGTTCTACTTTGGAAATAATCCAGAAATGAATAAAGAGGATATTGACAGAATTATAAAGCTATTAAGTTAAACAAAGATTAAATGCTTGTAGGAGTTACAGGAGCCAATGGCGTCCTAGGAAAAATCATAACTAAGAAGCTATCTGCCCTAGGCTATGAATATGTCCCATTTTCTGGAGATATTAGAAATATCAATGATGTTGCAAATTGGGTTGATAATAATAATTTTGATTCAGTTATTCACCTAGCTGCAATAGTTCCACCTTCAGAAGTTAAAAATGATTTAATTAAGGCATTTGAAGTTAACTGCATCGGAACAAAGAACTTAGTAGATGCTTTGAATGCTAAATCACAGAAACCATGGCTTTTTTACGCAAGTACTTGTCATGTATATAAATCTAGTAATAAGCCGTTATCTGAAGATGACCCAATTGAACCAATTTCGGAGTATGGATTAACCAAATATGCAGGGGAAGTGTTAATAAGAAAGAATTATGATAATGCCTGTATAGGAAGAATCTTTAGCATATACCATAAGACACAAAAACCCCCATTTCTGTACCCAACTATGTTACAAAGATTACAAAATGAGGATCTTACAAAAGAATTTGAGTTGTATGGAGCTGAAAGTATAAGAGATTTTTCAAATGCAGAAGATGTAGCTGATATAATCATAAAATTAATGGAAAGAAAAGTGGTCGGTACATATAATATAGCCTCTGGGAATGGAGTTAAAATTAGAGATTTTGTACAAAGTCTTACTGATATTCCATTAAAAATAAAAGATATGGGTGGACAGGATACACTTGTCGCTGATGTAAACAAATTAAATAAATTACTAAACAATGAAAAAGAAGAACATACGTAAGGAGGAATCTGAGGTTACAATAGTAATTCCTACATTTAATAGGTCAGATTATGTACAAAAGGCAATAGATTCTGCTTTGAATCAGACCTATCCGTGTCAGGTCATCGTCTGTGATCATGGGAGTTCCGATAATACTCCAGAAGTTATGAAAAGATATGGAAGTAAGATTCTGTATGTAAGAAAAGAGGAAGACTTAGGCCCACATTTTTGCTGGCTTGATGGGGTTCTTCATTCTAAAACAAAGTATGTTAAGTTATTGTACGATGATGATTGGATAGAGCCTGCATTCATTGAAAAAACACTTGCCTTAATGCAAGATGATGTGAGTTGTGTAATAACTAATGCTAATATTTGTTTTGAAGAGGAAGGGAAAGTACAAAAGTCTGCATTTTTTAATAAAACTGGAATATTTAATAACTTTCTCATTAAACAGGAATTACTATTATTTGGAGGTGTAATATCTCCTTCTTGTGTACTCTTTAGAAGAGATGAATTAATTGATGGAATATATCAAGGGAAGTTGCCAATAAAAGGAGGAACTTACTACCATGGGGTAGGGCCGGATATGTTTGTAATGCTCATTGGTTTTTTGAGGTATCCTAAGATTGGTTTTGTAAATGAATATTTAGCAAATTTCAGAGCACATAATAAATCAATAACTATAAGTGCGGGAAAAGAAGAGGCATCAAAAAAACAAATGGCTGATGCATATATGAATGTTATACGATTCTATTCTTTTCTAAGAACATTCCCAATATTTAAGGTACTGTATTATTTAAGTCCTACTAGGATTCTAGGAATAATATTAAGGAAGAATTTTTCGAGATTAAAACGAATTAGAGATATATTTATTAGGTAATATTAGAAGCAGAAACAAATGAAGAACCAAATAAATTTTATAAAGTCAAAATGGGCATATATTTTGTTTGCATTTGTTTCTTTTTTTTACTTAACATTCCCTATGATAATTACCTTTGATAGTGCCCATTATATGGGTTATGTTGAGATTCTTGAAAGAAAATTACCATTCTCCACCTGGGACATTGTTAGAGGACCAGTTTTTCCCATCTTAATACACTTAAGCAATTTATTTTTAGGCAAAACCTCAAATGGCATTGTTCTATTCAGTTTTATCTTCTATATAATAATGCTTTTTGTTTCCATAAAAATAATTAAGGAGTTCTCCCATAATAATAAGAAAATACAAGCTATCTTAATGGTATTATTTTTGTTTTTGGTTATATTTAACATTATCGTCTTCGGATACTATCACACTCTTTTAACTGAATTTGTTGCAATGACAGTTAGCATAGTATCCTGTTATTTATCTTGGAAACTTCTGATAATGACCATAAAAGGAGACAGAAAGCATTACTTCCTTTTTATGCTCTATTTTGTTGTTATGGTCCCTTTTTCGTGGTTCCTCAAACAGCCATATGTTTCTATTACACTATTTCCTTTGGTAATCTCAACCATAATTAGTTTGTTTACTTCTAAACCAATAAAAAGAGTTATTCCACATTTTGCCATTCTCCTTTTATCGATAGTATCTTTATTCTTAGGCATTTTTGCATGGAATAAAATTTTAGAAAGTAAGGGGTTAGAAACAGATACATCAAGATCTTCTTTTAATATTCTTGGACAAAGTCTAATAAACCCATTGGAAAATTATGAAGTACTTAAAGATCCGGATAATGAATATTTGGATAATGCAAAATTCTTATCAATAGAGGAGAGAAATGTACTTAACGATAATAAAAATAAGTTTAACATTGTGGAGGTTTATGACACCAAAGGAACTCTTATTGATCAAATGCTTATCAAGGTAAAAGAAGATGGCTCTATTTCTAGTGAAAATGCCATAAAATTTATGCTGAAAGCTTTTTTTATACATCCATTAGAAACCTTAAACTCTTACTTTGTTAATTATTTGGGAATTATTAATGCTTATCACACTTGGACTCCAGATTCTGCCCACTATCAGATTGATAAAAATTTCAACCTACTAAATTGCCAAGAGAACTGTGCTATTGCTGTACAGATAGGCCAAGTTAAGACAAATATTTATTATATGCCCAATGAATTATTTTCTAAGGTAACAAACTATGAACAAATATTGCAAACTCCACCATTATTTAGGTTAAGTCTTAATAAGTTAATAAAATTCAGTATCATTTCCTTTAACTTCTCATTGTTAATACTCCCAGTAATTCTGCTATTTTGCATATTCGAGATTATTTTGGGAAAGATTGGGAAATCTCTAAAAAATAGGAAAATCCTATATTTGATAGTTATATTATTAGGATACAGTTTTTTGCACATATGTGCTCACGCTGCAATAAGCACAGTCATTGACCGATATGCATCACCTGCCTACATAACTACTATATTAGGTTATCTTGGCCTAATTAGCTTATTCTTGTATAATCAGAATCATGCAACCAAAAAGAGCAACTAATTCCCCTGAAAAGATACAACAATGTGATGTTATTATCCCAATTTTCAATGCTCCAGATTGGTTGAAGCTTTGTGTTTATTCACTATTTAATAATACTCCAAAAGATTATTTAGGAACTGTATTCTTACTAGATGACTGCTCAGACGATATAACCAAGAATTGTATCAACAATCTAGAAAAAAAATATCATAAATATGTAAAAGTTATTAATAACAAAAAAAATGTTGGATTTGTAAAAAATGTTAACAATGGATTAAAGCTTTCTTCGTCAAAATATGTCCTATTACTAAATACTGACTGCCTTTTAAGTACAAATACTATACCAAAATTGATTAGCCATATGGAAAAAGACCATAAAATAGGTCTCATTTCCCCCCTTTCTAATAATGCAGCAAATCTAACCTTGAATATGTTTGATGGATTTAATTATACACAAATGGACGCACTGCTGGAGAAAAGATTTAAAGGAAAAATTTTTGATGCCTGCACAATTGTAGGAAACTGCCTAATGATTTCAAGAGATTGCATAGAAAAAGTAGGTTTTCTAGATGAAGCATATGGATTAGGTTATGGTGAAGAAACTGATTATCAATTCAAAGCTATGGAAAAAGGATTTTCTGCAAAAGTAGCAATAGATACATATGTCTTTCATAAAGCAGAAGCATCTTTCGGGATATCCCCTGAAAAAAGTGCAAGAGTAGAAAAAAATAGGAATTTATTTTTTGAGAGGTGGGGAGAAAAATATGAAAAAGAGACAAGAAAATATTCACAAAATGACCCAATACAATTTATAAAGGATAATCTCAAAGATTCTGACTACGAAATCAATGTAGATTCATTGTTTTTTTTGCCACAAGTTACACAAAACGCTGGTGGATGCCATGTTGTTTTTGACATTGTAAATTACATGGCTATAAATGGAAAAAGTGCAAATGTTTTGTATGAGGAAATTTATGATTACCAAGAGATAATGCTATTTAATCCAATAAAATTCTCAAATGACATACAGCTAAAAACAAAACAGATTATTGCAACTATATGGTTTTCCACACTTAGAATAAGAACTCTGGCCCAAAGATTACATGTTCCAATTATTAACTTAGTCCAAGGTTATGAAAATTATTTTGAGAATGGTCATATTTACAATAGTGTTACACTTACCCATAAAGTTGCTGATTACGATATTGTAATTTCTGAATATCTGAAGTGTAAGCTTTTTGAAATGTTTGATACTGAGGCAAAGTTAATAAAAAATGGAATAAATTGTGATTTGATTTGCAAAAGAGGCTCTTCTCAAAAGGTTAATTCAATAACATTTGTTATGAGAAATAATCAAATGAAAGGAGATTACATCCTTGCCGATATTATCCATATGGTTGATAAGAAGCTTAAAGGATTGACTTTAAATGTAGTATATATGTCAAAGGATATGGAGATACCCTTTGTAAAAAATAATCGACTGCAAAAAATATTAGGACCAATTAGCCGAATGGAAATGATAAATCTTCTTCATAACACTGATATTTATGTTGATGCTTCTGTAAATGAGGGTTTCGGTCTAATTGGCTTGGAATCAATGGCAAGTGGGGCAGTGCCAATAATGTCAAATTCTTTTGGGGTTTTATCATATCTCCAAGATGGGAAAAATGGTTATATAGTAGATAGGGTTAACAATAGTGATGAATATGTAGAAAAGATAAAGTATTTAGTAGATAATCCTACCATTTTTAAAGAATTAAGATCAAAAGGATGGGACACTGCACTATCATTTGATTATGATCAGACTATTAAGCAATATATTGATTATTTAGATGACTATAGCAATAGACAACCAAAAATAAAAAAATACACAATGAGTGAATGGGAAATAATTAGTAAAAGAGATCCTATAAATGTTTATGAAGTACACAAAAAACCAAAGGGACTTCAAATAGTAAAATTTTTGAGCTATTTTATTCCAAATTCACTTAAAGATTCTATGAAAAAGATTATTACATGGGCATACAAAACATATGATCATCCTTAAAACACATATTAGTAAAGTTTATTTAATAATTCTTGTACATTCAGTTCTGAGTTTCCACAATATTTATCATCAATAAATAAAGTCTCCTTAATTTCTTGAAGAAGCCTATTACTTTTTACATCGTAAGCAAAACATTCAAAAATTCTTAGAACATAGTCCTTAGTTATATCCATTTTAAATACATCGTCACCTAATATATTAATTGTATCGTTCATAAATGATAATACTCCTTCAAATATATTGTCTAATTTTTCTGCATTCTTATAATCCTTTTCTGTTAATGGGAGGAACTCTGGTTTTATGGTATCACCTTCCATTCTAAATTTTACAAATTGACCAATTGGAGCTTTTAAAAATGATTCCAATATAAGAGAATATTTATACAAAATATTTAATTCTAACTTCTTACTGCTAGCACCATGATTAAAACAAGAATACACATCACACCCAAGAGATAGAGGCTTCTGATTCTTAGAAACACAAAAGTAGTAACCACTTATTTTCTTATTTAGTAGCTTGGATAGTTCATACTGACATGTCCCAGAATATCCTAAATCTACAATTGAAATCTTTTTATCATCTAAATTTGGAATAAGTGATTTTATATATTTTAGATATGAAAGCCTTTCATTCTGAGCAACATCTAAAATCTCTTCATAATATTTTTTTGCAAGTTTAATAACAGTTTTCTCATCTTTTGGTAAACTTACAATACCATCATCTTCTTCTGCAATTATTATTCCAAATCTGTAATAAAAAAGTTCAAGTAAAGTACCATAATTATATTGAGTAGATAATATTTTCTTAACATCAGAAAATTTGTGAATATTAGGAACAGATAAACTCCTTCTAGATGTTATAAAGTAAAAATCTTTTACACTTTGAAGCTTTTGGTCTGATAATTTGCTTCGAAAAATGTTAAAGTACTTTTGTAAATAGAATGCCTCCCTTGCAGAAAACAAAAGAATTTCATTTTCATCAATATTTTTAGTGAGCCACACAAAGAAATATAAAAATATAGGTCCTAGAATAGAATAACCATAACTGAATAAATCTTTAATGACACCTGTTCTTGTATAATTGTTTAAAGCAAATGGAGAATTGAACATAGATTTATTAGTAACCAATCCGAGCATTACAGAATCATTCACATTTAATGTGTTTTTTAAATTCAAATTATAATTTGAAGCTTCAAGAAGTCTCCCCCCTTTAGCAAGGTAACTACAAGCTCTTCCGGCTTTTACTAATCTATGAATATCAGATGATTCATTATCCCCTACATGGATTATTCTTTTTTTCTTATATTTTTTATAAATAAAATCATACATTGTTCCATCATCTTTTCTTAAACCAACAGCAGATGAAACGAAAAGATCAGAATAGCCGTAATATCCACACCTATTAAGTATTTTTTCCATTTGAGATTTTGTAAGGTAGGTATCACTAACTAATATTATCTCTTTTCCTTCTCGAATGAGTTTCTTGTACATGTCCAAAACATCATATCTAGGTATTATTAATTGTAGCTCTGTTTTAAATTCTAGGTCCTTTATTCTTTCACTTTCTTCTTTACCAATCTTAGCAACAGAAGCAAATTCATCATATATTTCATCAATTGAGCAATCTCCTGAGTATTTCTTCCTTTTTCTCACATTCTCTTCAGAAAGTTTCCTTTTTTTAAGAAAATTATCTATTTTTGTGGTATTTTCCTTATTTATCTTTTCTTGTACCAATGTAAAAACATCATCCGGACTATATACGAATCTAGTTACCAATGTATCGAATATATCAAAAGATACAATATCGAAATTTAATAACTCATTTATAACTGAGTCTTTTGTTCTTGAACTATACTCCTTCAAACCTTTATCCGCTTTATTCAACTTAAATACATTTCCACAATTATCAAAAGTACAAAAACTATAACCATTATGTTTAACAAATTCTGTGAGTCCTCTCTCTAAGGCATAAGCGAGCGTACCATCATCTTCTCCTCCTTCAACCTCAAAATCGCTCCAAGAAAGATTGAACAATTGTTTGATAGCATCGCTTTTTACCCAAAACATACTGCCAGCAGAAAAATCAAGACATTTATCAAGTACATTCATTCCCATTGGTTCATATAAATTTTTAGCAGGACCCATTGCCCCAAGCCAAGTATGAGCCCATAATGGAATATCCTTATATGTATCAGGGAAGACTTCGCCTACATTTTTCTCTTCCATTAGAGAAAAAGTAAACATTACATTTTCTTTTGATCCAAGTAAAGAATCCAACATATACTTTCTCCATTCTTTTTGTTCATAGCCAACTCTCAGTGATTTCTTGGAATGGATATGTAGAATATAATCATATTTTCTAAGCTTTTTTCCAAATAATGCGAACATTGGACCATAATCTCTTCCTCTATTTTTTGACTTTTTAACTTCTACAAAATTAACATTTGTCAATTTTTGAAATTTCCTTTTTACTTTTCTTGTGTTTCCATTTTCTCCAACCGATATGTATAAGTCAAAAATATAAGGAATATTTTTGAGATATTCAAAAAACTCTTCGGATAAATCTTCATAAAATAGATGAAGATGGACTGCAATACTTTTGTTTATAGTAAGCAAGGGGGCAATTGGTATAATTTTGTCATCTTCCAAAATTAAAGCTGAAGATGAATTGGTATATGTAAAAACTTTATTTTTTCCAAAAAGCATCCTCACTAAAAAAAAAACTGGAACTTTTTTGATGTGTATGCAAGCCTAATTAAAGTTCTTTTATGCTTTTTAACTGGATAAATATTGTATAAACTCTTCACAAGTCTATACACCACCAATCTTGAAAACATCAAAAACCTCTTTTGTACAGATCCTTCAGGAAATAAAAACAAATAAATACCACTAACATAAGATCCAAGAGTCCGTCTTTTTAGTAATCGATTCACTTCCATCTCTAAACTATCTACATTTTGCTGAAGAGAAAAGACATTCAACTGCTCTCTTTCTACGACTTTCTTTAAATTATCTGCTTCTAAATTCTTACTAACTAAAAGTCTCTGAGAGACAGAAACTCCTTCCTCCTCTTCATTTATAAATTTACCTATATTGACTACTTGCTCTTTTTTATCTTGTTTAGAAGTATGCTCGGAAACATGAATTTTATTCAAAATATACTCTTGATTGCGTCTATATATTTCAAATATCTTAGGATTTGTCATTCTCCAATTTATATACTCTTGATTAAGCATAAGATCCCACGGCACAAAGTATCCAAATACCATAAAGTTCAAATATAATGGGTCTGCTACTAACTCTTTCTTAATATTACTTTTATTTAATGAATTAAAACTCATAAAGGAAAATGGCATATTATCACTAAGCAAATATACTGTTTTTCCAAGCATCATTGCATCAAAAGCGATATTTGACACCGAAGTTAAAACTCTTTTACACTGTGCAACCCAATATATTGCCTTGTTTGATCTATCAATACTCCAAGAAGGATTTCCTAAGCTTCTTTCCAACTGAGGATGACATCTAATTGATACATCTTCAGGTTTAAATAATTCATCAACTTTTTTAAAAGTCTTGTCCAATTTCTCATTTGAATATATTTCAAAGAAAAAATCATCCTTAAATGGGGGAGATATCCCTAATTCATACTGTGGAAGTTTGCTAAATTCATTAATTAGAGACCAATCTTCTGAGGATAAAAACATCTGAAGAAGTTCTTCTCTAGAAAATATTTTTAACTCATTTCTTTCTGCAAATGCAAGAAATTCTCTATAAAGATTTTCACAATACTTTTTACTAAATTTATTCTCAAATTGAAAATATGATAATGTTATTTTATAATTTCTTCTGTAGATTAAATTTCTTATTGGAGAAATTTCCTGTTGTATAATTTTTATATTTCTATCCTTTGATATTTTCTCTAGACTTGGATTCCAATACCATGTAAGTATTGCATCTACTTTTCTTCCATAATCTTTTTCTATCTTATCTAGTTTACTATTTATTATAGATATATATTTTTCATTTACATGAGACATAAAATATACCTGATCTTCGAAACTTACCTTTTTTCCATCATTGATGTCTAATGTCTCATCATTACTAATTGAATATTTTACAAATGTATTTTTTTCTTCATAAAGAATTCTTTTTTTCTCTTCATCTTCTATTATATCTTTATAGAATTCATCTAGCGGAAAGATATCTTGCTTAAAATAGTCTTCCTGTGCAATTATTGCCATGCCATTATTCACACAATAGTTAGTATACATTTGAAAAACCCAACTCAAATCTGGCTTGTCTTTAAAATAATCGAACAGATCAAAAACTATTGGAACCACCAATTTTTTCTTCATACTCATAACGACACATTATATCACAGGCTCAATATAAATCATTCTAAATTTGAATCCTAATATAGACACTTAAAGATTCCATTCTTTAAATATATTTGGTAAAGTAAAATAAGGTAATAAAAATCTTATTTTAAAATAGTTTACTTAAAAAATATAAACAAAAACTTATCAAATATCGATGAAGCAATAGCTAATGTAGTCCAAGTCACTATTGATATGATTCGGAATCAAGCCTTAGTTAGTGATAAACCGTTCACAATGTCTTTCTCTTCATTACAGGATTTTCAAGCACAATGGTCTAAACATAAAAATATTGAAGTTAGAGATAAAACCTTACTTGACATAGTTAAGACTCCAAGATTAAGTACACAATTTTACTATTTATTTCCAGGATATTGTGATATTTGCAAGAAAGAAACAACTTTCATTCTTGAGCAAACTTGGTCAACAGGAACTGAAGGTTTAGGATGTTCAGAATGTCATTGTAATTCTAGATTAAGAAATATATATGACACAATAATGAAGAATTACAAGAAAGGCAATCAAGTATATATTAGTGAAATGGTCACACCATTTTACGAAAAGCTTAAGACAGAAATTCCTAATCTTACTGGAAGTGAATATTTATCTCCTAGTATTGATAGTGGTTCCATCGTAAATGGCATTCTAAATGAAGACAGTACCAATTTAAGCTTTAAAGATAATAGCTTTGACTTGTATATATCTAATGATGTTTTTGAACATGTGTTTGACTACAAAAAGGCTTTCTCAGAGGCAGCAAGAGTTCTAAAACCAAAAGGTAAAATGATATTTCATGTGCCATTTAATTTAGGCTTAACAAAAACTGTAATACGAGCTAAAAAAGGAAGAAAAGGAAAGATTATCAATATTTTAGAGCCAATATATCATGGTAATCCTTTGTCCGAAGAAGGCTCCTTATGTGTACAAGATTTTGGTTGGGATTTATTTGATATACTGAGAGAATGTGGATTTAAAAAATCCTATGCACTAAGCAAAAATAATATGTACCACGGATATTTAAATGTAACCTCCCTAGTCTTCATTGCAGAAAAGAAGGATATTTCTGTCACTGATTTTAATCTATTCAAACATATTTCGGGCAGTAATTATGATTTCAAAAAGAGAATAAGAAATAAACTAGTATTCAAGGAAAAAGGAAATACCAAACTCATTAACCAAAATAAAGACATCAAAATTATAAGATTCCTTAGTAAATTTATTCCTAAATCTATTAAGAATTTATTAAAAGATACAATCACATGGGCTTATAATTTATATAAACATCCCTAAAATATTCATATGAATAGCAAAATCTGTTCTTAACTTTTATTAATATGTCTGAAAAAATTTTCTTCTTGTTAAAGTCTATTCTAGTAACAGCTCCTCCTGTATAATTAGGATATCTAAATTATACTACATAATTCTATGACTCTCCTCATTACTGGTGGTTGCGGTTTCATAGGTTCTAACTTCATTCGATACTGGCTTTCTAAATATCCCAATGATCACATTATTAATTTAGATAAATTAACATATGCTGGTAATTTAGAAAATCTTAAAGACATTGAAAAAGACAAAAGATATACATTTGTACAAGGAGATATATGTGACAAAGAACTTGTAATGGACATCACTAAGGGAGTAGATATCATTGTACACTTCGCTGCTGAATCACATGTAGATAGAAGCATAGAAGGACCTGAAGTATTTGTTAAAACAAATGTAGAAGGTACACTAACACTACTAGAAGCTGCACTTCAAAATGGAGGTATTAGATTCCATCACATATCTACTGATGAAGTATTTGGAGAATTACCATTAGATAATCCTAATGCCAAATTCAATGAGAACAGTCCATATGCACCAAGAAGTGTATACTCTGCATCAAAAGCATCATCTGATCACCTTGTAAGAGCCTACTATCACACTCATAAACTACCAATAACAATATCAAATTGTTCAAACAACTACGGTCCATATCAATTCCCTGAAAAACTCATACCTCTTGCCATCACACGAGCCATTATGAATCAAGAAATACCAGTATATGGTGAAGGTACTCAAGTAAGAGACTGGATACATGTAGAAGACCACTGTAGAGGAATCGAACTCTGTATTACCAAAGGACAAATAGGGCATACATATCTCTTTGGAGGAAATGGGGAAAAACAAAACATATGGATTGTTAAAAAAATACTAGAATACCTTAACAAACCAGAAACCCTCATAGTACATGTAGGAGACAGGAAAGGACATGACCTTAGATATGCCATAGACTATTCAAAAACTACAAAAGAATTAGGATACAATCCAACCAAATCAATAGACGAATGGTTAAAAGACACAATACAATGGTATGTAGAACACGAACAATGGTGGAAACCTCTAAAACCTAAAGCAGACATACAAGCAGAAAAATACTTAGAGGAAAGAATATAGCTTACAATCACTTACCAAACTTAACTTCAAAAGGAATATGACCATTTCTTCTGGATTCTTAACCCATTGCTTTACTCTCAATACTCTTATAATATCTTTCATAGGATTACTTTCTACCATTGAAAGTATACCAAAATCTAATATTGTCATAAAGATATCAATATGAAGGCATTAATACTAGCAGGGGGCAGGGGAACTAGACTTAGGCCTCTTACACACACTAAGAATAAACATGTACTGCCAATCGGAAACAGACCAATGATAGAAAGAATAATACTCGATGCCATAGACCTTGATATCAAAGACATAATCATAAACATAAACAAAGGAGACAAAGAACTTCCTGAACTACTTGGCAACGGCTCTAAGTATGGGAAAGGCATAAAAATATCATACATAGAACAACCAGAACCAAATGGTATGATGTATCCAATTAAACTTGCACAAGACCTCATAGGAGATGACGAATTCCTCTTCTCCGCAGGAGACAACATACTAACTGGAGGACTTAAAAAACACTACGAAGATTTCAAAAAGAAAAAATCTGATGCTCATGTCTTAGTTGTAAAAAGACCTGATTACCAAAACTTTGGTGTCGCAGTACTAGAGGGAGACAGAATAGTAAAAACAGTTGAAAAACCACAAGAATTTGTCAGCGACCTTGTACTTACAGCAATATATTTCTTCACACCAGTTGTATTCAAAGCATTTGATCATGTAAAACCAATAGACCCTAAAGGAACAGGGAAAC
>DAOOVT010000002.1:0-59096 GCA_035370405.1 Candidatus Dojkabacteria bacterium | reverse complement strand
CGATAGTATCTCATATCCATTGCATATACTTGTGATACTCTGGAAGTTGTGTATAATATAATTGTATAAGTTAACATTATTATATCAAAATGGAATTTCTATATTGGATTCTCGGTTTAGTTGTTCTTTTGATTATTTTGTTTATCACTCTATACAATAAGCTTGCCAAACAAAAAGTTACTGTGGAAGAAGCCTCCTCTGACATAGAGACGATTCTGAAGCAGAGGTATGATATGATTCCCAATTTAGTAGAAATGGTAAAAGGGTATGCTAAGCATGAAAAAGATATCTTTACAGATGTAACGAATATAAGAACAAAAGCTATGTCTACTGATTCGTTGGAGGAAAAGATGAAATATGATACAGAGCTTAAAAATAGCATATCAAAGTTGTTTGCTGTTGCTGAGAATTACCCTGAATTAAAAGCAAATGAAAATTTTGTACAACTGCATCAATCCCTTGAAAATTTAGAAAATGATATACAAAAAGCTAGAAGATATTACAATGGTGCAGCTAGAGACTTTAATGAGATGATTGTCGTTTTTCCAAATAATATTATTGCAGGAATATTGAATTTCAAAAAAGTTCCATTTTTCGAAGCCTCCGAAGAAGAGAAAAAGAATGTAGAAGTAAAATTCTAATGGAAACAAAAATGAGAAAATTAAATGTATTACCTGTAGTTGTGCTTTTGGTATCGTATCTTTTTGTTCCTTTTTTGAAGGTTGAGGCACAGACTGATTATGAGAGAATTTCAAATTTTGAATCTACTGTTGAACTAGAACAAGGGACCGATATTGTTATTTCAGAGAAGATAACATACCATTTCCCAGTTGAAAGGCATGGAATATATAGGGATATTCCTGTCTCATACAAAGTTTTAGGTGGTTTTAAGAGACCAACACAGCTTGAATTAGAATATCTTAAATACTATGACATCAATAATCCAACTGTAGTTGGAGAGGTATATGAAAAAAGCTCTTCTAATGGATATGTGAGATTCAAAATAGGAGATCCTAACGAACTACTAATTGGTGATTATGTTTTTGAGATAGGATATAGATTAAAAAATACAACAAACTATTTTGATGATCATGATGAATTGTATCTTAATATTACTGGCAATAATTGGGGTATACCAATAGATAATGTCTCTGCATATATAAAAGTTCCGGGAAGTATAACAAAAAGTGTATGCTACACTGGGTTGAGTGGTTCATCCGAATCTAATTGTACGATTGAGAATAAATCAGCAGATTCTACCTATGCCATAGTCGTTGGAGCACAAAATTTGGGCCCAAAGGAAGGCCTTACTGTAGCGATAGCGATGCCAAAAGGAACTCTAGCTGATACAACAGCTCAGCAAAGGAAGGAATTTATCATATCCAATATTGGTATTCTTCTTCCAATACCCATTGGTATAATTGTCTTTCTGATGATTAAGAAAAATAACAAGAACAAGAAATTAACAATAGTTCCTACATACAATCCTCCAAAAGGTATCTATCCATTATTTGGAGCTAAAATACTATTCAAATCAATAAAGAATAAGGACATATCGGCAGAGATAATTCAGCTTGCTCTTGATGGGTATATTAAAATAGTCCAAGAAAAAAAGAACAAATACAAACTTGTAAAAACAGATAAGGATTCATCTGATCTAGAAGCTGTACGATTAGCACTGTATAGTGGACTCTTTGGTGGAAAAGAAGAAATCCCTCTTAGGTCAATTAGTGTTTCGTTTGGAAAGACTATGAAAAGAATAAATTCATTGTTATCAACTGAGGCCTATGAGGAGGAATATATCAACAAGAAAAAGATTAATTTAAAAAATATGCTAAATATCATTGGTATAGTAGCTATTACACTTTCTATGCTTGTACTATCAAGTGTTAATGAGAATGCGAATATTGGTTTAGTCATTGGCTTATTGATTTCTGGAATAATCCTCATGATTTCATCTTCAAAATTAGACATTAGGACAAGCAAAGGAAATAAGCTGTACTATGAACTTTTAGGACTAAAAATGTACATTAATACTGCTGAAAAGAAAAGAATAGAATTTCACAATAATCCTAAAAAATACTCTGGGGTTTTTGAGAAACTTCTACCCTATGCCATCATATTTGGTTTAGAAAAGAAATGGATAAAGGAATTTGAGGATATCTATGAACAGCCCGATTGGTATCAAGGCGATTTTGATCATTTTAATGCATACATGTTAGTCAATTCTGTTTCTAATATGAATAAAAGCCTTAATGCTGGGAATGTGGGCTATAGCCGTTCAAGTGCTGGATCATGGGGAAGTGGTTTCAGCTCAGGAAGCAGTGGAGGTGGTACAGGAGGTGGAGGTGGTGGTAGTTGGTAACTTAGTTACCAACGAGTTGTATATCCTTTTGCTTTCGTTCTAATAGATGAATATGGGTAATATATGGAGTATTTCATTTTGGATATTGGAAGATCCCTACTATGCATATATGTAACCTTCTTTCCTCCTAAACTTTCCTTAAAATCGCCTACTCCTTTCCATGGATGATTTTTATTCTCACACCCTTCTGGAACAACTCCACCAAACATATCAAATACTTCGCAACCTAACTTCTTTCCAAGTTCTACTGCCTTCCAGTAAAGTAATGTAGTCATCAACATATTTTTCTCTCGATACTTAGTATCAGAACACGCTTGATACAAATGCATATTCTTTCCATATACAGTACACTGCCAAATTGAAACTGGAATATCTTCCGAATATCCAACAATCATATAGCACATACCATGCTCAACCTGTATATCCAACTCTTTCATAAGCAAATCAATTGGCTTATCCACATAACCCTTCAATTTCACAGTCTCAGAATGAAAATCCCTAAAAATATCAAAAACACTTCTATCATTAAAAATTTTAACTTCAACACTATTATCTCTTAATAGCTTATTCAACCTATTCTTTCTACTACTACTCATATCATGCTTCAACTCCTCCATGCTCTTTGTTAAATCAACATGCTGAGAAACTAATGCATCAACATTATGAATAGGAGCTTTCACAAAACCATTAGCCTTGTAAAACTCATCGAGTAGAGAATTCTCCTGTACTAAAGGAGAAAACCTAACCATAAAACAATTATTCCTGATAGCAATGTTCTTACAAAACTCCTTAACATCACTCATATACTTCCCCTTATACTCAAAAAAAAGAGGTGAATGCTTACACTCAACAAACTTACCAAAAAGTCTTGAATTCCCAATACTACCAGTAACTATTCCACAATACTTCTCACCATCAAAAATAGTATACCTAAATGATTCGCTATTCAAAGCCTTATTAAACTCATACCGAGCACTACTATTTAGAAACGAATACTCTGGAAGCCTTAACACATAATTATCCCAGCTCTCATCATCTACAACATCATTAAAAGTAAGCCTCATTACATGATATATCAAAAATTATATACGCTCACCATATCTATTTATAATATTACATATTTTCACAGCAGTACCAAAATCCACTTCAATATTTAGTGGCAAATTCAAAACATAGCCACAACAAAACTTAGTATTCGGATACCTATCACACACCAAATTCACATCTCTGTAAAATTTCTTACTCAATGGATATATGGGAGAAGCATACCACCTTCCAGTAATAACCTTAATATCCTTCAACATACTCTTCAACACATTTGGATTCTTAACAAGAATAGGATACCTCAAAAGTACCTCATCACTTCTCCTGGCAGAAAAGACAAACTCGCTCCTTAAATTATTATCATAAACCTCACAAACCTTCTTTCTGTGCTCATTAAATATCTCAGCTCTCTTAACTTGCTCCAAAAGAAGCTCAGCTTGCACATTCCCCATCCTATGTATATCATCAAATTTCAACGAACTATCATCTGCTTGCTTCTTTACAATTCCAAGATTCCTAAACAAAACAATTAAGACTCTGCCTAATGTCACATTTGTAAAAGGAATTAAAGTCTTAAAATACTCCTTTTTTATCAAATCCCAGAGAACAATATATGATGCATTATATAGATCCGACAATTTACTCTGTGACTTTAGCAAAGAATATTGGTCCACAGAATTAGTAAACACTGGCAACCTCTTGAGAACCAAAAGAGAACCCTGTGTACTACTTACACATTTATCCTGTGCAAAACTAAAAAAAACAGCATCACTGTACTTCCCAATATCAAAACTCTGATAATTCAAAGTAAATATATGAGCGCAATCCTCTATCATATATACCCTATTCTCATACTCTCTCCCCCTATTAATTCTGTCAATCATATCCCTAACCTTTTTAGTATCAACAATATGACCAAATGTATGCTGTACAATTACAACCCTACACTTCTCTGTAATACTTCTCTCCAACTTTTTAACATCCATATTAAAACTATTCTTTGAAATATCAGTATATACAGGATTACAGTTAGACCACAAAACTGGAGCAACAGCAGAAACGCAAGTAAATGCCTGAAGTACAACTTCGTCATCACTCTTTAAATTCAAAACTTTAAGAAAAAAATAAAGAGAATCTCTTCCTCTGTTAAAAAGATACACATACCTATTTGGAAACATCTCTTCAAAATACTTTTCTAATGAAGACAGAGATCCATGACGCCCTCCTCTTCTTCTTAGAATTCTTTTTGCCAACACAACATCTTCCTTTGTACAATTAGGTATTGACCCTATAAATACTCCCATCAATATGTTCTCTCAAAATGTGAATCTATATCCTGCAATTTCAATTCCCAAACAATTGGTCTCCCATGAGGACAACTATATGGATTCTTGCATCTTTTCAACTGATTTACTAAATAAATCATCTCTTCTATACTCAATTTTTGTCCACTACGAATACTTCCATGACACGCAATAGTGGCTAAAATATCCTCTTTATGCTCATCAAAGGACTTCCTTAAAACTGAAATATCATCATCCAACTTAAAAATCTCACGGAAAATTAACTCAAAATCAGAATCCACATACTCTGCAGGAACAGTCTTAAGTAAAATCCCTTCATCCTTAATATCAAAAATAAAGCCTAAATTCTCAAAAAACCCTTGATTCTCCCTTAGAAACAATACCTCTGTCTTACTTAATGAGATTAAAACAGGAACCAACAATTGTTGAAGATTCTCCTTCTCCAATTCTCTACCTACTAACTTCTCAAAATTTACTCTCTCTGCAGCTGCATGCTGATCAACTATCCAACATATCCCACCCTCATACTCTACAACTATATATTTATCAAATATCTGATGAACACTTACTATGCCACCAAAATCCTCCCCATGACCCCGTATATCTTCTCTTTCTTGTTTTAATATTTCACTCGAAAAAAGAATACTATCCTTCACAGAAAAATTCCTAGGAGGAACATATGCATCTTTAAACTTGTTCCCTGAATTACGGATTGATAACTCATAATTCTTGGAAGATCCAACATTTAATTTATCCCTTAGTGCAGAAAAATTTGGGGAAACATTTTCAGATGTATTTCCAGACGTATATGACAAATTAGTTTCCAATGCATGTTTAACAGCCAATTCTACTGAAGAATACACCCGATATGGATTTTGAAATCGTACCTCTTCCTTTCTAGGATGCACATTAACATCTACTAATTCTGGGTTAATTCTTACATTTATAATAAAATCAACCTTCTCACCTGCTGGAATATACCTAGAATAACTACTAAGTACTGAACTAGCAATTCCTCTATCAACAATAGGCCTACCATTTAGGAAAACAAACTGATGCTTGTTGCCTCTATTATGGGTAGATGGATGTGCCACATAACCACTAACTTTAATACCTGAACCCTCTGAAAATACCTCTAACATATTCTTAAATACACCTTCACCCAAAACTACCTTAATTCTCTCACCAACTAATTCTCCAGCACCACCTCCAGTTATATTTTTAATATCATCAACTACCTTTCCATCCCTATATAGGACAAAATGAATATTGGGATATATGAGGTAATACTTAACCAAAATATCATATATCTTTCTAAATTCTGTAGCTGAACTTTTCAAAAACTTTCTTCTAGCAGGAATATTGTAAAAAATATCCTCTACTTTAATTGTTGTTCCACACTCCTTTGGTGCAGAAACTATATGTGAATGTCCTCTCTCATCAAAAGAAATCTTACTCCCTGCTTGCTCATCTATATACCTAGAAATCAATTCAACTTTTGCTACTGAAGTTATAGTCGACAACGCCTCCCCTCTAAAACCCATACTCATCAATGTATTAAGATCCTCTATCGAATGAATCTTACTCGTCGTATGTGGCTCAAATACAGACGCAAGGTTCTCCATTGGAATACCGTATCCATTATCCTCCACTTCTATCATATCAATGCCACCATTCCTCACCTTAATAACTATCTTTGAAGCCTGTGCATCTATTGCATTATCCACTAATTCCTTAACAACAGATGAAGGTCTCTCCACAACCTCACCTGCAGCAATTTGATTTACAACTTCTGGCGGTAACCTATTTAATATTTCTCTTCTCATTATCGATATTCTAACACATACAGATATTTGCTAAAATACACCAGATGAATCAATTCAAACTACAATCCCCATACACTCCATCTGAAGACCAACAAAGGGCGATAGATGAGATAGTAGAAGGAATGAAAACAAAACAAAAACAGACGGTACTCGGAGTTACAGGATCAGGCAAAACCTTTGTTATGGCAAATATAATACAAAAATGTAATAGACCAACCCTCATATTATCGCACAACAAAACCCTAGCCGCTCAGCTCTATGAAGAGTTTAAGGAATTCTTTCCTGAAAATTCTGTAAAATACTTTGTATCATATTATGATTACTATCAACCAGAAGCATATATTCCTACAAAAGACCTCTACATTGAGAAAGAATCAGAAGTCAACAAACAAATTGAAAACCTAAGATTTGGAGCAATGAATTCAGCAATAACTCGCAGAGATACAATAGTTGTTGCATCAGTATCATGCATCTACAACATTGGAGCACCAACAAACTATGAAAATCAAACATTATCATTTTCCACTGGACAAAACATCAAGATATCAGACATAGGGTTAAGACTAGTAAATATGAGATATGAAAGAGATACTTATGATTTTACTAATGGTGTATTTAGAATATCAGGAGACATTATTGAAATCTATCCTCCATATGATGACACTTCGTTAAGAATAGAACTAGTTGGAAATACAATTGAAAAAATTTCTAGAGTTGATCCAATAAGTAAACACAAAATTGAAGAATTGAAAGAAGTTCTTGTATTTCCTGCTACTTCTTTAGTATACCCAAAACAAACAATAGACAGTGCCATACAAAAAATTCAAACAGATTTAGAGAAGAGAGTCCAATTCCTAAAAAATATTGGAAAAGAACTAGAAGCAAATAGATTATCCCAAAAGACTAATTATGATATTGAAATGCTAAGAGAGGTTGGATACTGCAAAAGTATGGAAAACTACAGCATATATTTTGATGGAAGAAAAACTGGAGAACCTCCATACACTCTTTTAGATTACTTTCCCAAGGACTATATGATGTTTATTGATGAATCACACATCACTATTCCACAAGTCGCAGGTATGTACAATGGTGACAAAATGAGAAAAGACAATCTTGTAGAATATGGATTTAGACTTCCTACAGCACGAGATAATAGGCCTTTAAACTTTAATGAATTTAGAAAAAAACAGGGAACAACAATATATTTTTCAGCTACTCCATCCCAATGGGAAATAGAAGATAGTGGAAATACTGTAGTTGAATTACTAACAAGACCAACAGGCCTTTTAGATCCTAAAATTGACATCAGAAAAACACAAGGACAGATAGATGATGTAATATCTGAAATTTACAAAAATGTGCAGAAAAAACAAAGAGTACTTGTTACAACACTTACTAAAAAAATGGCAGAAGATTTAACCTCATATCTGAAGGATACAGGAATTAAAGTTCAATACATACATTCCGATATTGACGCTATAGAGAGAGTAGACATTTTAAGAGACTTAAGACTTGGAGAATACGATGTTGTAGTAGGAATAAATTTACTAAGAGAAGGAATAGATCTTCCTGAAGTATCCTTAGTGATAATATTAGATGCAGACAAAGAAGGTTTCCTTAGATCAAAAACAAGTCTAATTCAAACCATAGGGAGAGCAGCAAGGCATGTCGAGGGAAGAGTCATAATGTATGCAGATAGCATTACACAAAGTATGAAGGATGCCATTGAAGAAACTGAGAGAAGGAGAAAATATCAGGAGGAGTACAACAAAGAACATAATATAATTCCAAAAAGTATTCAGAAAGAAATAAGAGATAGATTAGTACAAACAGAGGAGAAAGATCTTAAAACTGATGAGGATATACAGAAAATGGATGCAAAACAAAAAAGACTGCTAATCAAAGATTTAGAAAATAAAATGCTAATTGCTGCAGATAATTTGAATTTTGAAAAGGCAGCACAACTTCGTGATGAAATTAAGGAATTAAAATCAGAATTATTTTAAACTAATCAATACATTAAAATGAAAAGAGGAATATTAACACTTTCAAGAGATGAATTACTCGAACTACTAAAATATTACGATATTACTAAAAATGTTGATTCTCAACTTTCAATAAAGTTGAAATCAGCAGTTGACAATATAGAGGATTCAAATCAAATACTTGTATCCTCAGAAGAGTTAGAGGATATACTAGATGAAATTGGACCAGTAGGTTCGGATAGACCAGTTCTAAAACAGGCTATGGATAAAATATCTATGACTATTGCACAATTCAACGCATCGGATTATTAAAAAATTGCGGGACATGGATTCGAACCATGATTCTCGGCTTCAAAGGCCGGCGTCCTACCATTAGACAATCCCGCATAGACTCTGCAATTATACTACACAAGTAGACAAGCTATCCACTTTCATATCATAATATCTAGATATGAAGTTGTCTAAGCAAGCTACTAAGAACAAAAAAATGAAAGTATGTCCACCCGTAAACATATCAATGGTAAAAGAACCATCTTTTTCAAATAAAAAGAATATTAAGAAGAATGTATTCTTCAAGAAAAATAAAGAATCAAACAAGAGAAGGAAATTTAAGAAAAAATATGATAAATCAAAATTTAAGTATGTAGCTAAATTTTTTGTTGTACTATTTTTTCTTGCAGGGTCATTACTCTTACTAATTAAAATTGTTTCTACAATCAGAAAAGACAAGGAGATAAATTCTCAGAGAGAAAATGTTATTGGCCTAGATAATATCCCTGCATATCCATATTCATCCTTTATGTTTTCCAATGAATTAGATGATCCGTATGTTTCAAATTTTCTAAGTTCTGGAAATTCTGCATACAAGATACTCGAAGACAAAAGCATAGATGATGTATATGCATTTTATGCTGAGGAGTTACCAAAAACAGGATGGAGATATATACAAACTGTTCCTACTGGTTCTGAAGAAATGAAGAGTGGAATGTATTGGGAAAATGGAACAAAAGGTTTAAGAATATATTCAAAGTATAGAGATATTTGGTACGAAACTATATCAATAATAGATGCACAAAATGGACTAAAATCCAGAATTGAAGAAGAAATTGCTAGAGATATGCTACTAAATGACAAAGATACACAGGACTTGCTTCCAGATTTCCCTTGGATATTAGAAACTCCAAAGGATTATTTAATTACATATCATTCAACCGATTTAGAAAAGTACAGATCCGTTGAGTTCAAAAAATTAGGAACAAACACTACTTTACTTCTTACCCCTATTGCTAAATATTCGGGGGAAGAATTGGATGTATTTCTCCAGCAATACATAAATCAATCAACGGAGACACAAAATTGCATTATAAAGAACACCATACTTGCCCCTACTCAATATTCCATTGGATTAAGAGCTAATCTATCATGTACAAATGTATCGCATATATGTTATGTACTCATAAACCCAAATGATGGAATTGTCTATATCATTGATACACCTAATGAGAATGAAGAATTCTTTAATTTTGTTCTGGATAATTTGAAACCTCAGAACACTATAAAGTACTAAGATATTCTAAGATTCTATTTGAAACAGATCTGTTATTTACAACAGCATTGATTTCTTCGAAGGAGGCATTTTTCATATTTTCTATACTTTTAAACCTCTTCAAAAGTTCTAATCTTCTTTTCCTTCCTACCCCATCTATATTTAATAATTGTGAATTTTTACTTTCCCTTATTCGTGCTTTACGGTGATGAAGTATCGCAAACCTGTGTGCTTCATCTCTGAGCTCTATCAGTATACTTTTATTCTTTATGCTTATCTCCTCAATTGCATTTGTCTTTCTGTCATACAACCAGAACTCATCTAATAACTTTTTCCCCTTTTTCTTTAATCTTTTCCCTTTTGAAATACCAAGAAGTAAAATATCACTAGGAATCTCAGAGTAGACAGCACTTAATTGTGATTTTCCTCCATCTATTAAAACTATATCTGGATATGCTGGATATTTTTCATTATTCTCAAATCTTCTTTTTAAAACCTCCCTTAACATCTCAGGATCATTTGGTGTATTCAATGTTTTAATTCTAAATATCCTGTATTGTGAATTAACAATCTCTCCATTCTCAGCAACAGTCATTGAACCATATGCCTGTAGGCCAGAAATATTTGAGATATCATAGCATTCAATTCTTTTTAGTTTCTTTAATCCAAGTTCAATTTTCAAATCACAAAAATTACTCATTAGGGCTTCCTTTCTTCTCATAGAATATGACTCTTCTGTATCCCCATACTCAAAATCTATCCTTTCACCCAAATATTTTAAATCATTTATTTTATCTCTAACTACAGCTGCATTTTCATAGTCCATGACCTGTGAATACATTGCCATCTCCTTTTCTAATGCATCTAAGTGTCCCCTTTTTCTTCCGTCTAGGAATTTTATTATTTCATTAATATTTTTTCTGTATTCCTTCTTACTAATATGTCCCTGATATGGTCCAGGACACAACCCCAAATGATAGTAGAAGCACTCCCTATGTTCCTTCCCAGAACATGTACAAAATGGATAAAGCTTACGCAGGTAAGTAAATATTCTTTTAACAGCTCTACCGTTAGGATATGGACCAAATAAGCGGCCTCTTTTCAAATCCTTAGTGGATATACTTCTAACGATTTTAACAGTCGGAAAATCATCTTTTGTAGAGATATATATCCAAGCATATGATTTACCATCCTTTAAATCACTGTTGTACTTAGGTTTGTATTTTTTAATTAGAGCAGATTCTAGAACTAATGATTCTATTTCATTATTTGTTTTGACAATTTCAATATCTTCTATCAATGGGATCATCTGTTTAACAAATGGTCTATCATACAATTCTTCGTTAAAATATGACTTCACCCTATTCCTTAAGCAGTTCGCCTTTCCTACATAGAGGATTTGATGATGCGAATCATAGAACTTATATACCCCCGAAGTTATGGGAAGATTGTCAATATCCTTCACTTTCATATTGCTATTATATCAATTTCTGAATACTCTTAACCATTTTTGACACTCCTCGTCTAGAAATATTGTTTTGTTAAGAATAACTGCATTAGAAGTTATCCCATCATCAACAACTATTTTAACGGCTGTATTACCATTAGATCTTTGAATGAACTCCTTCAATGCAGAAACTTCATTCTCTGTATGCTCTGTAGTTATCTTAAATGTAACCCCATCAAATTTGGAAGAGTGCTTTCTTTCATCAACATATTTCGCTTTTTGTATTACAATACTTTTCTCTCCATCCCTCTCATTTATTCTTCCCAATACTAATAATGGAATGTTTTCCCGTAGTGATTCTTTCAATTCTAAAAATATTCTTGGGAAGATAATAGCATTTGTACTCCCAGTTTTATCTTCAATTGTTAGGAAAGCCATTATTTCGCCTTTCTTTGTCGTAATTTTTCTTATTTTAGTAACCATAACTCCCAGAATTACACTTTCTCCATTCTTCTTGTTTTCTAGAGCCTCTGAAATTGATATGACACCCTTACTTTCAAAAAAATCCTTAAGAGAATCTAAAGGATAGCTTGAAAAATACATACCAAGTAGTTCCCTTTCCCATTGGAGAATTAGATTTCTATCGGCATCCTTGCATTCTACCAGTGGTGTCTTTGATATATTTTCTGCCTTGTTTTGACTTAATGAAAAGAAATCAAATTGTCCAACATTTTTTACTTTCTCATAGTTTTTTTCTTTTTCAAAAATAGTTGGTAGAGTTTGAAGAAGATCAAATCTATCCCCAAAGGAATCCATAGTACCAGACATTATTAAGTACTCAACAGCTTTTTTATTAACCTTATCAAATGTCCTATGAACAAAGTCATCTAAATGCTGAAATTTCCCATTTGTTTCCCTTTCACTTACTATACTTTTAACAATATCATGTCCAAGATTCTTTATTCCCCCCAAACCAAACCTAATGTCCTTGTCATTCTCAGTCTGAAAGTAAAAGCCACTAAAATTAATATCAGGAGGAAGTACTTTAATACCTAATCTCTCACATTCTTTTAAATCTATAACTACTCTATCAAATTTCTCTAAATCACCTTCTAACAGAGCAGCCATGTACTGAAGTGGGTAATGTGTTTTTAAATATGCCGTTCTGTATGCTGTTGTAGCATATGACGCACTATGTGCCTTATTAAATCCGTAGTTTGCAAAAAGTACAAGTTTATCCCACAATTTTTCAACTAATTTTCTATCAAACCCATTCTTAACAGCTCCTTCTATGAACGCAGGTTTTTCTGCTTCCATCACTTCCAGCTTCTTTTTACCCATTGCTCTTCTTAAATTATCAGCTTTTCCTAGTGAGTACCCTGCTATGACCTGCGCTATTTTCATTACCTGCTCTTGATATGTAATCACACCATTAGTAACAGACAACACAGGTTCCAATTTTTTGAAGATATAATCCGGTTTTTGTTTTCCCTCTTTTACAGCAATATATTCGGAAATGTACTGCATAGGACCAGGCCTATATGCTGCAAGAATATAGCAGATATCTTCGAGACTATCAGGCTTTATTGCCTTAACGGTTCTCTTCATACCTTCACTCTCCATTTGAAAAATTCCTATTGTATGACCACTTTTTATACTATCATATGTCGCCTTGTCGTTATAATCTATGCGAGATAAATCAACATCCTCATTTCTATCTCTTTTAATTTTCTTTAAACAAGCACCTATCACATTAAGATTCCTCAGACCCAAAAAGTCGTATTTCATTAAACCGAGTGGCTCAATGTCAAACATTTCATACTGTGTCATTCCCATTCCTTGACCATGTGCATCTCTTTGAATTGGGCAATATTCAACAACTGGCTTAGGTGTAATCAAAATACCGCACGCATGGGTAGAAACTCCCCTGCACAATCCAGAAACTTTTCTTACAATTTCAGCCAAATGTTTTGTCTCTTCAGATGAATTTATTATCTCAGCAAATTCAGGGTTGTGTTCAATCATATAATCAATACTTTTTGATTTTCCAAAAACTATCTCAACCATCTTGGAAAGGCTATCAGCTGTCTGCAAATCAATACCTATCACTCTAGCTACATCACGAATTGCTTGCCTTGTTTGTAACTTACTAAATGTCCCTATCTGCTTAACATTCTCACTACCATACTTATTAACAGTATACTGAATAACTTCATCTCGTCGTTTATCTGCTATATCGATATCAAAATCAGGAGGACTTGGCCTTTCAGGATTTAAGAATCTTTCAAAATATAACTCCCATCCTATTGGCTCTATATCAGTTATATCAATAGCATATGCTACTACAGACCCACACCCAGATCCCCTTATCCCAACAACAATATCATTGTCTCTACAGAATTTTATGAAATCACGAACAATCAAAAAGTAATCATCGTAGCCCTTCTGATGAATAATATCTAATTCGTAATTTACCCTATCCTTTAGTGCCTTATCTACTTTCTTGTACTTCCTCTTCAATCCATCATATGCTAACTCTCTAAAATATTCTTGAGATGTTTTTCCTTCTGGTAAATCGAGATATGGAGCTTCAACCCTCTCGAATGTAATATCGTACTCTTCAATCATATCTGAAATCTTATCTGTATTTTCGATCGCTTCTGGAATATCCTCGAATAATCTCTTCATCTCCTCGGGAGTCTTTACATAGAACTCATTCGTTGGCATTCTTCTCCTCTTAGGATCATCCATAGTATACCCATCACTTATACACCACAGTATTTCTTGTATCTCTGCATCCTCCCTATTCAAATAGTGAGAATCACAAGTAGCAACAATTGGTAAATTTAGCTCTCTGGCAATTTGAATCAATTTTTCATTTGCAAAATCCTGCTCCTTAATCCCATTCCTTTGTATTTCAATATAGAAATTATCCTTAAAAAGGTCTGCATATTGCTCTGCCTTCCTTTTAGCTCCATCATAATTATTCGACAAAATCTCTGAAGTTATTGGTCCAACTAGACATGCAGAAAGGCAAATAATCCCTTCCGTATATTTTGAAAGTGTCTCAAAATCTATCCTAGGTCTATAATAGAAACCTTCCATATGTGCAATAGAGACTATTTTCATCAAATTTTTGTATCCTGCAAAATCCTTTGCAAGAAGAATTAGATGATTGTAGTTGTTATCTATCCCATATTCCTTCATATGCATATCACGAGGAGAGATATAGACTTCACATCCGATAATAGGCTTAAGACCAGCCTTCTTCATCGCATCTTGAAATTTAAACACTCCGTACATATTTCCATGATCGGTTATGGCGCACGATGACATTCCACTTTCTTGAAGCTTCTCTATTAAATCTGGTATTCTGGTTGTTGCATCCAACAGAGAGTACTCTGTGTGCAAATGTAAATGAGTAAACATAGCAAATATTGCCCCCTATTTGATATACTGAATACATTATGACAGATTTCACAAATCATATTCAACATATTCCACATCCATTGGAATTTTCCAAATCCAATATTATTAGAGTTATTTCCTTTATTTCAATTTTAGCTATATATTCAGTATTTCTCTCACCAAAATTTGAAACTATTTTAATAAAAAATATTTCACAGCTATACAGTAATTATTCATTTGTTGAAATCAATGCTCTAACACCAATATATGATGTATATACCTACTCTGGTAGCTATAATTTAACTTCTGACACTAAAAATACAACTTTAATATCCAGAAGCAAATTTTACACTATAGATCCAAGGATTGTTGCTATGAGCAACTTTCTAAAGGACTATCATTCCCCGATGGCTAAAAGTGCAAAAACATTTATTACAGAAGCGGATAAATATGGACTTGACTGGAGACTGGTTGTCTCAATCTCTGGCGTTGAATCAGCATTTGGAAATTTAATCCCCACCAATACAAACAATGCATGGGGATGGAGAGGAATAAATGGAAATGATGCTGGCTGGAGCGTATTTCCTTCTTGGGACCAAGCAATTTCACACATTACACAAATGATAGCCGAAGGTTACGGTACTAATTTAGATCCATTTGAAATGGAGAGCACATATTGTCCTCCATGTGGACAGAATCTTGACCATGCATGGGCGAATGGTGTAAATAATTATATGAATGAGCTATCATATTATGTAAATAATTTATCAGATTTGTAAGTATGCTAAAACCAATTTTTAATCTAATATATGTTGGTCTAACCTTAGTGCAGGGAATTATATTGGCTAAAATAATACTCATGGCGATTAAGGCTAACATGACTACTCAATTTGCATCTTTTGTAGACAAATATAGCGAAATAGCTATACAACCATTCAATGGCATAGTATCTTCTTCGTTTAGCATAAATGGAGTGCAGATTCCTTGGCTTCTACCAGTATCTCTTCTAATGTACATGGTTGGAGCAACTATTGTTTCTAGGATATTGAAAAGCTTTTCTCATGGTGACTAAATAGTGTGGTATAATCACTATATGTCGAAAATAGATTTAAAGAGTATATCAGGATTACCAATAACATATCAGGATGAGCAACTTTACTTTAAGGACTTCACTTTTAAGGAGAAAGTATCCGTTACTATTAACGACATCAGAAGCCAACTTCTAAATCAAGATTTGAATTGTCCTGAAATTTTCTATGATGTATATAAATGGGTTGATCTCAATTCCACATTCAAATCAAAAAATGTAAGAATAAATATATATTGCCTTAGAGCAAATATAGCTGGTATTGAATATGTTAAAACAAAAGCAATGCGTTGTAAAAAATATCCTAAGATACTAGAAATTCTCTATGGATCAGGAACTATCCTTATGCAAATATATAAATCTCCAAAAGACAACAGAGTTTTTAAAAGTGCAGTAAAAAGGGGACAAAAGATAATCATACCATCTGGATATGATTTTTCCATTATAAACACTAGACAAAATACCCCTCTAATCTTTGCTGAATATACATCCGTCAATGCAATATCTAGAATAGTTCTTGATGATGATAGCGGTATGGCCTATTATGTCATAAGGAAGAATGCTAAGCAGGAAATTGTCAGAAACTCTAATTACAAAATTGTTAATGAACCTGAAAAAATAGATCCAACTAAATTATCGGCAAAGTATGGAATCACACCAAAAACGCCAATTACAAGACAAATTTTAAGAAAATATGAAAAATTTGACTGGCTGTTTAAAGAAAATTCCGTTACTATTTAGTCTTTCTCTACTCTTCCTCCTCTCCATCACAAATAATCCTACGAAGGCAGAACAAAATTTTAATACATATACGAATTTTGTTCATACAATATCTGAAACTGGTATAAATACTAGTGTAATTCTACAAATTAGAAGTGAAAATACTCAGGTAGTTTCCTACTACACTGCTTCCATTCCAATCAAAAATCTCGATGTACATTGTAAAATTATGAAAACTGGAAAAGACACAAATTGCACTAAATATTACAGAGGTTCAGTTACAGATATTCTGATTGATTTAGAAAATGCAGTAGTCTCAAAGGACTCCCCAATTGAGATACAGCTCACATATTTTACCAAAGCAGACAAGAGTAATAATTCATATACCATTAAATCTGAAATTCTTGATGCCAAAACAAATGGAATAACAATCACATACCCACAGCAATGGGGAAAACCATTATGGACATCTGATCCCATGGGAGATTTAAAACTAAATGGATCAGAATATTCCATTTATATCGGAAATCCTCAAAATTCCGATATTTCAATACTGTTTGGACAAAACATTGTCTACAAATTCTCTGTAAATAGGGTATTTTCAAACCAAGAAAATAGTGATCCACAAACATTCGAACTAGTTCTTCCTCCAGACACCTACAAACAGAACATCATTTGGCAGGATATATCGCCTCTTCCGAATTCAACCACGATAGATGAAGATGGAAATTACACTTTCAAATACATAGTAGAACCAAATCAAACAGTAGATTGCAAAATAACTGGCTTTATTAACTTAGCCGAAAATGGACAAAAGATTGATCCTAATAGTTTACTTACAAAAGAAACAGGATATTGGAAAATTACTGACGAAGCAGAGAAAAAAAGGGTAATCTCATATCTTCTTGACAAAGGACTATCATTCATCAATGAAAACTCTGACCCTCAAAAAATGTCTGAAGAACAAAGACAACTCTTTTTCAAATACCTATATACATATGTCATTGACAGACTTAACTACAGCAAGGATATCAAGCTTGGAATTTCAAACACACCGAGAATAGGGGCAAATTCAATCATAAAAACACCAAACAATGCTAATGCTCAAGACTACGCTGATTTTTACATTGCCCTCCTCCGAAAGCTACAAATTCCTGCAAGAATGGTAATTGGTTACATCTCCAATATCTCAGGATATGCTTCTGATGGCTTCTATCACTATTGGGTTGAATATTTTGATTTAAATAAATCTCAATGGGTACAAGCAGATCCATTTTTAGAAGAATATACTGGCCATTCATTGTTTGGAAGTCCACTATATGATCACATAACTATTCTCACCAGAGGGCAATCACCACTAACGCCAACCATAACTTTCTATTCACAGAATGATTTTGTCGTAACTTCTGATACTAACAGTCAAATTCAAAAGGAGTTTAATATTCAATCACAAGTCTCATTTGATGGATATAATGTTGCAAAAAAGTATGCTGTAGGATACATATATTCTTCAAATAAGGGAAATATTGCGGTAACTGAAACACAGCTAAGTAAATCAGATATACCAGATATTTCAAAATATATAGACCCAGTAGCGAAAAGCTCCTCACAAATACTTCTTCCAAAACAAAGTAGAACGATACAGGTAAATATTCCCTCTAGCAAAATTGGGCACAATGATATATTTATATATCTTACACATACAAACCCCAGTGGGATAACCTTTTCTGAGCAAGTAAAAGCAACCATACCACTAGATGTTCCTACCCCTATAAAGATATTGGGAAAGATTCTCTCATTAAGTATTTTTGCAATTTTACTCATTTTGGTATACTTATTATTTAGTAAAGTAATAGGAAACAAATTATGGAAATAACGTTAGCACCAACAATTTTAATATTAATTCTCATCGCAGTACTCTTCGTAGTTGTTTACTTAAATCAAAAGAGTATTAGCAAAACAAAAAGTAAACAGATACTAACTAAATTAAATGATCTCCAGATTGATGTAATGAGCCATGAAAGTTCTGTTCGGAGAGATGCTGTTATAAAACTAGATAATCTACTATCGAAATCACTACAGTATCACTATAGTAACACCCTCTCATGTGGTGATAATCTTAAAAAAGCAAAAAACATCTTTAGAAAAAAAGAATACAATGATATATGGGAAGCACATAAGGTGAGGAATAACATAGTTCACAATGATTATGATATTCCCCCAGAAGAAGCACGACGTGTGTATAATACATATAAATTAAGTATTATCAAAATAATAAAATGAAAAAGGAAATAAGTATCACATTATTGTTTTTGGCACTAACTCTTGTCTATCCAATGCTGTCTTTTGCAGATGGCTATCCTCAAGAAACAACAGAGGAAACTCAAACTACAGAAACAGAAACTACTCAAACTACAACAACCATCTCTAACACAGATAAGGAAGTAACAATAATAGATGAAAATCAAACAAAGGTAACTACTAAATTCTTTGATCTTCTACTAATAAGGAAGAATCAATCCGCTATATTCGGTTATGTTCCATACGAGCTACAAATAACTCCACATTTGGACTCAAGTAAAACGCAAATTTTATGGTATGTTCCTACTACACTTACTGTATCTCCTAAGCATAAGGAATTCATATCAATGGAGGAAGGGAAAACATATACTGTAAGAGCAAATATTAAGCCATTAAGAGAGGGTTCTTACGAAATAACGGCATCTGTCATATCATGGCAACATGATACTAATTACGCAAATACCATAAATGACACACTTACCTTTGATGAATCATTAGTCCTACAACCTTCTAGTACACAATACAAAGTCATGTCTGTAGTTAAATACATTCTTCTGGTTATAGCAATCATTGGAGCTTGCTTCGGTATATCAAAAATCATCAAGAAGTTTATGCCACAGATAAGACAATGGTTCACACCACCGTATTAGTCCTTAAGAAAATATGAAATATCTTTATTCAGCTCCTTTGCTATTTTGAGCAGATTGGTTATTGGTGGATACATATCACCCCTTTCATATATACTTATCGATTTATCAGACAATCCAACTCTCATACCAAGATATCTCTGAGAATATCCCGCCTCTTTTCTTGCTGTTTTTAGTCTTTGAGCAAAAATCTTTGTAGTCATTATCTCTTATCAAAAAAAATAGTTAAAATTCTATCCCAAAAGGAATAATCATCCTTTGTTGGCTTCTTTTTTTCTTCATTACATGAAATTACTCTAGAAGAATTGGTAATCTTTTCAGAAACATATGGAGCTTTATTTGATTTCCTAAGTTCTGCAATTACCTTGTTTTTTTCATTAAGAAGTTTTGTTAATTCTGCTAACTCCTTACTCTTATCTTCAACATCAGAGTGCAACCTCAATATCGTACCTTTAAGAGATTCTACCTCTTTCTTTAATTTATGATACATATGACCATCTTTCACTAGTCCAGCGTGCTCCTCTCCTACAATAAGTGTTTCCGCAATATAATCGGGAGAAATCCTATTAATCTTGTAATACGCTTTTTCATGCTGAGTAGGTTCTCGCCCGAGAACTAGATTAAAAATTTTTTCTACATCAATAGTATCTTTATTTTTCTCCGAGAGAAGTACTCTTCGATCAGCGTGTACTTTGTTAGATATTGATAAACTGGCATCTTTCATGCCTTCAATTATATTACAAAATGTGGATAAGTAGAATAGTCAAGAACACAAAGCGGGGGACGGGGCTCGAACCCGCAACCCTCTGTTTGGAAAACAGACATTCTAACCATTGAACTACCCCCGCAGTTCAGCAACCTCTTCCTCCTCTACATTACTTCCTTCTTCTGGTACAATCACCTCATCAGTCAAAAATATATCTTTCACCTTATCAATCTTCATAGCCTTTCTTCCAACCCTATTTCTGAGATAGAACAACTTTGATTTACGAACAGAACCTCTTTTTACTATCTCTACTTTATCAAGTACAGGAGAGTACAGCGGAACTATTTTTTCAACTCCAACACCATACGATATCTTCCTTACAACAATATTCTTATTCAAACCACTTCCCTTTACAGCTATAACTATTCCTTTAAATTGCTGTATTCTTTCCTTCTTACCCTCAGTAATCTTAATATACAACTTAACATAATCACCCACTCTTACATCGGGTCTTTTCTTGGAATTTTCCTGTTCTATTCTTTTTATAATATCTGTGTCCATAGTAGCTATTTTTTACATTAATTTTTATGACAACTGTGATTATAGAATAAAATTCAAAAATATGCCACAATGTATAAAGTACTGCCTATGAATGCAAAACAAAAAGTCATGCTAATAATACTCGATGGACTTGGTGCAGCTCCAAAATCTAATGGAAATGCTGTAGTACTAGCTGACCCCAAAAATCTTTCAACATTTTGGAATGTATCTCCTCATACATATCTGCTCGCATCTGGAGAAGCTGTTGGTCTCCCTAGAAATGTAAAAGGAAATAGCGAAGTTGGACATCTAAATATGGGAGCGGGAAGAGTTGTTAGTCAGAATCTTCCTAGAATAAACTCTGCGATACAAAAAGGGCAAATTTACAAGAATAACACACTTAGAGACGCATTTATTCATGCTACAAAGTTTAACAGTAATATTCACCTAGTTGGCCTTTTGAGCAATGGAGCCGTACATTCTCACATCGATCATTTTAAAGCAATAATTGATTACTTTGCCAAAGCAAATTTTGCTAACAATTTGTATATTCATGCTTTCACAGATGGAAGAGATACGCCTGTTGATGTTGCTTTAACATATCTTACTGAAATAGATAAATTTTGCGTACAAAGGGGTATTGGGAAAATAGGAACTATCATTGGAAGGTATTATGCAATGGACAGAAATGAAAAATGGGATAGAACACAGAGGACATATTATTTATTAACTCAAAATGTAGGAGAGCACTTCAAGACATATCAAGAGGCAATACAAGCATATTATTCTCAGGGTCTTACTGACGAATTCATAGAACCAGCAGTAATTAATGAAAGTAAAATAAAAGCTAATGATGTTGTCATTTTTCTTAATTATCGACCAGATAGAATGATACAACTGGCTGAGCCTTTTTTATCTGATAATTTTAGGCAATTTACTGTAAACAAAATTCCAAATTTGTTTGTGGCATCTATGGTTGAGTATAGAAAAAATTTCCCGCCAAGAGTGATTTTCCCAAAGCAATACATTAATCTTCCACTTGGGAAAGTTATTGAATCGGTAGGTTTAAGTCAGTTAAGAGTCGCAGAGACAGAGAAGTTTCCTCATGTTACATATTTTTTCAATGGAGGCCTTCCCATTGTCTACGATAAGGAGGATACAGTGCTAATTCCTTCTCCTAGAGTTCCTACATATGATATGAAGCCGGAGATGAGTGCTTTTGAGGTTACACAGGCGATTTTAAAGTATCTACCTGAGAATATTTATGATTTCATACTCGTAAATTTTGCAAATACGGATATGGTTGGACATACAGGAAATTTACAGGCAGGAATACAATCGGTTAAAGTCGTAGATGAATGTGTGAAGGTTTTGACAAGAGAATTTACATTAAGAGGAGGTGCTGTATTAATAACCGCTGATCATGGAAATGTAGAGGAAATGATAAATTTGGAAACGAATGAGATTGATACAGAGCATTCATTAAATCCTGTTCCTTTAATAATTGCAGGGACTAAGATATCAGTACGCCATCTCCCATACGGTTCTTTGTCTGATATAGCGCCAACTATCTTAAGTATAATGGGCATTGTTAAGCCAGCAGAGATGACAGGGAATTCATTAATAGAAGGGATTTAATTTACTTTCCTGTTTTTTTTCACTTTAGCTATAATGTAGGCACTTACACATAGTACAATTAAGACTAAAATAGCATTTTCATATTTATTTACATATACTGATACGATTTCCCATTTCTCCCCAAGAAGGAAACCTGCAAATACCAGAAATGTTGACCAAACTGCGGTTCCCAATAATGTGTATAGAGAGAATTGCAGAAAGTTCATTTTCGCGGCCCCAGCTGGGAATGAAATAAATGTTCGTACAATTGGGACAACTCTACCAATCAGCACAAAGATATTACCATGCCTGGCAAAAGCATCATAACCTTTTTGTAAATCCTCCTTGGTAATGAATAGGTATTTTCCGTATTTTTCTAAAAAATTATGAACCGCTTTTTCGCCATAGTACCCTATCACATAAAAAGGAAGAGAGCCCAAATAGGCAAAAATTGTGGCAAAAATGATTACAAGGTAAACGTCAAGACTTCCTTTTGATGCGACAAAACCAGAAAAGGGAAGAATAATTTCACTAGGGATAGGGGCGAAAAAGCTTTCAATAAACATAGCAAGCGAAACACCTACATAACCCACACTTTCAATTATCGATACAAGCCACTCTACAAGCGAAGAAATCATAACTAAATGCAACCCAAGTCAATTTAATCCTATGACATTCTGACAGAAAAGACAAAATAGCTCAAGCCTCACCTGCATGGTTCTACCTGGGTTGAACCTAACTCTCAGTATTCTCCCATTTTAATTATATTAGCACACCTTTTTCAACTAAATACCTCATTTTATAATTCACTTCAATAGAGCCTTCGCTTGCGAAAAGTAGCCAGTATATCCCACTAAATTCGAATTAAGGTTGAACCTAGGTTCAACCTTATACCAGAAACTCTCCGAAAGTATTGAAAGAGCAAAGAAATCAGTAAGACTACTGAAATTGAATAAACATATTTTTGATAGCGAAATGCTAGTACACCAACATCTAGCAGTATGAGGTTCTACCCAGGTTGAACCTTGTACTGTTTATTTGCGAAATTTGTGTGTTTGTTGTAGACTGTTGGCTAATTCTTTTCATATCATCATGCAGACATTCGCAAAATACCTTAATCCCATATATAAAGACTTGGATTCCATCGTGGACTTTTCTAATGTTAAGAAAGATACAAATATCCTTCAAGAAGAGTACCCATATCTTGAGCATACCACCCAAATAACCTCCTCGAAACTAGCATTTCTCCTTCAAAAACTACATTCACTGGAAATAGACTTAGAAAATCAAGCAATGATTATAAAAGCAGAATCAGGACAAGACTCAATTCTCGCAGCGAAATCAATTTACAACAAAATTCTCAATCAAATTGAAAGAGTTGTCGACAGAATAAATGAGGAATTAAATGTTCTCGACTCTCCTTACTTTGGTAAGATTTCTTTCCTTTCTTATGACTCTACCACGGGAAAACCACTTACTTTGTATATAGGAAAATCCGCCAAAATTGATGAAAAAACTAATCTTCCTCTAATAATTGACTGGCGATCCCCAATTGCCAATTTATACTACCAAAATTCTGGACCTCGTCAAAATGTATCTTTTCTTGCACCCATCGGAGAAAAAAAAGGCAATTTACTTCAAAAAAGGCAATTCCAAATCTCTTTAGCTAGGATCAAAGGAATATATGATGCGAAATCAGGAAATGAAACAGCCGATGAATTCCTTCTTGCCCAATTAAATGAAAGGTTGGGAAAAAAGCTTCAGGATATCGTATCAACAATTCAATCACAACAAAATCAAATCATAAGGGATCAAATAAATAACCCAATAATTGTACAAGGTGTTGCAGGAAGTGGGAAAACAACTATACTTCTTCATAGATTAGCCTATTTGCTTTACACCTACAAAGACAAAATTTCAAATGAAAACACATTAGTCATAGCACCAAATCAGCTGTTCATAGATTACATTTCAGATGTTCTCCCCAACTTAGGAATATCAAAAATTGACAGCATAACATACCTCTTTTGGGCCAAAAAGGTTCTAGGATGGAATGATTACTACACTGTTTCGACAAATGAAGAAAATCCAGAAATAAAAGAATTTAAGGGCTCCATTGATTTCCTAAAAATACTTGATCAATATATTGACACAACAGAACAAAATATCTTAGAAAATATTCCTTACACGCATAAAGAAATCATAATAAATCGGTATTATGAACTAAAAAATCAGTTCAGCAATATTGATATGAGTGAGCGTCTAGAATTAGCGATGGAGTATGCTATACATCAGGAAGAATTAAAAACATCTCTGTCTAGCAAAAATTATCAAAATTTGACTGAGGTGAAAAGCACATTAATACAATATTTTAGAAAATCATTAAAAATCTATTCACTTTACAAAAAACTCTTTACAACTGGGCTACTTTTAAAAGACATTAACTCATATTCATTAAAAGGTCTTAGTACAAATGGAAAAATTCATACATACAGAATAGAAGATTTAGCACCAATAGTATACCTACATCTTAAAATCTATGGCACAAAACAATATATGAGGGATTATATTGTCATAGATGAAGCACAAGATATGAGTTTTGTACAAATAGCCACATTGTGCCTAATAGCAAGAGATGGAAATATAACGATAGCAGGAGACCCAGCTCAATCAATAATTCCTCCTTTCTACATAAAAAATTGGAAAAATATCTTAGCACTAGTAGAAAAATACACTAAGAAAAAGGCAAAATACTATAATCTTAATAAATGCTATAGAACAACAATCGAAATAGTCCAATTTGCCAATAAGATTATGAAATCCTTCCTCGATGACTCATATGAATTGCCAGAAGCAGTGCTTAGACATGGTGAAAAAGTAGAAATTATTAACTTCTCTGACTCAATTTCAAAAATACCAACCAATGAAATTTACAAATTAATATCAATATTAAAAAACCAATTTGAAAATGGCTCTGTAACTTGTGCTGTGCTATGTAAAGACCGCACTCATGCAGACCAGTTATTCTTCAAACTAAAAAAATATGAGAAGGAAATAGGAAAAGAGGTTTTTGATTATTCTGAAAGCAACTATCAACCAGGATTGCATATCCTCCCAATATCAAACTCAAAAGGGCTTGAATTTGACACAGTAGTAATTGCAGATCTTTACGATGAATACTATTCAACAAAGGAAATAGATATAAAAAAATTGTATGTTGCTACGACACGAGCATTACATAAGCTATATATAACAACAACACACAAAAGCACAATTCTTGAGAAAATTTTAAATTAATAAATGATATAATTGAAACATGGAAAGTGAAAATCAATTATCAGCAGGAAATATTTCAGGTTATCCACCACAAGAAAATAGAAGAGATATCAGTATAGATATGATGTCTGCAGTTCCCACAGAAACACTAAAAGATAAAGAGGAACTCATTGTTTCTACAGTCTACCCCAAACCACTTACAGAGCACACATTAAGCAATATTAGAGAAAGCATGTCTTCCGAAATCATAAATGGAATGTCAGTAGTAGCGGCAAGAGCATTTGATGTTGAAACAATTCAAAAATCAAATATTCCAATTCAGAGTGTTGATTATCCGGTATATACAGGGTTAAAAGAAATTACACAGGCATACTCAGAAAGAATCAAAAAAAATGGTTTATCTCCAAATGAATTTGTAAAAACAGTAACCGATATTGCAGGAGAGTTTCTTATGCATACTAATGAGAAAAAAGGGCAAATTGAAACTAATTCACTTCTAGAAACAATGATTTCAAAAAAGCAGTTTGGACTCCTGAGACTTGACTCTGCACAAGCACTCATAGATATACCTTCTACTGTTAGAATTCTAAAAGATATAAAAAATAGTGTGAAAGGAAAATCTTTTTACAGTGCTATTGAAATAAAGCCAAGCAAAGACCTCCCAGATTTAATGAGCAACATAAATGCGTATGAAGACTTAAAAAATATTCTATCTAGAGAAAATTTGCCACTCCTCCTCTCATTGGATATTAGAGCAATAGCACCATTCTTTGAAAATCCAGCAATATTAGCTCAGATGAATGAAGACCAGAAACAACAATTCTGGGAAGAATCCGAAAATCGACGCATACAATTTATTGATAACATACTTACAAATTCTCCAAAAGATATTGGCCTCATTGAACTTTCAGGAACCAATTACTATGGCAAAATGGACCATTCTTCTCCTTTTACTGACAAACCTGCAATGACCACAGTAGACCTTGTCCAACGAAAAGAAAAAAACAATACAACTTGGGGCTTACCCAGTAATAAATTAGGCTTCGTCATAGAAACACATCCCACAATACTAAAACAACTAACAGACCAATTAGTTGAAAATGGAAAAATCCTTCTTTAATGATGACCTACTGTATTAATTGCACAAAAAAATTCCCAGAAGAGAAGAATATAGGAACTAAACATAGAAATCACTGCCCATATTGCCTTCACTCTCTGCATTTAGATGACACAAGAGCAGGTGATAGGAAATCAAATTGCCATGGGATAATGAAACCAATAGCACTAACATTCAAAAATGAAGGACTTGATAAATATGGGAAAAAGAAGCAGGGGGAGATTATGATAGTACACAAATGCGAAAAATGTGGCAAAATATCAATAAATAGAATTGCAGGAGATGACAACGCAGAGGAAATATTAAAAATACTCAACAAGAAAGATAGCCTTACTGCTGACATTCCAAAGGATATATCAATACTAACAAAAAATGATGAAAATGAAGTAAAAAGACAGTTACTTGGAGATTAGAATCTGATACAATGCACATATGATTAAATCCAACAAAATTGCAAAAATAATATCTGAGACATTCAACGGTTTTGTAACAATGATTTTGGCAGTAGTAATTCCAATCATTATGTCAGACCTAACCTTACGTTCTAAAATCATCTTCTCTACTATTTATGCACTAATACCTTTAGTGTCCTACTTCACTGTAAAAAAACATTTCAAAATATCCGATCATGATTTGACAGACAGAAAAGAAAGACCGCCTTTCTTTATTTCACTCACAATACTTTTTGGAATTATGTATATATTTATACAAAAAGAAAACATTGAAATACTTACAAATGCTTCACTAGCACTCTTTGCTTCTACAGCGACGCTAACATTAATAACTCTATTCTGGAAAATCAGTGGACATATGACATTCTCAACACTTCTTTTTACAACCATATACTATGTTCTCAGATCGCCCTACTCTTTACTTCTATTCATATTCACACCCTTAATTGCTTGGTCTAGGATAAAATTGAACAAACATACTCCTACACAGGTAATTGCTGGGACTCTCATAACATTAGCTATATCAATTTCCATTTATTTTGGATTCTGATAGAATCAACATTGAAATATTACATTTTTTAGAAACATGGAAGAAAACCTCACATTAACTCAACTTAGAGAAAAAATATTAGACAAAAGCATATCTGCATATGAATTAGTCAACTACTATCTCAAAAGAATTGACACATATGATACTAAACTAAACTCATACATTACTGTTTGCAGAGAAGATGCTTTGAAAAAAGCAAAACATTTTGACAATAATTTTGAAAAATACAAAGACAAAAAACTATCTGGGATACCCATTTCCATAAAAGATGTATTTTCAACGAAGGATATACTCACTACATGTGCATCACACATTCTTGATGGGTATATTCCTGTTTACAATGCAACAGTAGTACAAAAACTCTTAGATGAAGAAGCCATTATCTTGGGAAAAACAAATTTAGATGAATTTTGTCACGGATCTGGTACTGCAACATCATACTACGGTCCATCTAGAAATCCATGGAATACAAAGAAGTTACCCGGAGGTTCTAGTGGCGGATCTGCTTCTGCTCTCAGTGCCGATCTATGTGCTGCATCAGTAGGAACAGAAACCGCTGGATCCATAAGGTTGCCATCATCTTGGTGTGGTTTGGTAGGCTTAAAGCCGACCTATGGAAGAGTTTCTAGGTATGGCGTTCTTGCAATGGGTTCATCATTAGATTGCCCTGGGACACTGACAAAATCTGTACAAGACTCTGCGTACATTCTCGAAATAATTGCTGGTTTAGATAGCAATGACATGACATCCTCTGACAAGAAAATTCCTAGTTATTCAAAAAATCTAACAACAGAACATTTAAAAGATATGCACATTGCCTTACCAATTGAATATCTGAATTTAAACCTATCAGATGGTGTAAGAAAAAACTTCCTAAAATGTATAGAAATATTAAAAGATCTAAATGTAAAAATTGACGAAATAAATATTCTTGATCCTAAATACTCTATGGCAGTATATACAGTCACCTGTAGAAGTGAGGTTTCATCTAATTTGGCAAGATACGATGGGACTAGGTTTGGTATAGAAGGAAGTAACAACAAAACAATAAAAGAATATTATGAAAGTACAAGGGGGGAAGGTTTTGGAAAAGAACCTAAAAGAAGAATTATGACAGGAACATTTTCACTTTCCTCAGGATATGCTGATGAATACTTCAGAAAATCTGAACAGGTAAGACAGATGATTAAAGAGAATTTAGACGATGTATTAAACAAATATGATGCCATAGTTGCACCAACTACTCCTTCTACAGCATTATCCGATGAAGATGCACAAAATCCTCTATTTGGAGAAATTGCTGATATCCTAGCAGAGGGAAGTTCAGAAGCAGGTCTTCCAGGAATAACGGTACCATCTGGATTATCTGATTCTATGCCCACAGGGATCCAATTTATAGGGAGAAGATTTGATGAACAAACAATCCTTAATCTAGCCTATGGCATAGAAAAAAGTATAGGAAGACTTACTCTAAAGGAAATACATTAAAATGAGGCGCTCGAGACTCGAACTCGACACCTACTGCTTAAAAGGCAGTTGCTCTACCGGATGAGCTAGCGCCCCACACAAATGACAGAGGATTATACTATTAAAAATGATGACAATACAACCCCATGTACAAGGTTGCATAAATATTCAAATTATATTAATCCCTTAACATACTTTTTATTGGTTCGAAAGTTTTTCTATGTATTTCACAAATACCGAACTTCTGTATAGCCTCAATATGCTCTTTAGTTCCATAACCAACATTTCTTTCAAATCCATACATTGGATAAATAGTTGCATAACTCGCCATCATCCTATCTCTAGTCACCTTAGCAAGTACAGAAGCACCAGCAATACTGTAATGATACATATCACCTTTATTCAAAATATCCATATCATGATCTCTCAATGGATAAATACCACCATCGGCTATTATATAATCTACTGTACTCCCTAACTTACTCTCCACCTGACTAACTGCCTCCCTCATTGCCGCCAAAACAGCATACTTAATCCCAATCCTATCTATTTCATCAGAACTAACAACGCCTATTCCGTACGCTGTTGATTTCTCAACAATCAAATCATAACTACGCTCTCTCTGTTTTAAACTCATTTTCTTACTATCTCTTACACCTTCAACAACACACTCTTCTCCAGATATAACCAATGCACCAGCAACAACAGGACCAGCAAGAGGACCTCTTCCTACTTCATCTAGACCCACCACTACCCTCTTGCCAGAATTCCATAATTTTTTTTCTAACTCAATATCTGGATATATCATGTGAATATATGGTAACATATGCTTAATGAAAAATGTTATACAAATTTTCGCAACATTACTACTCCTCATTTCACCCATAAGTGCATTTGCACAGGAAGAACAGCCTACAGATACAACAGAAACTCAAGAACTTTCAGCTCCTGTTGTACAGGACTCTACAGATACTGACGAAAATACTCAAGTAGCGGAGGAACAAAACACAGATCAAGAAAATCAAACTCCAACACAGGAAAAAGAATATTCCCTAAGTACGCTAATACTTGCCTTCTTGATTCCTGCATTCTTTTTGATAATATTTTACCTTATACTTAAGACGTTCAAATTTTAGTATATTTAATTTTTAATTTATATAAACTATGCCAGAACAAGCTAAAAAATCGTTCCTCAAAGGTGCAATTTTTGGAGCAATCGGTGGTGCAATCTCAGGTATTCTGTTGGCTCCAAAGTCTGGGAAACAGACACGAGAAGATATTAAGAAACTTGCAGAAGATCTAGGAGACAGAGCTGAGGAAGTATATTTAAATGCACAAAAGGAGCTAAAAGCAAAGATTGAGAATATCAAACAAGCAGGACAACTAATAGATGAAGCAAAATACAAAGAACTAGTTTCTGAAGTCGTTCGAGACTTAAGATCAAATCAAGAAGTCACAGAAAAGACTGGTGAAAAACTTGGAATGCTACTAAAAAATGATTGGGAAATGGTAAAAAAGCAATTATCCAAGTAATTTGTGATTTTGTTAAATCATTAAAGAAGAGGAGTGGAAATACTCCTCTTTTTTTTATATACTCTCGACAAGATGCGAGAGTAGTTCATCTGGTAGAATGTCTCCTTCCCAAGGAGAAGGTAGCGGGTTCGAGTCCCGTCTCTCGCTCCACAAAAACAACCATATACTTAGTAAATTCTCCTAGCAAAACATTGTAGATCATTTGCTCTAGAATATACGTATCATTTTTGTTACAATACCAACTATATATGCTGGTGTAGCTCAGTTGGTAGAGCATTCCCTTCGTAAGGGACAGGTCGTTGGTTCGAATCCATCCACCAGCTTTTAAACAACAATAAACATATGAAAGTTCCAAAATATACGCTCACAAACTTAATGCTCAACTATATCGTAAGATATGAGATTGCTATTACAGATATTAAATACAACCCAATACCAGAAAAATATAAATCAGGAATACGAGAAAGATTATCTTCAGAAGATATCCAAAGTCTAGGTGAATTAGTCTCATACCCAATTGGATACAACAAAGCACTTACAATACAAAGAGGACAAGAAATGCCTTCCGAAAAGAAAAAATTAAAACTATTCACAAATTTTAGGAATGCTAAGGACTTCATAAACTCATACAGTGACACAAACTCACTAAAACCATCTATGGAATTAGCTACCCATATAAACAGGCTAATAACTAAGGACATCGCTGATGACACAGAAATAGGCAAATTAAGGACATTCTCTGAAAAGCCAAACGAAATATATGACACATGGTACAAATGCAGAGACTTCTACCCCAATCTAGACCCAGTTATGCACTTTAATGAAATATTTGAATGGATACAAAATGGAAGAGACATCAATCACAAACTAATAAAAATTGGTGTTCTACTCTACGAATTCATAGATAAAGCACCATTCGCTATGGGAAATCAAATAACTGCAATACTTACTGCAGAAACAATTGCAAAAAAATACGGTTACAATCCAGAAAATATCTTTCCAATGTTCAAATCGATAAACAACATATCAGAAGACTTCACATCTGCCTTTGGACTCTCAAAAGGAAAACTAGACCTTACAACATTCTTAGAAGCATTCCTCTACACCATATCTAAAACTTCCGTAGAAATCTCCAATGAAATAAAAGATACATACATAAAAAAAGTAAAAAAACAGGGAGATCTAGAACTCCATCTCAACCCTAGACAAATTAAAATAATTGACTATCTAACAATCAATCAAAAAATAACAAGAAGTGACTTTACTAAAATGATGGGCGTCTCTTTTATGACTTCATACAGAGACCTACAAGATATGCTAGAAAAAAAGTACATTCTACAAAAAGGAAGAGGTCGTGGAACTTTCTACATTCTAAATACAACAAATGCAAATGACAAAGATGATATCTTTGTTGAATAAGTCAATTAAAATTGCTAGTATCTTCTCTATGAATACTGACGAACACTATGATGTAATAATAGGTTTGGAAATACACATCCAAACAAAGACAAAAACAAAAATGTTCTGTTCCTGTCCAACAGGATACTTCCAAGAAGAACCAAATACCCATGTATGCCCAGTTTGTTTAGGCCTCCCAGGAGCTCTTCCTGTGGTGAACAAACATGCGTTAGAGCTATGTATTCTAATGGGATTAGCACTAAATTGTGAAATAGATTCACAAGTTCATTTTGACAGAAAACACTACTTCTACCCTGATCTCCCAAAGGGCTATCAGATCAGTCAATACAAAAGACCAATATGCCACAATGGTTGGGTTAAACTTCCAAGTGGAACAATTGTAGAAATTGAAAGAATACACCAAGAAGAAGACGTAGCGAAATCAACACACCACATCGAAAGTATATCTGGAAAACCATATACACTAATTGACTACAATAAATCTGGAGTTCCACTCATAGAAATAGTAACCAAGCCATGCATAACAAATGCTAAAGATGCAAAAGATTATGCAACTAGAATCAGACAAATTGCTAGATATCTTGATATCTCCGATGCTGATATGGAAAAAGGACAAATGAGATGCGAACCAAACATATCAATACAAGAAAAAGGAAAATGGCAATTAAAAGATGGAAAAATAGTCCCAATTGGGCAATACAAATTAAATCCAAAAACAGAAGTAAAAAACATAGGTTCCATAACAGCTGTTGAAAAAGCAATAGAATATGAGATCCAACGAATGCATGACCAAATAAAAAATGGAGAAAAAATCACTCAACAAACAAGAGGTTGGAATGCGGATAAAAACATAACTGAATTTCAAAGAAGCAAGGAAAGTGCTGATGACTATAGATACATGCCTGAACCTGATATTCCAATAATTGATATACCAAAAGACGAAGTCAATAAAATTAAGACTATGTTAGTAGAACTACCTGATGAGAAAGTCCAAAGATATACAAACGATTGGGGACTATCTAAATATTCTGCAGAAGTCATATCTTCATCAAAAGAAAGTGCTTACTACTTTGAAAATCTACAAAAAAGACTCAGTCAGATAATGACCGAGAAAGAAGCTGCAAAAGAAGCCTCCAACTGGTTAATGGGCACAATCTATGCTATTGCAAACAAATCAGGAAAAGACTGGTCTCAACTAAACATAAGCTTAGAAGAACTTTCTAGCATCATACTCGCATTCAAAGATGGAATATTCACCAAGAGTAGAGCTGAAGAAATAATACAACAAAAAATTGATACAGGATGTAATATTGAAGAAGAAATAGAGAGAATGAGAAAACAAAAGGGAGAAAATACAACCAATATTGATGCCATAATAGACACTGTTATTTCTCAAAATCAAAAAGCTGTAGAAGATTTCAAAAATGGAAAAACTGCAAGCATAGGATTTCTCGTTGGACAAGTAATGAAGGCAACCAATGGAACAGCAGATCCAAATATCGTAAAAAATACTTTAGAGAAAAAACTAAAATGAAAATGGATATAAAACACACAGCTGAACTCTCAAGAATAAGGCTCACAGATGATGAGCTTAAGGAATTTACTCCACAAATGGAAAGTATCCTCAAATCAGTTGAAGTTCTTAAAGAAAAAGACACAACAGATATCCTCCCAATGAAAGAGCACATTCCATTTGATAGTCTTAGAAATGATATCCCTAAAAGCTCACTTACACAAGAAGAAGTTCTAAAAAACTGTAAACATACAGAGAATGGTTGTGCTAAGATCTATGGAGATATTTTCGGAAGTGATGAAGGCTAGCACACTACCAAAAAACTATGATTTTTAGTAGAATATCCTAAATGCCGAGGTGGTGGAATTGGCAGACACGTATGCCTTAGGAGCATATGAGGCAAAACCTCGTGGAGGTTCGAGTCCTCTCCTCGGCATATCAAAGATTATTTCTAGCATCAGTATTTCAGTTAATCAAAAACAAAATATGTTCAAAAAAATGATTAGACCATTTCAACAAGTGCTTCTTGAAAAGAAACTATGTGTTGGCTGTACACACAGATTAGAATATGCCAAAAAACTTGGTAATCTTTCTGACAACAGATACATGGTCGAATGTAAGTGTAAAAGAAGATATGTCTACAACAAAGAGTTGGGAACATATCAAAGAGCAACATTTGCTGAAGAGCAACAAATATTGAACCAAATCAAAAAAGGTGGGCAATAGTAAATTACTAAACTTCACAAAAACCCGTAAGTATAGTAGAATGTCACGACTGTGCCGCTATCGTCTAGAGGTCTAGGACAGCAGGTTTTCATCCTGTAAACTGGGGTTCGATTCCCCATAGCGGTATACAATCATATTTCCTATGTTTGTTTGACAAAGATATATCATTCGAATACACTGTATAAGTGAATTTCCTCTTAATTTAGAAATAAAAATCATGTACGAGACTACGACAGAAAACGAAGAAACCAAGACTAAAAAAATTTCACAAGCGATTTCTTCTGTAGGTCAATTTATGCTTTCATTTCTTGAAACTATAGTCGTAGCATTAGTAATAACCGTAGTACTCTACCTTTTCATCATGACACCACATGAAGTTGTTGGAAGCTCTATGCATCCAACATACAAAAATGGAGAATATCTGATGGCAAACAAAATCACTTACAAAGTAAAACAACCACAAAGAGGAGATGTAATTATCTTCAAATACTCAGACACACAAGATTTCATAAAGAGAATAATTGGCCTTCCAGGAGAAACTGTCATGCTAAAAGATGGCAAAATATATATAAATGGAGATCTACTAGATGAGTCCGCATATTTGAATTCAAGTATCTATACCAATGGAGGAGATTTTCTAAAGGAAGGACAAAGTATAAAAGTTCCAGAAGGTGAATATTTCGTATGTGGAGACAATAGACCACATAGCTCTGATTCCAGAACTTTTGGAACAATATCTATGGATAGAATTAAGGGAAAAGCGTGGATTGTATATTTCCCATTTTCAGAATTCAGGATTGTAAAACACGAAGGATATAACATTTAGATAAGAACCTATTTACACAACATGAAAATTTTTGTAATAGCAAATCAGAAAGGAGGTGTAGGAAAAACAACAACTGTTATGAATTTGGGGGCAGCATTGGCACACAAAGGGAAAAAAACATTGGCTATAGATCTCGACCCACAGTCTAATCTTTCTTCTGGACTTGGATTCACACAACAATTTGACAAACAAAGTTGGAAATCTACTGATGAGGCACCATACAAAAATATATACGATGTCCTTGTTGAAGGTATACCAATCTCATCTGTTTTTGTTACAACGGACACAAAAAATTTATTTCTTCTTCCTTCCCATCTATCACTAGCAGGTGCAGAAATAGAAATGGTTAATATGATATCTAGAGAAACACTATTGAAAAAAGCTCTAGAGAATATGACTGAAAAATTTGATTATATTCTAATAGACTGTCCTCCATCTCTAGGACTCCTAACCTTAAATGCACTTAGTGCAGCTCAAAAACTTATCATTCCAATACAGTGTGAATACTTTGCATTAGAGGGCCTAGGACAGCTCATAGAGACCACAAAACTCATAAGAGGAATAAATCCTTCTCTAACCATAGGTGGCGTAATTCTAACAATGTACGACAGTAGAACAAAGCTCTCGGAAAATGTAGTCAAAGATGTTAAAGATTTTTTTGGAGATATAGCTTTTAATACAATAGTTCCTAGAAATGTACGACTATCAGAAGCTCCGTCCTACGGTAAAACTATTTTTCAGTATGACAAAAATTCTACAGGAGCTTTTGCATATAGAAGATTAGCATCTGAATTTATTGATAGGTTTGAAAAATAAATTAAGTTTTTTTGCGATATGGACGAGAAAAAAAGATTAGGAAAAGGACTTGCTGCCTTAATAAGCTCAAAAGAAATGGATAACTCATCAAGTTCATATGTCAAAGATTTTCCGATTTCAAAAATAGAAGTTAATCCATATCAGCCTAGGATGAAAATCGATCCTGAGCAACTCATAAGTATAGCTGATTCAATAAGAACTCATGGAGTAATACAGCCTCTAATCATTACAAAACAAGATGGAGTCGATAGATACACTCTAATCGCTGGAGAAAGAAGACTAAAAGCTGCACAGCTTGCAGGATTGAAGTCTGTTCCAGTTGTAATAAAAGATACTTCACCACAAGAAATGCTAGAAATTGCTTTAATTGAAAACATTCAGAGAAAAGACCTAAACCCACTAGAAGAGGCATATGCATTCAGACAAATGCAAGAGGAATTTGGTCTCTCTCATCAAGAAATTGCAAAGAGAGTTGGAGTCAGTAGAGTTTCTGTTACAAATAAGATGAGAATCTTACAGATACCTGACCCTATCAAGGAGGAAATAATGAATGAGAGATTGTCTGAAGGACACGCAAGAGCTCTAATGGGAATAAAAGATGACACTTCTATGATTGCTGCTGCTGATATTGTAATAAGGAGACATATGAGTGTAAGAGAAACTGAGGCCTTCGTAAGAAAAATTACATATGGGAAAACAGCATCCAGAAAGAACTGGGCTGAGTCAGATCCTAGGACAAAAGCATACGAACAACTCCTAAGCCAAAAACTTGGATATTCTGCACATATCAGAAAAATGACAAAAGGTGGACGAATAATAATCAGATATAACACAGTGGATGAACTTGCAGATCTAATGAAAAAGCTTATATAGCAATCTGATACTAAGATACCTCCTGTCTCAACTTTTCATACAAAAGTATTGCAGCACTACAACTAACATTTAAAGAACCAATACCCTCCCTCATCGGGATTGAAATCCTTCCGTCTACTCTCTCTAAAATTCCAGAAGATATACCAACATCCTCAGCACCCATTACAAAAGCCACAGGTCCAGTCAGGTCCTCCTCAAAATATGTTTTTCCATCCATATCTACAGCATATATTTTTATTGCATTCTTTTTTAATGTCTTTATCGCATTAAACAAATTAGTCTCAACCAATGGAACTCTCTCAGCTGCTCCCATAGATATCCTAATTGTCTCATCTGATATCAAGCTTTTATTCAGTGTATTCACAATAATGCCATTTACTCCAGAAGCAAATGCAGTTCTCATTATAGCTGCAATATTTTGAGAATATTTCAAATTATCCAAAATTAAGAAAAATGGTTGCTTTCCTTCCTCATGTATCACAGACAAAAGCTCTTCCAAGCTCCAATCATTCTGTGAATACATCAATCCTATGATACTTTCTGACGAAGAAGATCTAAGCCTTCGATTAATAGCTCTTCTTGATACCTTAATAACAGGAATCTTTTTCTTAGAAGCTAAATCATAAATTTCCCTACTCTTTGGATCTTTAAAAGCATTTCCTACAGCATATATTTTTTCAAACTCTCTACCCTCTTTTAACAACTCCAACAGGGCATTCTTACTCTCTATCTGTATATACTGGGATTTAGACATAACAACTATTCTACAACATCAACATAAAATTTCCCTCTTTTGAAGCCTGTCATTTTTCTAAATTGCACAACACCATCTTTCTTGGCATGAATAGAATATGTTTTCCCCATATATACATTCTTACCAGGGTGGTACACAGAACCATTTTGCTTAACAATAATATTACCCGCTTTAACCTTCTCTCCAGCATACTTCTTCACTCCAAGCCTTTTACCTGCTACATTCCCATGATTTGATGTTGTACTCCCTGCAACAACGTGTGACATTTGACATCTATCATTAATTTAATTAAACATGCTGATAATACTATTTTTTAAGACCTACTTCAAGTACAAATCTCTCTAACTTCTTTCTAAAATAAATATATTACGCATTATGATACTGTCCTGTCTATACCACTTAAGTTCCCTATTAGGTAAATAATCAGAATTTTTTAACATCCACCTATTCCCAACAATATCTCTAATACCAATTGTTTTCCATCCACTAAAAGTTTTGTATGAAGGAACGATAATAACAGCATGAATACCCCTTTTTTCAAGTCTATTATCAACTAAGTCAAACAAACTTCTATACAACTTCCCAACACCATTAAGTAGCTCCTTTGCTTTCTCTTCTGAAACTATTTTTTTTTGAGGTGGACCCATAAAAGGTTCACAAACAATTCCCGATATATCTGTATTCTTAAGCTTTTTAACTACCTCACCATCAGGTCTAGTAACATCAAATTTAAATGTCTCATACAATATCCCATCAATACTACCATCCTCATTCAACCACCTAATATTTTCATCAGTAGAAACAACAGCTAAATCATCACTATCAGAAGCCAATACATCAAAACCCATCGTTACAGCTTCCATAGGTATTGTCCCAGATCCACAAAAAGGATCCCATATAATGCCACTTCTTAATGCGGTGAAATTTATCATCATTCTAGCCAATTTGGGAGGAAGAGTACCAACAAAAGTATCTGCATTAGGTCTGTCCATATCTCTCCTTACGAATCCACCAAGATCCTGAATATATTTCGTCCTACCATATATCTCTCCAGAATTTCCTACGATAATATTAAGCTCAAATCCTTTATACAAAACATTATTCTTAATCAATTGAGCTGCATTTAGAGATAAATTCTTCCTCATAGGAAGGACAAAACGAGAATTAACACCACATTCTTGAAGACCTTTCTTAATCTCATTCCCCAACTTTTTCAAAAAAACAGTATTATATCCCTTTACTTCACCAATAATGCTAATACCAAAAACAACTTTGTCTTTCTTACTTTCAAATTCTCCTAAGAATGAATCCAAATCCTGCAATACAACTCCAGCCCTTACACATCCTCCTAACCTCTTAAAAACATTTTTTAAAACATCATCTGTGAAATTCTCATCCGCAACTAGGAATATATTCTCAGAGAATTTCTCAACAATCTCTTTACTAAAATTGAAAGATTGTAAAACACAACATAATTCTGTATATGAGAGATCTGGAAAACTACCTGCTTCAAAAAAATACTGATTAGGCATATTGAATCTTTGCAACTTTTACCCTTGTAATCAAAGGACGAGAACCAAACTTCTTCCTATGTCTCGATTTTGATTTATATACAAAACCATTTATTTTCTCACCTTTTTTTTGAGAAGATATTTCTAATTTCACCACAGCACCATCTACAAATGGTTGCCCTATCTGTACATTTTCACCATCAACTACAAGAAGAACTTCTTTTAAATCCAACTTATCACCCTTTTTTCCATCTAGTTTATTAATCTCATATTCCTTTCCTTCATATACTTTGAGTTGTACACCAGATATTTTTACTACTGCAAACTTCTCAGTATCTTTAACCTCAGCCTTCTTCGTTTTTGCTGTTTCTTTAATATTCTCTTCCATAATATGGTGTGAATTGTATGTTAATATTACTCAAAAGTCAATCAAATTATGAAATATGTTGAAAAAAAAACATCTTACTGATATCATCACTATTTGGAACTTGGGTGTGTAGCTCAACTGGCAGAGCAAACGGCTCTTAACCGTTAGGTTCAGGGTTCGATTCCCTGTACACCCATCTATTCTTCGTAAACTTCTAATATATCCTTTTTACCTGTCCTCAGCTTTAGATTTCCTTTTGAATATATGTTTTGCAAAATACCTAGACATGATAGTGTTACTATGATTGATGTTCCCCCTGCACTTATCATTGGAAGAGGGATTCCTGTAGCAGGAATTACTCCTAAATTGGTTCCTATGTTGATAAAGACTTCAAATAGTATTTTGGTTCCAATACCTGCACATATTAAAGAAAACATTGTGTCTTTACAGAATTTAATAGCTGTCAAATATGCAGTAATTATAATTACACCATAGAGGAGGAATAGTATTAAACTACCAACTAAGCCAAATTCTTCTGCGTAGGAAGCAAAGATAAAGTCTGTTTGATACTCTGGTAAAAAATTTCTTTTACTCTGAGTTCCATTTCCAAAGCCTTTTCCAAAAATTTGTCCAGAACCGATTGCAATTCTTGATTGATTGACATTAAACCCTATGTCTTCCTTTGTTTCTTCAGGATTTAAGAACGCTTCTATCCTTTTTCTCTGATAATCCTTTAATATATCATTCCATACAAACTGAGAGGATATTCCTAACACTAAGCTAATAATTACAGATATCAAAACGAATGATTTCCAATTATTTTTTGAATAGAAGCCAAAGATAGCAAGAATGATAGATGGAATGGATAGAAGGAACCAGAGTGGATTTGAGGTTATGGATGAAATTACAAAACTTCCAGTTATACCACCAATTATGATTAAAAGAACAGTATTTCGTAGTGGATTATTAAGTCCTAGGAATGCTGTTACAAACCATATCATTAAAACTAACGTGGCCATACTTCCACTTGGCTGTATGTATATTAAAGCAGTTATTGGAACAACTAAGATGAAGGATATTAAGAAAAGGATTAGTTCGTTGTATTTTTCCTTGTATGAAAAAACAACAGCAGTTACAAGAATAACTGATAATTTGGCAATTTCCGAAGGTTGTACTTGTATACCACCAATTATTAGCCACCTTTTAACATTTGCTATTTCAGGACCAAACATAATAGTGGCAATTAGAAGTATTATCGTAAATATATAGATCACTCCCGCAACTTGCCAATGTTTGAGGTATGAAAGATCTATACATGAAAAAAGTATGTAGGAAATCGCTCCTATGGCAATGAATAGTAACTGTTTTAGAACTATTGATAAATCAGTGTTTTCCTGTGTAGGTGAAATTGATGTTGAATAAAGAGTAATTATACCTATCAGGAGAAGTACCAACATAGGCATTGTTACGGCAAGGCTGAAAGGCTTAAATCTCTTTGTATCAAACAGATTCGAATTCATATCCAGCATTATACACTAACTCCACAATACCATTACTTTCTTTTTCGCATAAAGGCTGGAATATCAAATGGGTCATCACTTGGAATGTCTTTTAGTTTCTCTAGGTCATCGGAAGAACCTTCACTATCATCAAAGGAATCTACAGACATCGCATCTACAGAGTCAAATGATTCTAGACTTTCATCTTCGTCTTCATCTTGATTTTTACTAGCTCCAACTATTACATTATTTATTTTGTTTATTTTGTCCTCTGGTTCAAAACCGAATGTCCTTACCCTACTAGGACCGCTCCCAACTATTTCATTTTGTCTTTTTGTATATGGCTGATCTGAAAAACCAGTAGCAACAATAGTGATGGTGAGTTCATCTCCAGCATTTGGATCTATTTGAGCTCCAAATTTTATTTTTGCAGATGGATCAACTGCTTCTTTAATTAATTCTGACACTAAGCTAATTTCGTTTAGTGAGAGATCCGCTCCCACTATATTGTAGAGAACTCCCTTAGCTCCTTCTATGGACATATCGAGTAAAGGACTTGTTGTAGCAGCTCTAGCAGCCTCCTCAGCCCTATTTTCACCTGATGCTCTACCGATACCCATTAAGGCTGTTCCTGCATTCTGCATTACAGATTTAGCATCGTTAAAGTCAGCATTTATATATCCAGTCTGGCTAATTAGATTGGATATACTATTAACACCTTCTGCTAACACAGAGTCTACCTTCTTCATTGCGTCAATGAATGAAAGCTTTTCATTGGGATCTATAATTTCCAGTAGGCGCTGATTAGGAACAACAATTAATGTATCTACTTTATCTTTCAATGCTGAAATTCCTTCTTCTGCTATCTCCATTTTCTTTGCACCCTCAAACTCAAATGGTTTAGTTACAACTGCAACAGTTAATGCCCCCATATTTCTAGCGACTCCAGCAATTATTGGAGCAGCACCAGTACCAGTTCCACCACCCATACCGGCAGTAATAAAGACCATATTTGCCCCTTCCAGTAATTCCTGTATCTGATCCAAACTTTCCTCAGCAGCATCAGATCCCATCTTAGAATCTCCTCCAACTCCAAGCCCATTAGTAAGTTTCTCACCAAGTTGAAGTGTTATTGGAGCTTGAGACATTTTTAACGCCTGAGCATCTGTATTAAAAGCCATAAATTCAACCCCAGAGATATCATAATCGGTTATCATTGTATTTATAGCATTGCAACCTCCCCCTCCTACTCCCACAACTTTAATTTTTGCTACAGGATCAACATTTGTCGTTACTAACATATTTCCCTTACTGTAAAATTAGTTAAGTTAAGGCAGTAAAGACTTAAACCACTCTCCTATCTTACCAAAAATTCCACCTATATCAACCTTATTTTTTTCTCCAACACCACCTACTTCTACATCATCTTCTAAAGCATGTTTTATCAAACCTTGAACACAAGCATACGATGGATCTGATATTTCCTCAACCATTCCTGTTAATCCAGAAGGAGTCCCTATACGAGCAGCAACTCCAAACATCTCCTGAGTAAATTTAGTAATGTTTCTAAGTAATGCTGTACCACCAGTTAAGACTATACCTGCAGGCATAGCTATCTCATAACCAGCTTTTGATGCATTATCTTTTGCCATTTCTAAAATCTCACTACATCTAGCCTCCACTATTTTCGCAGTTCTTTCCTTTGAAACAATTTTATCTATCCCTATCACATTAAGGTCTATTTCTTCCCCTTTCGTCTTCTTGGGCTTTGCTACTTCCTTTCGACGCAAGAGTGCAGGTGTAGAATCCATCTCTCGCACTCTATCTCCCTCGAACTTGTTATCAAATAGATTACCAAGATTTAACTTTATCTTCTCTGCATCTTCTAGAGATACTTGAAGACCTATTGCAATGTCACTAGTAATATTATTTCCTCCTAATGGAATGGAAGCACTATATACAATTGACCCTTCTTGAAAGATAGCGATGCCAGTAGTTCCAGCTCCAATATCCAACAAAGTAACTCCAAGCTCCTTTTCTGTATCAGTTAGTACAGCTAACGATGAAGCCCAAGCAGTAAATACGACATCATACACATTCGACCCAACCTGTTCCACACACTTTTTTATATTTTGCCAATATGAACTAGGGGCAGTAATTATATGTGTTTCAACTTCTAGTCTACTTCCACTCATCCCTATTGGATACTTTATTCCACCTTGAGCATCAACTACAAATTCTCTAGGAATAATGTGTATCGGATAAAGATTATCTGGAAGAGAAAGAGTTCTCGCATTCTCTATTGCCCTGTATGTATCATCAATCGTAATCTCAGATCCCGCAACTGCAACAACTCCCTTATTATTAAGACTAGTGACCTGTTCTCCATTAATCGAAACAAAAACATCAGAAATCGTAACTCCAGCCATTCTCTCCGCCGCTGAAACACTTTCCAATATGGCACTTGTTGCATCATCTATGTTAATTACCACACCTTTTTTGATTCCTTTACTAGGATACGAGCACACACCAATTACCGTGGGGTTCTTACCATCCTCTACAGAAGTAATAACCGTAGTTATCTTAAAAGACCCAATATCTATTGCTGTTAATATTTTGCGTGCCATATATTTGTTAGGGACAGTAATTTTACTTAAATTTATTATATCTTATGAAGAACTTTTTACAAGATTTCTATACTAATATATTAAAATTCACACATTTAATCAAGAATTTATTCTAATCTTCATGACTGGTCTTTCAAATCTAACATCTATTGAGTCAAAATTAGTACTATCCTTCCTTATTTTTGACATAACAAGATAAAATCTTTCAAGTTGAACTTGTATGTCATCATTCATTGAAAAAACAATAACTCTTCCATCTACATCCGTAATTTTTAGAACATTCTTCTCTAAACTAATCTCTTGTATATCAATATTAAATACTTCTATTACTTTGATAATGTCCTTCACATCTCCCATAATCAATAACTTTGTCTTCTCCTGTCCATTTTTAACAACCTCTGTATCTAAAGCCTTAAACATATACTTACCATTTGCTGATGAGTAGTTAAGACAACAATCCGCCTCCGTAGAATCCTTACATAGTTCTTCCAAAACAACTCCATTTTCTGAAAGTAAGTAACATTTACTACTTTGAGTTTGTACAGTTAATTTTGGAATATATTCTTCTACAAAAAGAACTAGAGTATCAGGAATATTTTTTCGGATTTCAACATTGTTAATATATGAGATATTATTTTCAACTTCTTTTTCTAATGTTTCTGTATATATTTTAAAGTAGTTTTTACCTATTACATTTCTATCTAGGTATTCCTGCACCATTTGTTCTACTTTTGGGCTAATTTCTCCTCCATCAATAGAGTAAATTTCATATTTTTGTATATTCCAAAATCCTAAAAGGAAGGATAGAATAACAAGAAGAATTATGATTATTGCTATGGAATTTCTTTTGAAGAAAATAATTACTTTGGATCGTGATAATCTTTCTTTGATAAATTTTTTAGAATGCTTTTGCATAATTTCATATCAAATATATGAGTAGTAACTAATCATTATCTTTTTTAGTTTTCAGTTTTTCAAACTGGTCTCCTTCAAAAATTTTTCTGTCTATTTCACCAGTAGCACCCTCTGCAATAGGTATTGTAAAACTAAATGTACTTCCCTTGTTAATTTCACTCTCCACAGTTATTTCTCCACCATGAGCTTTAACTAATCCATATACAACAAACAATCCAAGACCTGTACCGCCGGGTCTAACTAATTGCGTAACCTCACTGTTTGATTCAGTAGGTATGTATTGGTTTGTTCTAAAGAATTTTGTTCCAAGTTTAGGGATATCTTCCTGAGCTATCCCCTTTCCTGTATCGCTAACAGATATTCTAACATTTTTGTCTTCTACAGTAGCTGTTATCCTCACACATCCTTCATCCGTATATTTAACTGCGTTATCTATCAAATTATCTATTATTTCTTGGAATCTACCTTTATCTGCTAGAACATATGGAAAATCCTTGTAATTTTTAGGGTAATCAAAAATTATGGATATTTTTTTTGCTTCGGCACTTTTCTTTTTTCCTTCTATACCTAACTCAATGGCGTTTAGTACATTCACTGGAGTTTTAACAAGCTCTAGTCTCTCTCCTTCTAATTTTGCTGAAACTAATAATGTATTTATTATTCCAATCTCATTTTCAATACTGTCTTGGATTCTTTTTAGATATCTTTCGAAATCGTCAAATTCCTTAATATTTGGATATTTCTTCTGCATATTTTCCTGCCAATTGTGTAGCATTTCAATATTGAGTTTTGCAACTGTCGCAGGAGTTCTTAATTCATGCCCCATTATATCTATCATGTTATTCTCCTTCTTCCTAGCTTCTTCCAGTTCTTTTATTTTCTTCCTTAAATTGACTGTTGCCTCATTAACTTTTTCTTGTAAGGTTTGATTGAATTTTAATACTTCTTGATGCAAGTATGCCCTTTGTAAAGCTACTGACAATATTGAAGACACAGAAGATATGAAATCTATATCCTGTATTGAGTAATTAATTGAATTTTTCTTGTTCCCAAGAAATATGTATGCTTTCCACTCTGTATTTTGGGAAATATTTACTGGGAAAAAGCATTGGACTTTAGAATCGAAAAATATGGTGGAAATTTCGGGACGTTCATTTTCTAGGTAGATAAGTTCATCTTTTAGTACAGGGTCCGCGACCTCTTTTAGACAGTTGATATCTTCTTGAGAAATTTCGAATGTGTTTAGATGCTCTAAATCATCTAATATTTTACCTGAAGATGTGAGTACAATTCCAACCTTTACATCAAATACTCTTTCTAAAAGATCTTTTGTCTTATTTAAAATCTTATCTGTATCTAACAAAGTGTCTATTTCTTTTAGAAATTTTGATTTCTCCTTCTCTGGATCAATGCTGGAACCATAAAAAACTTTCTTTATGAACCGATCAACTCCTTTAGTTGTATACAAAAAGACATAAAGAAATATTAAAGCATATAGATAGCCTGATACCAACGCACCTGTACTATATATATCACCCCACACAGCAAGCTGCAGATATACTATCAAATGAAAAACTACATATGGAATAATTGCAATAATTAAGGTGTAGAGAAAACGACTAATTAGTAACTTTGCACTTAGGAAACGATACCTTATTATTGAATAATATGTAGCGAATATGAAAAAAGAAAGACAAAGTGGACCAAGTGATCTTATTTCCTTGAAACCAAGCATTGGAAGTACTAAGTTTGTTACAAATGTAAGAGAAATAGAAATCACAGAACCGATAAGCATATACAACATCTGATTCTTCTTTACCCTATTCTTCTCATGCTTGTACGCATCAAAAAATAGTAAGCCTGATGATAAAAACATTACTCCAACAAGAACAGCATACACTATGTTCATATTGCCAGGAGTAGATTTTAATGATCCATCTACTATTGCCACACTTTTTACAATAGAATCCGTTAATGATATAAAAACCAAGAATATGGTAACAATACTCCACAATATTCTAATAACCCTAAGTTTCTCCTTATTCTGATATTTTTCTACAAATAGATAATAGCTATACCCTATTAGTGCAGAAGTACAAAATGATAATCTTGAAGTCCATAAGGAAAAATCTAAATGCTGATAAAATATATCTGTCAGTAGGATAGTTATAACCCAAAGGATGATCCAAAAAACCATAAGAGCAAAACTTTTTCTTTGAGCTTCGTTTGATATTCCATCAGTACCAAGCACACTAAACAATATATATGAACACAAAAGGAGAATTATTATTAACAGTGATACTTCTATAATCATATTTTCTTGTACCTATTATACACGAAATTCACTACTTCTCCAGCTGGATCATTATATCTTTTCTTCAATCTCAAAGAATACGATTGTGCATTTTTTGCGTATTTATCATTACTCATCAATTCATTAACAGCTGAAATCATTTTCTCAGGTACACGATCATCTACAAACTGATAACTTTCTCTTTTAGAAAAACCAAGGATACCTGTCTTATTAACATTTCTTCCGACATTCATCTCCTCCAAACGATTAGCAAAGTACGCCTGATCTATTCCAACTGGAAATGCAACAACGGGCTTACCATATGTCAAAGCCTGCATTATTGCTCCCTGAGATCCTGTATTCACAATGATATCAGAAAGTTTAGACAATCTAAGTCCAGGAACAAAATTTCTAATAATTAAATCATCTGAATCTTCTGGAAAATCCTCTCTCTTGAAATTAGGTCCAAGTGCTACTATTTTCTTTGCATCTATTTTGTTTAAACTCCTTAAAATTCTGTCATAAATATTTCTATTAAAAACACTACCTCCGAAGGTTATGAAAACTAATCTATCATTACCCTTAAATTTTAAAATACTTTCTTCACTCAATGTATTATCACTTATTCTCTCAAATCCGTCCCAAAACAAAGGACCTATGAATTTACTATTCTCGTCAGTTTTGAGTTGAGGTTCAAATTCCTCATCTCCTGGAATCAATATTGGCATTGGAGAGTACATCTCCTCCCTACTTTTAATATCTCCATGCTCAATCCCTATTATCCTGTACGCATCGAGAACTTCTGAAAGATATTCATTCAAAAACTGTCTATTAAATATTGGACGAAGCATATTTCTGAGCAAAATACTTCTCAATGAATCATCACACAAGCATACACCCATAAGCCCCTTCGTATTTGGAGCATACTGACCATTCATAAGGGCTACTGTAGGAATACCAGTAGCATATGTAACATGAGGACCAAACAAACAGGAGCACCCTATGACAACATCAGCATGAACTTCTGATGCAGCCTCTATATCAGCTTTAAACCACTCCACCATCTCCTTCTTATGGGTAGACAGATAGTTTACAGACTGATCATTTTCATCATTCAAATTGAATGGAGAGTATGTCCTAACAACTTTGTATCCTTCTTTTTCTATGAAATCTTTCTTTAACCTACACGAAGTAAAAAAAACCTCATCTCCATTCTCTACGAACCTTTCCGCAAGAGCAAAACTTCTAATAATGTGAGCTATGGAACTAGTGGTCAGAGGGGTAAATAATATCTTCATTTAATCATCTTTTATACATTTTAAATGTCAGACTAACTTCACAAGACATCGGTAAAATGTAACACTTCCATCTCAGAATGTAAACACAATGAAAAATGAATATTTGGAGCGAGAGACGGGGTTCGAACCCGCGACCTACACATTGGCAATGTGTCGTTCTAGCCAACTGAACTACTCTCGCAGTGGTGCCGAGACCCAGATTCGGACTGGGGACCCTCTGTTCTTCAGACAGATGCTCTACCAACTGAGCTATCTCGGCATATTTAGACAACGAAAATCATATCAAATATGTATTCCGTTATCAACCAGCACATCCATTATCTTCTCTTTAAAACTATCTTTTGTATTAAAATTTCTAAGACTCATACGAACATCTCGGCAATCCCAATCCTTCTGTCTAAATTTCTCGAAAACATCCTCAAAATTATTCCATTCAAAAAACATACCTCCTTTACCTTCTACAACTGTTTCTAGGCTACCACCACCTTTAAACGCTAAAACTGGAGTACCACACGAAAGAGCCTCCACAGGAAATATTCCATAATCTTCTTCACCTGCTACAATATATCCTGAACAACTACATAGCATATTCCATTTCTCATCTTCTGATACCCACCCTAGTATTTCAATATTGTCACATTTCCCATATTTTCTCTTCATAGAGGACAACATAGATCCTGTACCTATGACCTTCAAGTTAAACCCCATATTTTTTGCCTTCTCCAGAAGAAATTCTCCTCCTTTATTCTTTTCAAATGGTGCTCCACAAACAAAATAATCATCTCTCCTTTCCTTTAATTTTCCTTTATACATCTCCACAGGAGGATAGATAACTTTGCTCTCCTTCTTCCAATATTTCGATATTCTATTTCTTACACAATTTGAATTTGCAATTAGAACTTCAGATCTATTTGAAGCACAAACATCCCATATACGGGCAAAATTAAATGGAATCCTTGATGCTAATCCTACAGGTAGGGAATGTGAACCTCTCTTTTCACCAAAATATGTTTTATTCAAATCCCAAATAAACCTCATAGGGGAATGAATATATGAAATATGAAGACAATTGTATGGAGTTATAACTCCATGAGCAACAGATGATGATGATGATATTACTAAATCATAGTTAGAGAGATTAAATTTCTCTACATTTTTTATCCATTTTCTAAAAGTATATTGATAGTATTTCCTTACAAAAGGAAGATTGTTTAACTTTGAATAGAACACTCTATGCTTACAAATTTCATCAGAAAGAACTTCTTTTCGTTTTAGAAAATTTTTCTCTCCAAAAAGACAATATATATCAGCAGTAGGAAACATTTCACAGAAGCAATTTAAGACCCTATTCGCTCCTCCCATTTTCCACAGGTGCTCTGTAACAATTGCAACTTTAAGATTTTCGCTATTATTTTTTCTTTCCTTCATACATGACAACTGTTCCTTTTTTCCTACCTAGTGATCTTGGCCTAGTAAATACCATAAAGCCTCCGAAAAGGATTAAGACTACACCTGTAAACAATACATACCTATTCAATGGAATACCAGTATTTGATAATGAACCTGTATATACTGTCCCTATTCTAAATATCGCACTACTAGGTTTTGTAGTTAAAATATTTTGATTAGCAGGACTCCCATCGAGAATCATTACGGTCTCAAATATTCCATTATTTGTATTGTACTCCCAATCTAGCACTGCATCAGCTTTTTTTAATGCCTTAAAATGAAGTCTTGCAAATATATCAGGCTCTCCTTCTGTAATATATTCATCTCCACTACCACTCTGACTGAATCCATCAAGCATAACAACACCATTATCATTATCTACTGTACTCTCATCATCAGGCCATTGAGCAAACAATGAATTATTTCTCTCAACTTTTGTTAATTGAAGCTCACTAGGATCAAAAAGCAATGTAAACTTTGCAGAAACTATTTTCTTCCCTCCTGTATCAATTAAAACATCTACTACAAATCCATCTGCCCCATTAACAACAATTCCTCCATTTGGATACAATGAAAAAGACGGAGAAGATGCAAATGCTTTTTCAGCAGGTACAAATACACACACAAGTAAGGTAGTAAGGATTTTTATACAATCTTTGACTCTCATTCTATTTAATATTACCATAATATATTCAATTCAGAATACCAGATTATATGGAAACTTTAAAGTTAGTCATCATGAGCATAGTACAAGGGATTACAGAACTACTTCCAATCTCAAGCTCTGCACATCTACTTCTACTAGGAAGACTTTTAGATATTAGTATGTCTTCATCTCTTTTGATATTTTTTCATCTTGGAACAACTTTAGCAATATTAATATTTTTTTCGAAAGAGATTTTTCATAATTTCTTTTCAAAAGAAAAGTGGTCATTATTTTTTAAAATAGCCATTTCATCAATTCCTGCAGGAGTACTAGGAATTCTATTTGATTCAATCATATCAGAAAAGCTCCGTGCATCATGGATTACTGCTGTTTCCTTAATTGTCTGGGGAATGGTCATGATATTTACAGAAAAAAAATACACTCATTCACAAGTAAAGGATCTTAGTGGTATTACATGGAAACAATCAATTATTATCGGATTCGCACAGGCTATTGCACTCATTCCCGGAACTTCTAGATCTGGCATCTGTACTATTGCAGGGATATTTTTGGGGATAGATAAATATACCGCACTAAAATATTCACTTATGGTAGGTTTACCAGTTATGCTTGGGGGTGCTGTTCTTGATTTCTCAGATTCTAAACCGATATTAGGGTCGATGGATTCTATACTTGTTTTAGCAATTACATTTACAATTGGCTACCTTTGCTTGAGAATAATAGATAGAAATAGTAAAAAGAATTGGCTTACCGTATTTGGTATTTACAGAATATTACTCGGTGTAGTTATTTTGCTTTTTGCTTTGTAAACACTAGATAATCGAACGAAGATCTACTCCAGTCATACTTGCTGGTATATCCATATTTAGTAATCCAAGCACGGTAGGAGCCACATCCGCTAAAAGACCAGTCGTTTTGGCTCTCTCCCCTGTACCTATCTTCCTTACTGGAATACCAGCCTTTCCTCTAATTTCTTCAATATTAGTAAGTACTGTCATTGGCACTGGATTATTTGTATGAGCTATATCTATTTCTTTTGTAACCCTATTAATCATAGTTTCGCAATTTCCATGGTCTGCTGTTATTATTACAGCTCCACCAGCCTCTAAAGTTGCCTTGGCTACATCAAAACAACAAGCATCAGTAATTTCATTTCCTCTTACTGTTGCGGCATAGTTTCCGGTATGTCCAAGCATATCTGGATTAGCAAAATTAAGAAGTATAAATTCAAGAGGATTATTCTTAATATCTTTTATCCTTCTGACCGTTTCATCACGAATAAGCTCTGCACTCATGGCTGGAGTCAATGAATAATCATCAACTCTTGGAGATGGAATATTAAAAAATATTTCTCCTGGATGAGGATTCTCAATACCACCATTAAAAAAGTATGTAACATGCATATATTTCTCAGTTTCAGATAGATGAATCTGCCTCTTCCCATTTGAAGAAAGATACTCTGACAAGGATTGCTTAACTTCTAAAGGAGGAAATAAAACATGGGCTGGAAGACCTTCTTCATAACCAGTCATAGTAGCAAAATACACATTTTTCGGATAATTAATCCTTTGAAAAGGGGTAAAATCATCAACTACAAAAACTTTTGTTAATTGTCTCGCTCTATCTTCACGAAAGTTCCAAAACAATACAGCATCTCCATTTTTTACAACTCCAACAGGTTTACCATCGCCTCCAACACATACTCTTGGTTTGAAGAATTGATCATATTCTCCCACCTTATATGCTTTTTGAATCGCATCAATTGGATCAGTAAATGTATCTTCTGATACTCCAACCATTGCCTCATATGCTAACTTAGTTCTTTCCCATCTAGAATCTCTATCCATTCCGTAAAACCTTCCCATCATAGATGCAATCCTTCCAATCCCAAGCTCATTTATTTTCTCTTTCAATTTACTTACATACAAATATCCATCCATGGGACCTGTATCTCTACCATCAAGCATAATATGTATATATGGGTTAACACCATTTACTTTACATATCTCCATCAAAGAAAAAAGATGCTTGATATGACCATGAACTCCAGCTGCACTCAATACTCCAGTTAAATGTAAATCACTCTTGTTCTTCTTAACATGTTCAAATATCTCACGAATTACCTGATTATTACTCAGCTCATTACCACTTATGGCATCATTTATTCTAGGAAGAGACTGATACACTACCTGTCCAGCACCAATATTAAGATGGCCTACCTCAGAGTTCCCTGCTTCCTCATTTGGAAGTCCCACATGTGTCCCAGCAGCATGAATCAGTGTAGATCTTCCAAAAGTCCACGCTGTATCCAAAAATGGAGTTTTTGCTCCCCAAACAGCATTACCTTCTGCATCTGGAAATACTCCAAATCCATCTAGCACTATTAATGTCACAAAATTACGATTTTGAAATACTTTATCCCCAAACTGAGGATGTGCAAGTGTATTATTCGCCTCTTCTTCTTTTTTTAGGAAATCAAACATACTAAAGGATATTGAATTAAAATCTCATCAGACAAAACTCGTGTATAATATATTACATATGAACGATTTACGCAAAAAAGATATCTTAGATCTTCAATCAGATATTGAAAAAACAATAAAGAGCCTTGAAATTGATCAAAAAAAGCAGAAATTAGCTGAATTACAAAACAAAACATTAGATTCCAATTTCTGGTCAAACAACAAAGAAGCTAAACACATTATGGCTGAAATTGCAGATATACAATATGAAATTTCAACAGCACAGACTCTAGAAAATGATATACACACATTAGCAGATATATTTAATTCGATAACTAAAGAAACAGAACAAAACCTCCTTATCGATGATTACCTTACTCTAAGAGAAAAACTAGATAAATTTGAATTAAGAAAATTTCTTTCAGCACAATATGATAATGCTCATGCAATACTTTCCATATATGCTGGACAGGGAGGAACAGAATCAAATGATTGGGTTGAAATGCTCTTTAGAATGTACACTATGTATTTTGACAAGCAGAATTGGGAATATACAATATCTGAAATAACAAAAGGAAATGAAACTGGGTTACAAAGTGTAACCATGTATATCAATGAGCCATATGCATATGGAATACTAAAAAAAGAGCACGGAACACATAGATTAGTCAGAATATCTCCTTTTAATTCTCAAGGCTTAAGACAAACTACATTTGCTGGAGTAGAAGTATTACCAATGTTAGAAGATGAAGATCCCGAACTTGAGATTCCAGAAAAAGATATTCTCTTCAAAGCTGTAAAATCAGGAGGTCCTGGAGGACAAAATGTAAATAAGACATCATCTGCAGTACAAATAACCCATATTCCTACCAATATCACTGTTCAATCTTCTGGAGAAAGGAGCCAAGCTCAAAATAGAGAGAACGCAATGAAAATACTTAAAGCAAAATTATGGCACATAAAAGAGGAAGAGAAATTGGCAAAAATATCTGATATTAAGGGAGAGTACAAAATTGCAGGATGGGGAAACCAAATAAGAAATTATATACTTCACCCATATAAAATGGTAAAAGATCTTAGAACAGGAATAGAAATATATGATCCTGAAAGTGTTTTAAATGGGAATATAGATGAACTGGTTGAAGCAGAAATAAGAATGAAGTAACATAACAAGAAGTGTATACTTAATCTATCTGAAACTGCCATGTTGTTATTTGAGAATGTTACAAAAAAATATACTCCAGATATTACAGCCCTAGAGGATGTAACTTTCAATATTGATACTGGGGAATTCTCTTTCTTAGTTGGACCATCAGGGGCAGGAAAAACTACATTACTTAAACTGTTAATAAGGGAAGAACTTCCTACAGCTGGATCAATCTTTTTTGAAGATGTTGAAATTACAAAACTTCCAAAACCATTAATACCAAAATACAGGCAACGATTAGGTGTTGTATTTCAAGATATAAAGCTATTACCAAGTAAGACTCTAGAAGAAAATGTCGCTTTTGCACTTGAAATTCTAGGAAAACCAGACAAAGAGATAAAGGAAACTACAAGCTATTTACTTAATTTAGTTAAGCTAGAAAACAGAAGATCTCTTTTTCCTGTTCAACTATCAGGAGGGGAACAACAAAGAGGAGCCATAGCTAGGGCATTAGCAAGCGATCCTGATTTATTGATTGCAGATGAACCAACTGGGAATCTCGATCCAGATAATTCATTTCAAATACTGGAAATATTAAGAAATATAAACAAAAGTGGAACTACAGTTATGGTCATAAGCCATGATAAAGAAATTGTTGATTTTATGAAAACAAGAGTCATACGTATAGAAAATGGTAAAGTTATTTCAGATAATAAGGGCGATTATGACACCATAAAGAAGCCAAAGAAGCCTTCCGTAATTCATACAAATGACGAAGTAAAAACTGATGAAAATATTCAGAAAACACCCAAGCCAAAGACTCTAGAGAAAGAACCCCCTACCCCAGATGATAGTATCAAAAACTTAGACAGAAAAGTTCTAAAAAAATTGCTTCAGAATGGGATTATTAATATAGACATGATATTAAAACTCACAGAAGATGATTTGAAAAATATGAATTTCAATAATAAAGAAGAGAAAAAACTAGAAGATTTTGTAAGAAATTATTTATTAAATAATTCTATAAAAAACAATAATGAGCAACAAAATAATTAGTAATACAAAAAAGAATATCAAAAGAAACAAATGGCTTTCTGTTTCTACTATACTTGTAACCTCTATCGTAATAGCAATTTCATCTCTTTTCATAAGCATGGCCATTATTGCCAAAAAAGGAGTCCAGTATTATGAAAAGAAAGCTCAAGTGATAGTTTTCTTCAAGAAAGACACTGAAGAATCATACATCATGCTGTTTAGAGACAAAATATATGATGAAAATCTTGTAGAAAGCATAGACTATATATCTCAAGAAAAGGCACTAGAAATATATAAAGAGGATTTTGCTGATAATCCAGACCTACTGTCAACGGTTACAGCAGATTCGTTACCTCCTAGCTTAGAAATACGAGCAAAATCTGTTGATTCTCTTCTGCAGATAATAGAGAAGATAAATACGGAAAAGGAAACTAATCCAGCAATAGATGAAGTTATGTATTTTGAAGATGTTGTTGATAATTTGAAATCCCTATCTAAGATAATAAATATTAGCTCAGTCGTACTAATAGTTGTTCTAGTTGTAATAACATTCTTCCTTATTAGAATAACTATTGGTTTCAATATAAATTCCCACAAAGAGGAAATTCGAATAATGAATCTAGTTGGAGGTTCTAATAGCTTTATCAAACTTCCTTTCATATTGGAAGGGCTATTCTACGGAATAGTAGGAGGAATAATAGGTGCTTCACTCATAATGATTCCTTGGTATATTTTGATGCACTACACAGAAGGGACAGATTTTGCTGTTTTCATAACCGAAACTCTTAAAAGTTTTGATTTAGACTTTTTAATGAGAGCTGATTTGTTATTCTTACTAATATACTATGCAATTCATATAATCGTAGGCGGTATCATAGGAGTAATTAGTAGTCTTAGTGCTGTAAGAAAATATTTAGATTAGAATATGACAAAAAAGAGAATAATATCTACAATTTTGTTTCTGAGTTTAATTTTTGCTTCCCCATCAGTGGTATTTGCTGATGAAACCCAAACATTGTGTCCTTCAAATATAGATCCAGATTCATATGAATGCGTAGAATATTTGAGAAAGCAATCTGCATCTCTAAAACAGGAGGTTGATAATATTAGCAAACAACTTAAGAACGAAGAATATCAACAGTTGACTTTGCAAGAAAAAATAGCTTACCTAAAAGACCAAATTGAACAATCTGAAAAAGTGATTCAATCCCTACAAGTAGAAATAACTGCAAATGACAAGGAAATAAAATTACTAGAGAAAGATATTAAGGAGAAGGAGGATAATATTTCGATATTAAAACAGGAGATGGATGTACTTTCTGAATCTGTAAACAAGAGGATATCAGAATCTTACAAATATTCCTTCCTTGATACATTTGAGATTTTGCTTGATATGAAAAATATATCCTCTGCTTTAAGAAAAGCAAAGTATTTGGCAGCTACTAGGGAGAAAGATAAACAATATCTTCAAAATTACTCTGAGAAAGCTACCGAATTAAAGAAACAGGAGCAGGAACTAGAACAGAATAAGGCAAAACTTCAAATCAAAAGAAATAATACAGAAGAAGAGAAAATTAAGCTTGCAGAGAATCAGAAAGAATTAGATGCTCAAAAGAGTGAGAGAGAAAATTTACTTGCACAATCAAAAATTAAGCAGGCAGAACTACTCGCTGAGATGGTGCAGAAAAGAGCACAGCAAGCAGCCGTAGATGCTAAAATACTTGAATATATTAATGCGCATATGGGAGAAATGATAAATGAAGGACCAGTTCCAAGAGGTGGATTGATAGGTTATCTTGATTCGGGAGTCGGAACTTGTGGATTCTCATCAGGGCCTCATCTACATTTTGGGATTAGTGCATCAAAAACTGGACAATATTTCTATGCTAATGTTCCAATATGGAGTAATGGATTTTTAACATGGAATGGAATTGGAACAGCATATGATTGGGATGGCACAACACCTCCACAACCTGCATCATCAGGTTCATATTTGATGCCTTTAACAGGGTCTGTAGTCGTAACACAAAATGTTCACGAGGGAGATCCATATAATTATCATGCTACAGACTTAGTTCGTGCAGATTACTACTCTACTGGAGGCGCAGCTGTGGTTGCTGCTGCTAGTGGGACTCTTTATAGATATTCAGAGTGTGGACAAGGTTATGTTATAATTGACCATAATAATGGTTATAGAACAATATATTTGCATCTAAAAATTCAATAATCTACTATCTCTTTCATATTTCGTAATATTCTGCTAAACTAAGCTAGCTCTATTAAATTTATATTAACTTAACTTAATGAGTAAAGATAAGAAAACTAAAGCCCCAATAAAAGAGGAAACTGCCAATCAAAAGGCCTCAAAGCAAGAAAAAAAGCAAACAAAAAGGTTTAAGAAACCAGAAATTAAAGTTACTCTTCATAAACCTGATGTTTCTGCCATTAAAGGATATAGTTTTAAATCAGTACTTAGAATAATCAAGTACATTGTGATAATAATAGCATCACTAGCTTTAATTGATCTTGGAGTTCAGTATTACAATAATAGTTACAGTATAGCAATAGTAAATGATTCTAGAATTCCACGAAGAGAATGGAGAAAGCAACTCGAGCAGTACTATGGTAAGGCAATGGCTTCAAAGATGATTAATGATAAGATAGTTGAGCTAGAGGCTAAAAAGGCAAATGTGGAAGTTACAGATGAGGATATTGAAACTGAATTAGAAAGAATCAGAGAGAGTATGGGTGGTGAGGAGGCTCTTCAGAATACATTGGCTGCAAACAATTTCACCTTGGATCAGTTGAAGGATCAATTGAAGACAGATATTCTTTTAAGGAAGATTTTGGAACCATCTTTGCAATATACAGATGATGATATAAAGAATTTCTTTAATCAATATAGTGATGTACTTTTCCCAAATGATGCTGCTGCATTAGAGGAAGGCGAGAAGTTAGATTTTGAGAAATACAAGGATCAGACAACAGATTGGTATAAGAGGCAGATAGTTGATTCTAGTTCACAGGATTGGTTAACTCAGAAGCAGGGCGAGTATAATATTATTGATAATGCGTCAAATCCTCCAAAGTATGGATTTTTGACTACAACCATTAACTTGGTTAACGAATTTATTGATAATATCAAGAAGTAAGGAATTTTAACTGCGCTATTGAACAGAAACCTCGCTAAATGCGAGGTTTTTTGTTGTAATCTAATCTTTTGGTTCTACAAGACCATAACCTCCATCTATTCGTCTGTAAATCATACTAATTTTGTTTGTACTTTTGTTCTTGAATAAATACTGGTCATAGCCCGCCATTTCCATCCTTTCTATGGCCTCTGCTTCTTCTAATGGTGTCATATCATCCATTGTTTTTCTTTTCGATATCTTGGGAATATATATTACATTAGTATCTGCTTCTTCATCATTTTCCATGTTCATATCAACTTTCCAAGGACTTTTTCCACTCCAATGGTCCTTCATTTCGTTGTATCTAGTTAATCTTCTATTTAGTACGTCTGATGCTTCATCTATATTTGCATACATATTTTCACCTCTTTGCTCGACACGTATTCTAGTCTCTGGAAGGCTTACATTTATATCTATTCTAAAATCTTCGTTAACTCCTCTATTGGATTTGCTTTCTTTCAAAAATACTTCTATTGAAGTTGCATCTTCAAGGAGATTCTCATATTTAGATATTTTTTCTTTAACATATGACTTAAGAGCCTCTGTAGGCTCCATACCTATGAAGGATATTTTAATTCTGTTGTCTAGCATATTTCTTAGGATTAAGTTAAATATACTAAGTATATAATATACAAATATTGTGTGTTGCACAAATATAGGTGAGTGGATATAATAGCAAAGTGTACATTGATAATCCGCGATAGCTCAATGGTAGAGCAAACGGCTGTTAACCGTTCGGTTCCAGGTTCGAGTCCTGGTCGCGGAGC
>DAOOVT010000001.1:0-73756 GCA_035370405.1 Candidatus Dojkabacteria bacterium | reverse complement strand
AACCGAGTGTTGAGGGTTCAAATCCTTCCGGATGCGTATTTTGTAATGTATACTCATACTATTACTATGGATATTACAAAAAATATTTCAAAACTCATAGAAAATTCATTAACAAAGAATGGATATAGTATCCCCATATCAGAAATAACTGTTGAAAGGACTACAGATCTAAATAGAGGTGATTACTATACTAACATCGCAATGAAATTCGCTAAAAGTTTTGGGAAAAACCCCATTGAATTAGCCCAAGAAATACAGGAAAATATAGCGGAAGATCAGAATATTGAGAAAATTGAAGTAGTAAAACCAGGGTTCATAAATTTTTTTGTATCATCAAAATATCTTTACAATCAGCTAATAGCAATTACAAAAAACAGAGAAGATATTTTCAAATCACATGAGAAGGAAGGGGAAAGAATACTCATAGAATACACTGACGCTAATCCCTTCAAAGTTCTACATGTTGGTCACTTGTATACAAATACAGTAGGAGAGTCTCTATGCAGACTACAGAGCGTTCTAGGGGCAGATGTTAAGCGAGCTACATATCAAGGTGATGTTGGATTACATGTTGCCAAAACTATGTGGGGCTTAAGAAAGAAGTTAAGTGATGAGAGTATGAAATTTGAAGATTTGGAAAGATTCAGTTTGAAAGAGAAAGTTAAGTTTCTAGGAGATGCATATATACTAGGAAGTGAAGTGTATGATTGCAAAAATGATGGTGAAGTAAAGGAGGAAATAGAGGATATAAACTACTACATTTTCTCTCTTTCAACTCCTTCTCTTGCTAAAAAGGATTTTTCTAGGTTTGAAGAATTAGGGATGCAGAAATGGTATCTTGAAGGAAGAAGGTGGTGTTTAGAATATTTTGAGGAGATTTACAAGAAGTTAGGAACGAAGTTTGATTACTATTACTTGGAAAGTGAGGTTGGAGAAGCTGGTTTGAGAATAGTTCTTGAGAATTTAGGAACAGTTTTTAAAGAAGATGATGGTGCCATTATTTATGAAGGAGATGAAAAAAAGAATCTTCATACAAGGGTATTTGTGAACAAGCATGGACTTCCAACATATGAAGCAAAGGAGTTAGGTCTTGCATTTAAAAAATTTAAGGAAACAGGATATGACAGATCTGTTGTCATAACTGGGAAGGAACAGAAAGGATATTTTGCTGTGGTGATGGATGCTTTAAGGAAGATTGATCCTAAAGTGGTAGAAGGTATGATACATATTCCTCATGGTTTGATAAAGACATCTGGTGGAGAGAAAATGTCTAGTAGAAAAGGTGGTTTTGTTGGAGGAGAGTGGTTGATTGAGAAGACAACTGAAAAGATTATAGATGTTATGAGTGATGGTGAGAAAATGAATGTTGAGGATATTGCTAGTTTAAGTGAGAGGATTGCCATTGGTGCCATTAAGTACGCTTTTCTAAAAGTAAGTATAGGAAATGATATTGTATTTGACTTTGATAGGTCTATTACCTTTGATGGGAATACAGGCCCTTACCTTATGTATGTATATTCTAGGTGTAATTCTTTGCTAAAGAATAGCGAATTGGTAAATACAAATGAAGTTTATTCTGAAAGGATATTTGAGAATCCCTTTGCAGAAGAACTTGGAAGGTATCTTAGCATGTACAATTCTGTTTTGCTATCTTCTGCTAGAAGATGGGATCCATCAGAATTATGTAACTATCTATTCAATCTTGGGCAAAAGTTTAATTCACTGTACCAAAATGTTAGAATACTCGATTCTGATAGTGATGATAGAGCTATCTTACTACTAGAAGTTAAAGCAGTTATGACGGTAATGAAAGATGGTTTGGATCATTTAGGAATAGAGTGCGTAGATGTTATGTAGTTACGGGGTGTAGTTCAGTTGGCTAGAACGCTACATTCGGGATGTAGAGGTCGCACGTTCGAGTCGTGTCACCCCGATAGCCTTGTTTAGGGAGATTTCCAATGTGTTGTGTCATTCGACTGGGGTATCTGCTAAACATTGGGCTAGTTGTTTGCTATTAATTTGTTTGAATATGATTGCAATTCGATTCTCTTAGTTGTTTAATATGGTAGATAATATGAATACAGATACTGCCATGAGTGAAAAAGAAAATCCCTATGTTGCTCCAAAAGGTTGGAAACCAAAAAATCCTGATGAAGACTATATAATTACCTATTTGGATGTAGAAATGATAGACGAGGCAAAAGATCAGTTTGAAGATGTTGCAGGAGCATGTGCTGCTGAAAGTTCTACTGGTACATGGACAAAAGTATATGATGGCAAAGGTTCGGGAGTTCCTATGGCGGATAAAATGAAGGCCATAGCATATGACTTAGAACCAGAAACAAATACATTCAAAATTGCATACAAAGTAGATCTCTTTGAATTGGATAATATGTCTGGTTTACTTGCTGGAGTTGTCGGAAATATTGGTGGAATGAAGATGTTAAAGGCATTTAGATGTTTGGATATTAGATTTCCAAGAAGGATGGTACAAGCATTTCCTGGACCACAATTTGGAATTGATGGCATAAGGGAGCAAATGGGTATTGAAAGAGGTCCACTTCTTCTAACAGTTCCAAAACCAAAAGTTGGGAGAACTGCCCAAGAGCAAGCTGATTTGGCTAGAATACTGTTTACTGCTGCTAATGGTGAATATCAGGGTATTAAAGATGATGAGAATTTAACAAGTCTTCCATTTAACAAATTTGAAGATCGATGTAAAGCGGTTCTTGAAGTACAGAAGGAAATTGAAGAGAAATCTGGAAAGAAGAAGTTCTACTTGTGTAATGTTACTCATTCAAATATGGAGACGATGCTTGACAGGGCAGGTATGATTAAGGCTCATGGAGGTAGATGGATGATGATGGATGTTGTGACAACAGGATTTTCTGCTGTACACACAATGAGACTTAAAAACCCTGGTTTAGCAATACATGCCCATAGAGCAATGCATAGTCTGCTTACTAGAGAGTCTGGTTCTGGAGTATATGATAAGGGGGAGATAATGGATTTCTCAATGTCTATGATAGTCATGGCCAAAATTATGAGGCTTCTTGGCGTGGATTCATTTCATGGTGGAGCTCCCAAAACAAAGATGGAGGACTATGGAGAATCTAAAGTCATAAGAGATGTTTTAGAGCTTGATATTACTCCCGAAACAAGCATTACACTTGGTCAGAATTGGTATGGAATGAAACCAGTGTGGCATGTTGCTTCTGGTGGACTCCATCCTGGTGTGTTACCTGATGTCATAAGCAGATTGGGAGAAAATATTATGATACAGTGCGGAGGAGGAGTTCTTGGTCATCCATGGGGAATTGAGGCTGGTGTAGAAGCTGTTGTACAGGCTCGTGATATTGCTATGGGAAGAGGAAATATGGAGGAGTGGATAGAAGAACATCCTGATAGTGCTTTAGCAAAAGCTGCAGAGCATTGGGGTTTTGCTCCAAAAATAGTATATTAATATTCTTTTAAAAGTATTGTAAAATACCTATTAAACTGATGGGGAAAAAAGGAATAACAAAAAGGTCCGAAGACTATTCACAGTGGTATTTGGATGTCATAGAAAGGGCAGATCTCGCAGAGAATTCATCTGTGAGAGGTTGTATGGTGATTAAGCCATACGGCTATGCTATCTGGGAAAATATTCAAAAAAATTTGGACAGAATGATAAAGGAATCTGGAGCTAAGAATGCATATTTTCCGATATTCATACCAAAGTCATTCTTTTCAAAAGAAGCCAGTCATGTAAAAGGTTTTGCAAAAGAATGTGCTGTGGTAACTCATTACAGGTTAAAAGAAAGTGAAGATGGGAAAGGTATAGAAGTTGATGATAGTGCGAAATTAGAAGAAGAGTTAGTTGTAAGACCGACGTCGGAGACCATAATGTATGACACTTTTTCTAGGTGGATTAATTCGTGGAGAGATCTTCCACTAAAAATAAATCAGTGGGCCAATATTGTGCGATGGGAAAAGAGAACTAGACTTTTTTTGAGGACTTCTGAATTTCTTTGGCAGGAAGGTCATACAGTGCATATGACTCATGAGGAGTCAGAAAAGGAAGTAGCAGAGCGATTGAATATGTATGTTTCTTTTGCTAAAGAATATCTGGCTATGGAGGTTTACAGTGGAAGAAAGTCTCAATCTGAAAAATTCGCTGGAGCATTAGATACATATGGAGCCGAGGCTATGATGCAGGACGGTAAAGCCTTACAATTAGGAACTTCTCACGATTTAGGACAGAATTTTGCTAAGGTCTTTAATATTCAATTTGTAGATAAAGATGGTCAGAGAAAATATCCATGGCAGACCAGCTGGGGAGCCAGTACAAGGATGATGGGAGCATTGATAATGACGCATTCAGATGATAATGGGTTGGTTTTACCTCCTAATATTGCCCCTGTAAAAGCAGTTATTCTTCCAATTTGTAAGAACGATAATAGAGAAAGGATTTTAAGTTATGCAGAAAGTGTGTACAAGGATTTATGTTCAGAGTTTAATGCTGGAGAGATATTGTTTGATGATAGGGATTATCTTACAGTTGGGGAGAAATTTAATGAATGGGAAAAGAAAGGTGTTCCTGTGAGAATAGAAATAGGGGAGAAAGAGGCTGAGAAATCGATGTGTCAAGTTGTTAGGAGAGATGATGGTGAAAAGTTCTTTGTTGACAAGGGAATCCTAGGAATTGAGTTGAAAAATATATTGAAAGATATTCAAGAGGAGTTGTATCAAAAATCAAAGAAAAATCTTGTATCAAAATCCCATAGGGTGGAATCGTATGAAGAGATGAAGAATATTTTGAAAGGTGATGGAGGCTTTATTTTAGCAAATTGGTGTGGATGTAGTGAATGTGAAGAGAAAATTAAGTATGATACCAAGGCTACAAGCAGATGTTTGCCTTTGAGTGGTATGAATAAGGAGGGGAGATGTATAGTTTGTGGAAAACCCTGCAGGGAAGAGTGGATTTTTGCGAAGTCATATTAGTGGAACAATGGAAAATTTCTTTCGAATTATTTCTCTCATTCGTTCCCATTAGTTGTTCTCAGTGTAAATTTTTTTTAAACATTTGAGTGATTAGATAGTTACCAATATTGTCGTATCGACATTTTTAATTGTCTAGTAAATTTTGAACTAGGGGTAATCCTGGAAGCAAGTGATGTGATTTTATTCTATAGGTTGGTTGGTTTCACCAACTTTTGAAGATATTTTTTTAGATACATTCCTGTGTAACTCTCTTTGCTCTTCATGATGTCATCTATAGTTCCTTGAGCCACCACTTTTCCTCCGGCATCACCACCTTCTGGACCTAGATCTATAATCCAGTCGGAGTTCCTAATTATGTCGAGATGGTGTTCAACCACAATAACGGTATTTCCTTTAGAGACTAATTCTCTCAATATTGTAAGTAGATTATCTACATCATAATAGTGGAGACCTGTAGTTGGTTCATCAAGTACATACAGTGTATGACCTGTTGAAATTTTTGATAACTCCTTGGCTAGTTTTATTCTTTGTGACTCTCCTCCTGAGAGTGTTAATGATGATTGCCCAAGTTGAATATATCCTAATCCAACTTTGTTTAGAATATCGAGCTTTCTGAATATTGATGGTATATTTTTGAAAAATTGCAATGCTTCCTCTACAGTCATATCAAGTACTTGTGCTATGTTTTTGCCTTTGTAATCTATTTGTAAGGCCTCATCATTGTATCTAGAACCATTACATTGGTCACATGTTATATATACATCAGGTAAGAACTGCATTTCAATCTTTATTTGACCATCTCCCTTACATTTTTCGCATCTACCACCCCTTACATTGAAACTGAATCTTCCAGAATTGTATCCTCTTGCCTTTGCCTCGTTGGTTGATGCAAAAATTTCGCGAATGGGGGAGAAGAGACCTGTATATGTGGCAGGGTTTGATCTTGGTGTTCGGCCTATAGGGGATTGATCTATGCTGATTATTTTATCTATATTTTCCACTCCAGTTATGTCCTTGTATATACCTTCGAGCTGCTTGCCATGCATAATTTTATTTGTTAATGCTGGCACAAGTGTGTCTGCTATCAGAGAGGACTTACCACTGCCAGAAACTCCCGTGACAGAAATTAGCTTGGATAAAGGAAATTTTACATCTATTGATTTGAGATTGTTGGTAGAAACAGAATGAAGTTCTAAGGAAGCAGTAATTTTTTCTGTGGTATTCTTTTCAAGCTTTGAGCCTATGAGAAAAGAATTGTTTAAGTACTTAGCAGTTAAAGTATTAGAATGCTTAATATCTTCATATGTCCCTTGTGCGATAATTTCTCCACCATGTTTTCCAGCTTTTGGTCCCATATCTATTATCCAATCGGATTGGCTCATAGTCTCAAAATCATGCTCAACAACTATGACACTATTTCCCCCATCTCTTAACTCTTTAAGAGATTTGGTAAGTTTTGAAATATCTCTTGCATGAAGACCAATTGAAGGTTCATCTAAAACATAAATTACTCCAGACAATCCTGTTCCTATCTGAGATGCCAATCTAATCCTTTGAGATTCTCCTCCTGAAAGAGTACTTGCTTTTCTAGATAGGGTTAAGTATCCAAGACCAAGATTTACCAGAAACCTTAATCTAGTCAAGATCTCTTTTATAATTGGTTTAGCTATATCATTTCTATTTCCTTCAAATTTTAAATCTGAAAAATATTTTTCTAAATCTGATATTGGAATATTAGTTACCTCTTCTATGTTTTTTCCATCTATTTTTACAGCTAGAGAATATGGTTTTAATCTCTTTCCATTGCATACAGGGCAAACAGTTTCTGCCATGTACTTCTCTATCTCATATCTGGCATATTCGGATGATGTCTCTTTGTATCTTCTGCTCAATTCAGGTACAACTCCTTCATATTTCGCATGATATATATTTGTTTGACCGAATCTATTTGTATATTCTATTTGATAATGAGTTTTGGCTCCTGTGCCATAGAATATTAAGTCAAAAATATGTTTTGGATATTCTCCAATTGGTGTTGTTAAATCAAAACCATGTATTCTTGCTACCTCATTGAGAACTCTTGTTGTCCATGTATCTTTAGTAACCTTGTTACTCCATGGAAATATTCCGCCTTCTCTGATTGTAAGCTTGGGATTGTACAAAGAGTTTATATCTATCTGGTTTAAGTATCCTAATCCTGCACAATTTGGACATGCTCCTTCAGGGGCATTAAATGAAAATGAGGCAGGAGTGATTTTGGGGTATGATATTCCACAATTTACGCAGGTATTATTTTCAGAGAAGAATAATTCTTGTTTATCAGTAATTATTTTTACTTCTCCATCTGAGTGATTTACAGCCAATTCTATTGCATCTGTGAGTCTCTTTTTAAATTCAGTTTCTTCCATAGAAGAGGGGTTTAGTCTGTCAATGACAAGATCTAGCGTGTGCTTTTTGTTCTCGTCAATAGTAGTATTATCGATATCATCTAGAAAGTATAGATTTCCATCAATATATATTCTTAAAAATCCTTCATTGAGTAATTTGGAAAGAGTTGATTTGAATTGTCCCTTCCTGTTTTTTATGATGGGTGAAACAATCTGAACTGTTTGATTTGTTCCATGGACTTTGTTGAGTACTTTTTGTGTTATTTCTTGGATTGTTTGTGATTCTATCTTTGTGCCACACTTAGGGCAGTAAGGTTGTCCAACGTTTCCATACAAGAGTCTAAGGTAATTGTATATCTCAGTTATAGTTCCTACGGTTGAGCGTGGATTTGTTCCTGTTGTCTTTTGATCTATTGATATGGCAGGAGAGAGTCCAGTTATTGATTCTACATCTGGTTTTTTGATTACTCCTAGAAATTGCCTCGCATACGAGGATATGGATTCTACATACCTGCGTTGTCCTTCTGCATATATAGTATCAAAGGCTAGTGAGGTTTTTCCACAACCTGATACTCCTGTTAGCACAACGAATTTATTTTTAGGAATGTCAACATCTATATTTTTTAAATTGTTTTCTTTAGCCCCTCTTATTTTTATATACTCCATAACCCGAATATTATACAGCACACTAAGTTTAATTGATATCCAAAAGAGTGTGGAGAGATGGTATTTTAGCTATGTTTTGTGGTCTCAAGGGAGGTTTTGATATATAATCAGCAAGAGATTGAAGGTTAGCACCTGTAGCTCAATAGGATAGAGCAACGCACTCCTAACGCGTAGGTTGTCGGTTCGATTCCGACCGGGTGCGTTTTTGTGCTAATTGACTGTATATTTATTAACTGATAGTATTCCCTCCGTATCTGTTTCTAGTAGGAAGATTTCCTCTTTTATTGAGCCTAACAGATATTCTTTGAATGTATCTGAAGATATTGCTAGTGTTTTATTTCCTCCATCACTGTCTGATATGTATATATTGTTACCCTCATTGTAAATTACAGATGCAGATTCATTTATCCAATGGATATTTTTTGCTTTATCAGCATTCTCTATTTTTTTACTTCCAAGTTGCTTTGTAGGGTCTAAATCATCTTTGACAAGAGTAAAGGTGAAGAAACCATAATCATTTTTGTATATGAATTTGTCATAGTCTTGTGAGTATTCTTGTAATTCTGATGGGTATGGGGAAACTAGAAAATATCTTTTTGTAGAAGTATTATACCAATATGATGCTTCGGTTGTTTGAACATATATTCCCATAGCCTTAGGACTTACTAGGATTTGTGTTATTTCCCCGACGGTCTTAGTATTTTCTGGTGAATTTGTACAAGGTACACATTCATAATCATTGGCCCTGTAGTAATCTATGTAGCTTGTATCTTTCTGAAAATATAGTTGTGGAATTATTTCTGAAACATTAGTCCCATCTAGTTTTACTTGACGAATGGAGTACTCATTTACATTCTGATTTTCCGTTTCTTCCTGATGTACAAGGTAGAAATACCCATTTGAATCTGTTGTCCATATATATTTATCTCCATTGCTTTTCTTTTCTAAAATAGTTGAGGTTTTTAATGATATATCATATGAAATGATATCTATATTTGAATCAAAAATTATGTAATTACTATTTTCTGCCCATGAGATTGTATATCCACTATACTTAGATAGGTCAATTTGTTGTGTGGATGTAGAAAATTGAGACATTGTATCAATTATGTATGATGTTTGTACCCCTAACGGATCTTTTAAGGTTAGTAATGCCTTATTCCCATCGGGAGAAAGCTTCACATCTACTACTTCTGACTCTGTAGTTAATATTTTTATTTTGTTATCTGTAAAGCTTAAAAATGGAACCGTAGTCCTATATGCCCATAGTGAAGATGTAGTATTAGAATCTTTTATCAAAACAAGGGCAACTTGAGAAGATTTATCTATCCATGATTTTTGAAAAATACCTTGGGAATCCCAGCTTATTGTTTTTTCTGGCTTCTGAAGAAGGAGCCATGGGACTATTATTGTTGATCTTTCATCAAATATCTCTACTTGTTTGGTCCATGTTTTGTATCCTTCCTTCTTTATCTCAACATTGTGTACGCCTATACTTAATGTCTTGCTCTTAGGTGATTTTCCTATATTTTCTCCATCAACATATATGTCAGACCAGAATGGATCTGCCTTTACGTTTAATATCCCTGTCTTTGTAATTTCCTGATTGTGTATATTTATCCTATAGCCCTTCGAGTAGTAGTAGATAAACACGGTAAGTAGTACAACACAAACTATCATAGAGATTCTCATGACTATAGCTAGATTTTTTCTGATGACTTCCTTCATTTGTGGAAAGTATAGCATAATCATCGATTAGTTGTTAAAATACTTAGCTATGAAAGAAATTCAGAAGAGGAAAAGAATATTGACAGGAGATAGACCAACTGGTAAATTGCACATTGGTCATTTTATTGGTTCTATACAGAACAGAGTTAAGTTGCAAGATGAGTATGAGACATTTGTAGAAATTGCTAATATTCAAGCTTTTACAGACAATGCAAATAATCCAGAAAAGATAAGGGAGAGCGTATATGAACTTTTGTGTGATTATTATGCGTGTGGTATAGATTTTGAGAAGACTTCTGTCTTTATTCAGAGTGAAGTACCGCAAATAGATGAGATATTCATATATTTGTCAAATTTTACCACGGTACAGAAGGTTAAACATAATCCAACGATTAAAACAGAACTTTTACAAAAGGGGTTTTCTGATTCAACTCCACTTGGTTTCTTTCTGTATCCTGTTCATCAAGCTGCTGATATATTAAGTGTAAATGCTGATTTAGTTCCTGTTGGAAAAGACCAACTTCCAATGATAGAGGATGCAAGGGAGATAGCTAGGAAGTTTAATTCAGCCTATGGGAAAGATGTTTTGAATCTCCCAGAAGCATTGCTAGGGACATCTGTGAATGTTCCCGGAATTGATGGTGCAGAAAAGATGGGAAAAAGTCTTGGTAATTGCATCTATTTGTCTGATAGTGAAGAGGAACTTAAGGAAAAGGTTTTTAAGGTGTACACGGACCCAAATAGAGTGCATGCAAGTGATCCAGGTAGAGTAGAAGGTAATGTAGCATTCATGTATCATGACTTTTTTAATGATGATAAAGATGAAGTGGAAGAGATGAAAAGGAGGTATAGAGAGGGAAATATTAAAGACATAGAGGTTAAGCAAAGATTGTTTGAAGTAATGAATCAAAAATTAAGTCCCATAAGGGAGAGAAGAATTGAAGCTGAGAAGAAAAAGCAAGAATTGCTGGATAGTGCTTTAGAAAGTAGTCTTAAAGTTTCCAAGATTGCTAGAGAGACTGCTGATGCAATGAAGGAAGCAATGCTTTTGAATTTTGAATAGGATAATAAATAACTTGTAGTTTTTTCTGAAATGCTTGGAAAGAAGTTAGGGTTAGATTTAGGAACTGCGAACTCTGTGGTTTTTGTACAGGGAGAGGGGATTGTGCTCTCTGAACCTACTGTTGTAGCTATTGATGTAAATACATACACAGTAATAGCAGTTGGAAAGGAGGCAAAAGAAATGATTGGAAAGACCCCTGAGAATATTATTGCTAAAAGGCCACTAAGAAGTGGAGTAATAGCAGATTCTAGGGTTACAGAGGCTTTGTTGAGATATTTTTTTGATAAAGCACTAGGAAAGTCTAGATTTTTTAAGCCTGATGTGGTTATAAGTGTACCTGCAGGAATTACTTCTGTTGAGGAGAGAGCTGTATTAAAAGCGGCAAACTCTGTTGGAGCGAAAAGTATAACATTACTACCCGAACCACTTCTTGCTGCATTAGGAGCTCAACTTCCGATACATACATCTTCTGGAAATATGATTGTGAATATGGGTGGAGGAACTACAGAAATTGCAGTTATGTCACTTGATGGAATAGTTGAGTATGAGTCATTGCGTGTTGCAGGGGATTCTTTGAACGAAGCAATAATTTCATATATGAGGAAGAAGAAAGGGATTATGATCGGTGAGCAGACAGCTGAGAATATTAAAATAAAAATAGGGTCTGCTGTTGAAGTTAGAGATCCTGCACAGATGGAGGTGAGAGGAAGAGATGTTGGGGCCGGTATGCCAAAATCGATAATTGTTGATTCAAATGATGTTGCAAAAGCAATAGATTTTCCACTTAAATCAATTATTAGAAGTATTAGAAATGTATTGGAAAAAACTCCTCCAGAACTTTCAGCCGATATAATAGATAGGGGAATGGTTATGAGTGGCGGAACATCAGAGTTGAGAAATTTAGATAAGTTATTTTCCAGAGCAACAGGTGTTCCTTCACATGTAGCTGATGAGCCTATATATTGCGTTGTAAAGGGAACAGGGATAGCTTTAGAATTAATAGCCAGAGGAGAAAGAACATTTACTTTTAATCGTGATTTTAGGAAATAATGTTTAGTTATAGTATATGAAAATATTGAATAAAAGTATAAAACAAATGAAACTAGATGAAGTATCTGTACTTCTTGGTCAATTGAGAATTCCTACTTCATTTGTACTTACTCCTATTAATTTGGAAGAGGAGGAAGAGAAATTTTTTGAATCTGATACATATAATCCTGTTTTTAAATACAAAACCGTTCGAAACAGGAATGATGAAATTTTCAGAAAACTTCTGTCTGTAGAGGAAATAATAGATGTAGATCCAAGAATTTCTGATTTTTACATATCATTAATATCATCTAAGAAACAAGCTAATGATCTTATTAACTCAGTTGGGAATAATGAAGCTATTACAGATATCTCCATTGAAAGATTCGGATTTCCAAGCGGGAAGCTATTTAGAAATTCATGTAGAGTACTTAGAGGTAATACCAAAAGTTACAATCTTGTAAAGGTAGATAAATCAAAGGATAGAAGATTGTATGAGTATGATGAGATATTGGGAATTTTTCAAAATATATTTACGATGTTGAATTTGAATGGTTGGAAAGTAGAAAAATCATCAAATATTCGAAAGAATTCTGTTAGAGTAGGGATAAAGAGCAAAGAGATTTTTGTTGATGAAGGAATAAAGAGAGATGCTCTTATGTTAAAGAAAACATTAATTCATGAGGTCGGAACACATGTTTTGAGAACTGTTAATGGTCTAAATACTGGGTTTCCTGCTCTAGGTAACTCAAATTTACCAGCCTATTTAGATGCAGAAGAGGGACTTGCTACGTGGAATGAAAGTAATGTAAATGTTTTGACTGAAAGTAGTTTAAAAAGGAAGGTTGCTTTAACATATGCGATATATGTAGGAGGGAATCTTTCGTTTAGAGAATTGTATAACTGTTTACATGGAATATTTCCGAAGCAGTCAGCGTTTAATGTTGCGTATAGGGTGAAAAGAGGGCTTTCTGATACATCAAAAGCTGGAATATATGTAAAAGATATAGTGTATTTTAGAGGTTTTAGAAAAGTATCTTCTAGTATTGCAAAGAATCCATCATTGTACAATAGTCTTTATTCTGGGAAAATTTCTATTAAACAGTGTGAATGGGTAGAAGATGGTTTAATTCCAAGAGCATCTAATGTTCCTACAAAAGATCAGTGGCTTAGTATGTTTAGAAAGGTGGGACTTTAAAAGCCGATATTATTTGTTCTGCAATATTTATGGGAGTTCCCTTTGCTTTTGTTTCGTAAGCTTTGTATCCAGGGTGTAGGGAAAGCTCTTGTATATATGGTTTGTCTCCTATATACATAAAGTCGACTGCTACAAAATCAGCGTTTAAGACATTGCTCATTCTTTCTGCAATAGTCTTTATTTCTTCATTGGGTTCATTGTATATTTCATATTCTCCTTGATTTACAGTTATAAAATTCTTGGTGCTTTTTCTTTTCCATCCAGCGACAACTTTTCCAAGTTTTACAAATATCCTGTAGTCTTCTCCTGCATTGGAAAATTCTTGAATGAAGAAATTAGCTAGGTTTTGATCTTTAAGTCCTTGTTGTGAATAATCATCTAAATTGTTAAGCTTGAAGACATTCTTTTTGATTTTTTCAACTCCATCAATTAATTCTATTCTATTCTCTCCTGTGTATTCCTTTATAACTAAAGGATATTCATTTAGAATGCTTCTTTGTGAATTGGAGTAATTTCCATCTGGTCTATAATATGTGGTGAAGTAGGGGAGATTATTTTCATAGCATAGTTGTGCCATTGCTATCTTGTTATAGTATGGGAGTTTTTTTATTGCATCTGCATTTTGTACAAGAATTTTGTTATTTGTATTTTTTTTATTGTAATTGTCAACATAATCTATGATATATCGTTTGAAATGGTATTCTTTGTCATTGTGAAGGGCGTGTCCTCTGAATAGTATATGGGAGTATTCCAGAATATCTTTCCCATTTGCAAGGATATTCATAGTATATGGTTTAAAGATGAATTCTAGCTGATCATTGTATATGAAATCATATTCTATATTTCTTTTTTTCAGTTCCTCTATTAGTCTCTCAGAGCCTGTTGGTATATCTGTTTTGAATCTGTTATTATTGATCCTTTGTCTTTTTTCAATAATTAAGAATCGCATAGATTTATATTTCCTAATAAATTAATTATGTTTGTTTAAATAATTTTAATCTTTGTAATTAGTCCTCTTAGTCTGTATCTCAAAATTTGATTAAATCTTTTGTCTTTTCTCATATCTTTTGTAATTATTAATAGGTCTATTTTTTCAAAACCTAAACCTGTTTCTTCTACTTCTTCCCAATTTCTATGATGTAGTATTATTGCATCTAATGCAGCATTTATTTTTAGTGCCTCAAGAGCTTTTTCTTTTTTTAGCTCTTTGTTTATTGTAAGGCCATTTATTCTTAATTCTTTGTCTCTATATTCTCCGACGACGTCATCTTGTTTTAAGTATGAGCAGATGAATGTTTTTCTTTTTAACATTGTAGAGATATCTATTGATGGATTCCCTACAACTACAATTCTTTTAGTGTTATTTCCAGAAAGAAGTTTGTCTACATATGTGTCTATTACATTTGTTTTTTCTTCTCCTATTACTGGGAATATGTTGAGATATACTTCTGGCATAGTGTTTACCTCGAGTATTGCTCCATTTTCCTTTGTGAGTGGTTTAGTGATGTCTTTGCAAAGTACATCTACACCCAGAGTGAATGCATGTATTGATTGAGCTATGCTTTCTGCGATGTATCTAATTTCTGCTCCAACAAGGTCTGTGACATCTTCAGTGATACCTCCTTGACTCATGCTTGCAACTTTTCTAAGTTGTATTTTTTGTCCCTTTTGAGGGATTTCTTCGAGAGATAGCTTTTGTTGTTTTAGATAATCTAGTAGAGGATCGTCAATGATTATTGGTTTTAGTGTGTGAGATGGGTTAGATAGGTCTCTTTTTGGATCTTTATTTGCTTCTTCTATTAATTTCTTTATGCTGTTTTTTCCATCACCAGTTACGAATGCTGGAATTCTTTTTGTACCTACTTCAAATTTGCCATCGACTATTAGTAGTCTGTAATCTTCTCCTTGAACTTGTTCTTGTATCATAATTTTTTTCTGCCATGCACTTCTTGGAAATGTATTTGTTGCCTTTTGAGCAAAGTCAAATGCTTTTTTGCATTGTTCTTTTGTTTTGATTCCTAGAACTACTCCATTACCTCCTGCAAGGCCTGTAGGTTTTATGACTACTGGTTTTGTGTAACTATCCCAGATTTTGTCTATATCAGCCTTGCTTCCTACTAGTTGCCATTTCGGTATTGGAAGACCAAGTCTTTCCATTAGCATATTGGTGCTCCATTTGTCTCTTTGTATTTGTTTTGCAGTTTTTGAATCTTTGCTAGAGGATATTGAATATATTACTTGGGATTCCTTACCACAGCCTAATGTGTAATATCTATTAAATCCTTTAGATTCTGTAGCCTTATTCTTCGAGGAGTTGTAATCGGAGATTATTGTTGGAGTTATCTCTTTTTGTTGTTTGTGTGCTGAATGGAGAACAGGAATAGTAGACATAGATGCTAGTCTTCGGGTTATTATGTCTTCTACTATTTTCTTCTTACAATCTTTGTATGATAGCTCTCCCTGCGATAGCTTTTGAATATATGTTGATGCTTCTCTCCATACGAATGGGATAGCGGTTTCTATTAAGAGATTATTTTGTTCAAAGTGGTATTTATCTATGAATATTGGGTGGTAGGAGGTTATTTGTTTTAGTAGTTTTTCTACATTTTCTTTGTTTTGAATTTTTATTGTGACTAGAGAAGTTGTCGAAAGGAGGTTTAACCCTTGCAGTACTTGTGTGTTTTTTTGCATTTTTGTACTATTTTGGTAAGTTTATATATTTATCTCTAATGTACTGCATTATTGGGACAGCAACATCAGTAATATTACCTTTATCAACTTTGTAATGGAGTCTTAATCCAGGGTTGTAGTTGATTTCATTTACAGCAAATTCTCCGATGGAGGATATGTCTTTTGCAATAATGTCTACTCCTCCAAATTCTGCACCTACTATTTTAACTGCGTTTATAGCAACTTCCTTATAGTAATTGTCAACTTCACTCATGCATTCTTCTGTAGTTCCTCCTGTAGTCAAATTGCAGTTATATCTTAATATTATTTCTTGTCCAGCTTTTGGTACAGTGTCCAATGATAGGAAATCTCTTTTTAGCTTTAGATTAACCTCATCATCTATGATGATAGGCTTTAACAAAGAATTTTTACGAATTATGTTTGTTTGTTCTATGAGCTGTTTGATATTACTTTTTCCATCACCTATAACATGGGCTGATTTTCTTCTTGCTACTGCTATAACACTATCCCCTAGAACTAGAAATCTGTAATTTTGTCCATGCACAAATTGCTCTGCAATAACTTTGGAAGATGTTTTTGAATGAGAGGCTAATGATGCTCTTTCGAAAGCCTCAGATGCTTCTTGTTCGCTCTGTGGGAGGATAGATACTCCCTTTCCTCCAAGTTGTTGTGTTGGCTTAATAACTATATCTTTATATTCATTAAAAAAATTCACAGCATCGGAGGAAGAGAGTAGGGTCTTTTGTCTTGGGACAGCGATACAATTCCTCTCGAGAACCATATGAGTTAAATTCTTCCTCTTACATATTGTTGTTGACGTAGTTGTTGTTAATGGAGTAGCTGTATTTATTATATGCCATATTGCATTTCCATCACTAAATTGTGCAAGGAGTCCTTTTACTAAAACTTCATAGTGAATTCCAAGTTTATTAGCAGCCCAAATGTAATATGCTAAATGTACATTTCCACACTCTTTCAAATATTCCTCATATTTCTTCATATTTAAAAAGTATGTGTGGTATCAATTAAATATCCTTTCAATTCATTTCTTCCCATAGATATAGGATACTCTAAATCTGGGACGATTATAACATCGAGAGATCTAACCTGTTCAGCTATTTCCATAGATATTTCTATTACAGGGCGTATCTTCACATCATTGCCATCTGCAATTTTGGCAATCCTCTTTATTCCTTCTTCTAATGTCAGTGCTTGAATATTTTCATCAATATACTTCTGAGCATCTTTAAGTGTATTGAATTTTTCAGGAACGTTTAAGGAATTAAAATATTTTGTGGTTGAAAGGAAACCAATTCTATTTGCTGTTGCTTCTGTAATTCTAGATGTGAGAATACTTGTATCCATAAAAACCTTAGAGGGTTGTTTATTATTCTTATTTTTCTTTTTGACAGAAAGTGCTTGTCTATCAAATAATGTTACCTTTTCAATAATATTAACTACTTTTCTTCCACTTATTGATTCTATACTCTCCTCAATTTCTCCACCAAAAAGATCTTTTGCAATCTTTATACCGTGTCTGATACTTTTTACATCAACCTCTTTTATTAGTTCTAGTCTAGATCTTAATCCTGCTTTATTGGCGACTTGTATTCCTAATCCTGGTCTAGCGTTTAATTCAAAAACAACAGGACCTTTTTCTGCATCTATTGATATGTCTACTCCAATGTATCCAAGTTTTGTAACCTTTTGGCACTTTAGAGCTATTTCGAGTATTTTGTTCCAATCAGGAATAGTTATACCACTGAGCTTTTTATTATCTTCTAGGTCTGTAGTATATTCTATATCTTCATATACATCACTAAATATACTTTTTGTATCCATTTGCATAGAATATGTGGTAATTCCTGTAGCTATATCTATACCAGTGCATATTGCTCCAGAATGTAGATTTGCAGTTCCATTTGATCTTTTAGTTGGAATTCGTATCATGGCCATTATGGGTACTCCTTTGAAGCATATTACCCTTATATCAGGAACTCCTTTGTATGAATATTGCTTAAGAAAAGGGTCTGTTTTGACTCTTTCTTCTATGATTGCTGTATCTTTTTTATTTCCCATGGAGTATCTTCCATCAAGAATATTTGCAATATGTAAGGAGATGTCATATTTAGACATTACAGTTCCGTTTGGTCTTATCCAAGCTGTTTGTCCTTTTTTCTTCCCGTAGAATATAATGATGCCATTGCCTCCTGTGCCTTTGTTAGGTTTAATTACAAAACTTTTAGGAAGTGAATCCCAATTCAAAAATTCTAATTGTTTTCTGTCTTTTACAACTTTGTAAATTTTAGGTGTTAAGATTCCATTTTCAGTTAGTATTTTTTTTGTAAGAATTTTGTTGTCTGCAATATTTTTAGCTCTAGCAGAGTTATACGGACGGATGTATTCCTGATTCCTTCTGTTGATACCTAATATTTCTTTGTAACCTTTACTTTTGAGCATTGTCCTTGTTCCCAACTATGGAATTAAATCTGAGGATTTCCTTAATTCTAAGTTCTTTGAATTGTCCTATGAGTATATTTATGAATATGAGTAGAGGTATTATCCAGAGGTTGTTAATCATGTACTGTGATATTTGCTCAGAAGTTATTATGTACCAACCGATTGATGCTATTACGATTGTTCCTATGAGAGGAGAGAATGAAGTTTTTAAGGATTTTTGGGTAAATTGTTTTACAAAGAAATCAGAAAGAGTTGCAATGGATACAAGTGCTAGAGGGGATATCATAGATGTATTTTTTAAGCCCAAATCATATTTGTAGGTAGCTATTATGAGCATGAGAATTGCAATTACTAGAAGGCAGTAATTTATTGCAATTCTTGTAATGTAATGCATTCTTATCTTTTTCAGTACCGAGTAGGAGACAAGGGTTGTTATTATGACAACGGCAGTTATGGCTAGTCCATATTTAAGACCAGTATATGAGTATGCTATTGCTAAAATAATTGGGGAATATATACCATATGATTTTCCTCCAAAAATGTATCTGAATATGCTTACGATTGTTGCAACAACAGTTATAGATACTAGAAGTTCTAATGTCTGTTGAGAGACACCATTATCTAGAATCCATGAAGTAAATGGGGAATATGTCATCTCGCTATATCAGATGATAATTTTAGATATCAAAATCACACAGGTAATTATATTCCAATGAATATGAAAGAAGCAAGGTTTATTAGTATTTAATAAAGAAAAGGACTGTCCAAAAACAGTCCCTTCATTCTTTAAAGTAGAGTAGTGTAGCTTACTGTAATTCAACAGTTGCTCCTGCTTCTTCAAATTTTGCTTTTATAGCTTCAGCATCCTCTTTCTTGACATTTTCCTTAACTACTTGAGGTGCAGCATCAACAAGATCTTTTGCCTCTTTTAAGCCGAGTTCTGTTACTTCTCTTACTGCTTTTATGACTCCAATCTTGTTTGCTCCTGCATCTTTAAGGAGAATGTTGAACATTGTTTTCTCCTCTTCAGCAGGTGCAGCCTCAACTGGTGCTGCAATAGCAACAGGTGCAGAGGCTGATACTCCGAATTTGTCTTCCATGACTTTTACCAAATCAGAGAGTTCTAAAACAGTCATTTTTTCGACTATTTCGAGAACCTTTTTGCCATTTTCTGACAATTCGGGTAGTGTTTTTGCTTCGTCTGCCATATTTTTAAAGAATTAAGTTAATTAATTGTTTCTAAATTAAGCACTTTTTTCAGAAATGCCTTTAAGAACCAAAGTTAGACCTTTGATATTTCCTGTGATTGTGTTCATAAATCCTGTTAATGATGCATTCATAGATCCTGCAAGCCTTGAAAGTAGAACATCTCTCGATGGAATATCTGCTAATTCCATAACTCTTTCACTTGAAAGGAATTCATTTTCAAATACACCAAATTTTGCTGAGAGAAGGCCTTTTTCTTTTTGAATCTGCTTTATTAATTTCGCTGGAGAAGTAGGATCTTCATCAAAATATATGATTGCTGTAGGTCCATCTACTTCCTGTGTTTGCAGTGGTTGGTTAGTCTCTTGAAGAGCTATTTTAAAGACTGTGTTTTTCAAAACTGCATAGTCAGCATTAGCCTCCTTTAGTTGTATTTTTAATTTTGCAACATCAGAAGCATTGACTTTGTCAGAATTGACTAGTAGGTAGCCTTTTTTATTCTGAATGATATGTTTATATTTATCTAGTAAATCAACCTTTTGTAAGTGACTTTTCGCCATATTTGTTATAGTTAATAATTATAGTTGAACATACACTTGCCTCGTAAGGATTTATTTTTGTACCTTATTTCTTCGGTAAGTCTCGTGCATTATATCAGATGATTTAATATCAATCAACAAATACACAGAATATTATTAGTGAGTCTAATAGGGCAGAAGTAAAAATGAATTTACATTTCTTATTAGACTCACTAAGAGTGCTCTACAAAACAGTTTAATCCGATGGGATAAATGATTCTTTGAGAAAGAGAGAACCAGATTCATTATTGTACTCATAATACTTTCCAGTATTAACATCTCTTGCAATACCACTGTTTTCCGATATTACTGATATGATTTCTAGTCTTTCATAATGATCTCCAGCGATTGATACTAGATATCTATATCCATTATCATAAATGAGTATCCACTTTCCTTTAGCTAACAATTGAGCCTCCTTTCATTTTTTCTGTTTTGTAAGAGCAGACAGAATAATTGTAGTTTGTATTGCCAAACTTGTAAACTCCCTATGATATGTTTGCTGTAGAAGAGGGTTGTAAGGCTATCTGGAATAATTGATCTTTATACTTGGTCCCATTGTAGGACAGATGTACATTCTCTGTATAATTTGATCATAAGATTTCCCAACAACTTCAGAAATTGCTGATATTGCTGTATGGATATTTTCTTCTAATTTTTGATCTTCCATGTCTAATGATCCTACTGCCATATGTACTACTCCAGATGGATCACATGCGAATGTTTGTTTTCCTTTTTTGTATTCGGAAACAGCTTTGGAAATATTTTCTGTTACTGTTCCATTTTTAGGATTTGGCATTAAGCCTTTTGGACCTAATTCTTTTCCTAAGACAGCTATTTTAGGCATAACAGATGGTGTTGCAATTGCAACATCAAAGTGAGGGCCATTTTCTTTTATCTCTTTTATTAAGCTATCTAATCCAACAAAATCTGCTCCTGCACTTTTTGCTTCTTCTTCTTTATCAGGAGTACAAAATACTGCGACTTTAATGTTTTTAGTATTTGTAGCATTGGGAAGTGAAACCGCTCCTTTTAAGGATTTTGGATCTTTATCTTTTGGTATTTTCAAATCAATGTGTAATTCAAGTGTTCCTGGAAATTTGGAGTAGGAGAGGGTCTTAATCTTTTTTATTCCTTGTTGTAGTGTGTATGAAGCACTTCTATCCAAATCTTGTGTTATCTTTTTATATTTTTTTCCTCTTTTCATAGTTATTTTGGTAACAATTATTATTTAATATCAGTCTCAACGCCCATCTGTTTAGCAGTACCAGCAATTATTTTTGCTGCCTGTTTAGGGTCTGATGTGTTTAAGTCTGGCATCTTTATCTCTGCAATCTTTGCAATTTGTTCTTTTGAAATTTTCCCTACCTTTTCAAGATTTGGTTTTCCTGATCCTTTCTTAATTTTTAATTCTCTTCTAATTAATTCAGAAGTTGGTGGAGTTTTGAGTATGAAATCAAAACTTCTGTCTTCATAGATAGTTAAAACGACTGGTGTTAATATTCCACCATTTTCTTTTGTTTTTTCATTGAATTGAGCACAAAAATCTTGTGTGTTTATCCCATATGGGGCTAGGGTAGGGCCTATGGGGGGTGCCATTGTAGCCATTCCTGCAGGGATAGTTATCTTTATTATTTTTTTAATTTCTTTTGCCATATCTGAATATTTTTAATTTTACTAAAGTTTAGAAACTTGAGAAAGCTCTAATTCTACAGGAGCTTCTCTACCTAAGAATGAGATGAGGACTTTTATCTTACCCTTGGTAGTGTCAATTTCCTGTACGCTTCCTATGAAGTCAGCAAATGCACCATCAGTAATTTTAACTGCTTCTCCAATACTAAATGAGCTTTGATATGAAGGTTGTTCAATTTCCATGAATTTTGTTATTGCTTTTACTTCTGATTCTGCTAATGGCTTGGGATATCTGTCTGTTTTTACAAATCCTCTGACTCCTTCTGTGTTTTGAACTAAGTCCCATGTTGCGTTATCAAGCTCCATTTTAATGAGAACATAGCCTGGAAATATTTTTTCTTCTTTTACATCTTGTTTCCCTTTCTTTACAACGATCTTCTTTTGTATGGGAACTAGCATGTCTACTATTTTATCTTGCATTCCAGTTGCTGTTGCTCTTTGCATTATTTCTTTTTGAACACTGTTCTCGTATCCTGTTCTTATGTTTAGTACATACCATTTTGCATTTGGGTTCTCTTTCTTTTCTTTTTTCTCAATCTTTTTGCTCATTTTTTTTAATTTACATGTTAAGGAATAGGTCTCTTAATTTTGCTAAGACTAAGTCTAGCCCTGCCATAATTAGGGAAATTATACCACAGACGATTAGTGTATATATTGTCATAGTGGCTACATCTCTCATTGAAGGCCATTTGGTGTTCTTCGCTTCATTTATTATATTTTTTATTATTTTCATCACTCTATATTCTTTTTGGCAGGCCCACACCGACTCGAACGGTGAACTACGGTTTTGGAGACCGCTGTTTTACCAATTGAAACTATGAGCCCATCTTGGTAAAGAGCCAAGCCATTTATTTTATTTTGGTCTCCTTGTGTACTGTATGTTTTTTACATACTGGACAGTACTTTCTTTTTTCTATTTTTTCTTTGACATTCTTAGTTTTAAACTGAGTGTAATTCCTTTCTCCACACTCTGAGCACTTAAAAGCTATTATGTCCCTTTTTACTTTAGCCATTTTTACAGTTGTGCAAATTACGATTTATTTATGTATATTGGGAAATATCGCCGTATTATATTGGAAATATTTCCACAGGTCAAATAATTTCGTACGATATTCTTTTCTTAAAGAGAGAGCTGGATCTGAGAGTCGAACTCAGGACCTCATTCTTACCATGAATGTGCTCTAACCAACTGAGCTAATCCAGCAGTGAATCGATTATATCAGGGATGAAGATAAAGTTACATATATAATAGATGGTGCAGAGAATTGGATTCGAACCAATGAACCCCGAAGGGAGTGGATTTACAGTCCACCGCGTTTGACCGCTCCGCCATCTCTGCACAATGGAGCCGAAGAAGAGACTCGGACTCTTGACCTGCTGTTTACAAAACAGCTGCTCTGACCAACTGAGCTACTTCGGCATCCTGAAAGAAGTCTATTATACAATGGAGAAATAGTCAATGCAAAAGAGTAGGGAATGAATGCCCTGAAAGGAGGCAGAGTCATAGAGCTCAAAAAGAACAAGTGGGTTCCCTCAACTCAATCCCACAGGACTGAGCGATTTACACTGTTTGGGATCCCAAGCTCTACAATATGGAGCTATGAAACCGCCTATATCCAATCAGAGCAACTTCATTATATATTGATGGGAAAGATAAAACAAATATATTTGAGCCGTTAGTAATTCTTTTAGTAAAAGCCTAGTAGCACCATTATATTTCCAATAGCCGATGAGATGATGTATGAGGCTAAAGATCCAAAAGGAAAAATTGGAAGGACAAGAACTATGATTAGTAGAAGAGAGTATTTCTCAAGATCATCCCAATAGTATGATAGGCGATTTGGCAGTAATCCTCCGACAATTTTATGCCCGTCAAGTGGTGGTATTGGAATTAAATTGAATATGGAGAGAGAACAATTTACTATGGCGAAGACAAATAGGAAAAGATAAATGGGAGAGGAGATACTAGGTTTTAGTAAATAATTGAGTAAGGCTGTGAGTAGTAAGAGAATGAAATTTGACACTGGTCCAGATAGAGCGGAGAGTGCCATTCCAAGCTTTTTATTTGTGAAATTATTTTCATTTATTGGAACTGGTTTGCTCCATCCGAATCGAAAAAGAACCATACACAAAATACCCATGGGGTCGATATGAGCAAGGGGGTTTAATGTCATTCTTCCTTCTGCTTTTGCTGTTGGATCTCCGAGCTTGTATGCAGTCGCAGCATGAGCATATTCGTGTACTGCTGACGCTAGAATTATTGATGGTAACGCAAAGACCATCCATGTGATATCAAACATAGTTGTCGTCATTATACACTATGCTGATTAGAGAAAAGAAGAGATAATATACCCCGTGGGGTATATTCTGTGATACAGATATGTGAATGAAATGGTTGCGTCGTCGCTTGTTTTAATATATAATGCACGGACTATGTCAAAAGGATGCGATTTATGTTTAAAATCTACAGTGTCTGGTAATAGGATACAGCACAAGCACTCTGTTGGGTGGAGATACAAAGCTCCAAAAACAAAGAGGGCCTTTAAGCCTAATCTTCGTACAGTTGAAGTGGAGGTTGATGGTATCCCTACGAAACTTACTGTTTGTATGAAGTGCTACAAGAAGCTTCAAAAGGAAGTATTAAAGTAGTTTTACATTTTTCAAAGAAATTTTTACTCTTTTGGTTCTTAAATGAACAGTTTTTGTTGTATAATGTCGTATATTATTTAAACGATTAAATGATTAAACGATGGGTATGCTTGATTCCCTATGGGAATTAGTTACATATGATTTTGGAATAGATTTAGGTACTGCCAATACTATGGTGTACATGAGAAATCATGGTGTTGTTGTCTCTGAACCCTCAGTTGTAGCTGTTGATAAGCGGACAAAAATGGTACTTGCTGTAGGGAAGGAAGCTCGTCAGATGATAGGGAGAACTCCAGCTAATATAGTTGCAGTAAGACCTCTTAGAGATGGAGTTATCTCAGATTTTGATACAACACAGGCAATGATTTCTCACTTCATAAAGAAAGCTCACACATACTTTAGTAAGGGGTTTAAGATACCAAGGCCAAGAGTTATTGTTGGAGTAACATCATCTGTTACCGAAGTTGAAAGACAAGCAGTTATAGATGCAGTAAAAACTGCTGGAGCTAGGGAAGTTTTCATAGTTGAAGAATCTATGGCTGCTGCAGTAGGGGCTGGTCTTCCTGTTGAAGATGCTTCAGGGAGCATGATTGTTGATATAGGGGGAGGGACTACGGATATAGCAGTATTTTCACTCGGAGATATTGTTGTTGACAAAACAATGAAAGTGGCTGGAGATGAAATGGATGAGGATATCGTTAATTACATAAGGAATAAATACAATGTTCTGATAGGTGAGAGAAGTTCAGAAGATATTAAAATACTCATGGGTTCAGCTATTCCTCTAAAAAAGGAAAAGAAACAGGGTGTGCAAGGACGTGATTTGCTTACCGGATTACCCAAAACTGTTGAAATTAACAGCATAGAGATAAGAGAAGCAATCATGAATACCATTGGAATAATAACAGAATCTGTAAAAGATGCCATAGAAGATACTCCGCCAGAACTTCTGAAGGATTTACTTACTTCAGGTGTATATCTTACTGGTGGGGGCGCATTGATAAGAGGAATGGATGTATACCTTAGTGAAGAACTTAATATGCCAGTTAAAATAGTTGATGAACCTATGTCTGTAACAGCTAAAGGTACAGCACTAATGCTCGATCACATAGATCTACTCCAAAGAATACAAAAATCATGGGATGAGCTGGTTTAATTAAATGTGTTTTGTTTGAAAATGAGAAAGACTCAATCTGTTTTTGACAATACATATGTATATATATCTGTGAGTATACTTGCAGGAATAATTTTTGTACTACTAGATAGTATTGGATTAGTAACCTCTCTTAGAAATGGAATATCATATGTATTTGAGCCTTTGGCATATAATGGAGCGGAAATTGGTACGGGAGTAAGGAGGTATTTCCAAAATTTTGTGAAGATGGGTGAATTTATGGAAGATTACAATAACTTAAAAATTGATATGTATGAAAAAGATATTAACAATTCCTACTACTTAATCTTAAAGGAAGAGAATGACTCTTTGAAAAAACAATTAAACCTTTCTGATATATCAAAAAAATATGTTACTTGTAAAGTGCTTGGTAGAAATGACTCCGAATATATAAAAATAAATGCTGGAAGTGATGATGGAGTGAAGCAGGACAATGTTGTAAGTATTGGTAATGTATATGTTGGGCAAGTTATAAAATCGGATAAAACTGGATCTCTAGTAAAATTACCCTTGTCTAAAGGAAATAATTTTGAAGCAATAATCACTCAACCAGGTGTTGAGAATGCAGTCATTTCCTCTGAACCACCGATTCTAAGCAAAGCAGTTGTCATAGGGACAGGCAATGGTATCAAAGTGGAAAATATGTCTGCTGATGCAAATGTTAAAGAGGGAGATGTTGTTGTGCTTAACGATGAAAAAATTGGAAATTACCTAGTACTTGGATATCTAGTAGGGCTATCTGACAATCCAGCGAATACATCAAAAACTGGTTATGTAAATCCATTAATCAATTATGATAATTTAATTACTGTATTTGTTGAAATATAGAACAATATGATTGTATTAAAACTAATATACACAATAGTTGGGATTTTTCTCTTCATATTTTTGGAAAGTTTTTTTTCTAATTTGCTTGGTATAAATATCGCATTTGTTTTCTTCTTGTTTTTGTATAGGAAAGTTGATTGGAAAATTCTTTTTCCTTTGATGTTCATAATATGTCTCATTATTGATGTTACATCTCATTACATGTTAGGAACTAATTTTTTAACAGCCTTATTAGCCTTGATATTCTTCTCTTTGGTATCGATATTTTTTTCTACAGAGGTGGGAATACTTTCTTGGGGTGTCAAATTCTTCACCCTACTGGTATATTACATTCTTTTTTCCATGCTTCCATCGTTATTTTTGAATAGAGCGTTTACTCTCGTAACTTCAGCAGAATTAAAAAATTGTGTCTTGTACTCAGCTATTTCTTTGATAATAATTATACTATGTGAAATATTTACTAGTAGATTTAGAAAAGAGGGTAATAGATCAAACATAAAACTGTCATAAACTATGGACTTAAAGATTTCTAAAAAAATTGAACCGAAAAAGAAAAAAGAAAAATTTCGAATACGCATAAGTAGGAAATACTTTGCAGTAAATTTACGCAATTCGGTTAAAAAAAATCATGAGGATAATATCAATCCAGCATGGAATTACATTGCCTTGTTCCTACTATTCATAGGTATCTTCGGTATCTTAATAAAGGATTTAGTTACACTACAAGTAGCATTAGGAGAAGAGATGCTTGATAAATCACTGACCAATAAGGTGAAAATTAAAACGGAACCTGCTTTGAGAGGTGCAATCTTAGATAGGAATGGTATAGCTTTGGCACAAAATGTGTCATCTATGAATGTATATATTCTAATTGAAAACTATTTAGATTCTGATGGATATATAGAGGCTGAAAAATTACAGAAGACGGTTGATTCCCTTTCCGAAATACTTGGAGATAATTGGAAGAAGAACAAGGGTGATGGAAAATCAGAGTATTCTTCCATAATGGAAAAGATACTTTCTGTGCATAAAGAAAGTCCATATTTCCAAGAGATACTAATAGCTACAGATATAGATAATGATACTGCGATAAAAGTGAAGGCAAATTTAGATAAACTAGTAGGTGTGTATATAGATGATGGGAGTAAAAGATACTATCCTGCGGGGAATGTAATCTCTCATGTTTTGGGATACACGGGAGATGTTACAGCAGAAGATCTTGAGAAGAAGGATTATGTAGATATAACTGATACAATAGGTATAACTGGGATAGAGAGGGAGTATGATGAAAAACTTTTGGGTGAACATGGACAAGTTGCGTGGGAGGTGAATGCTGTAGGGAAGACAGTGTCAGATGAGCCATATACTCTCAGAGAACCTGTAGCAGGAGAGAATTTGTATTTAACAATAGATATTAATGCACAGAAAGAGTTGTACTCTCTTTTAGAGGAGGGGATTAGTGATTACAAAGCAATTGGAGGAGCTGGAATACTCGAAGATGTTACAAATGGAGAAATTTTGTCTTTAGTTTCGTTTCCAGGATATGATAACAATCCATTTGTAGGAGGTATTTCAAAAAGCGAATATGATGCATTGTTAAACGATCCCAAGAATCCTCTTCTTAATAGGGCAATAGCAGCACAAGTTCCTCCTGGTTCTACGTTTAAGACCATAGTTGCAGCAGGAGCTTTGGATGCAGGAGTTGTAACAAAAAATACTGTGTATGTTAGTAGTGCAGGGTATACATTTTCAAGTGGGGCACCATTTCAGGAATATGGGAATCATGCGTATGGAGCTTTAAATATGATTGATGCTCTATCTGTTTCTTCAAATATTTATTTTTGTGAGTTGATTCGTCATTGGGATATGAATGCTCTTGTTCCGTACCTTGAAAGGTTTGGGATAGGGAAATATACAGGTATAGATCTTCCAGGAGAAGCTCCTGGAAGACTTCCGTCCCCAGCAAATAAAATTGCGTTGGCAAATACAACGAGTCCTTGGTTAGAACCTGTATGGTATCCAGAAGGAGACTCTTGTAATTCTGTAATAGGACAAGGTATTACATTGGTAACACCATTGCAGATGGCAAATTGGACTTCAGCTATTGCAAATGGTGGAACATTGCATAGGCCTCATTTGGCAAAATATTTTGTTAATGAAAATAAAGAGGAGGAGTTTGTGTCATTTGAGGATATAGATGAGAATATCGTGAGTGCTGATGCTTTGCAAGTTGTAAGAGAGGGAATGTTTAATGCTGTTAATGGAGGAAGGGCAACTATAACTGGTGTTGCAGGAATGAGGATTAAAGTTGCTGCAAAAACTGGGACAGCAGAGTTCGGGAAATTGAACAAAGATGGAGAGTATGAGCATACACATGCTTGGGTTACAACATTTTTCCCATATGAAAACCCCAAATATGTTCTTACCATATTTTTGGAAGATGGTGGGCAGAGTTACAATGCAGTAGCTATTGCTAGAGCGATGATTGATTGGATGATATCAAATGGTTTGATTTAACGAAATTTTCATAAAGACAGAGTACCGTAAAGCTATGACAATAGTGGGATATAGTGATAGCAGGTATCCATATCTGCTTAAGCAAATATATGATCCTCCCAAGAGGCTGTATTGTTGGGGAAATGTTGATCTTTTGAATTACAATCATATCTCTGTCGTTGGAACACGAAATATGACAAGTTATGGAAGAAATGTGATTGAGAATTTCTTAATTACAGATTTTTGTGATATTAATATAGCCGTTGTTAGTGGTTTAGCGAGGGGTGTTGATGAATTTACTCATAGTACTTGCTTGAGAAAGAAGATTAAAACAATTGCGGTTATACCCACGGGGGTATTAAATTTCAGGAATGAGACACTAAGAGAGATTATAAAGAATGATGGGCTTGTACTTTCTGAGTTTCCTAGCAAGACAATTGTGCAAAAATATATGTTTGTTTTAAGAAATAGGATAATTGCAGGATTATCGATGCACTGTGTCGTCATAGAGGCAGGTCTGCAAAGCGGTTCTCTAATCACTGCGAAGTATGCACTAGAGAATAATCGTAATGTACACATAGTCCCAGGTAGTATATTTAGTAATGTATCTGCAGGATGCAATGAGTTAGCTAAACAAGGAGCAAATATTTTATGCAGGGCTGATGATTTCTATGAATTAATGGGGCTTAGCAAGGGACAGTACAAAATTCCAATTAAATTCTAGTATATAATGATAAAACGAGTTGAACAGAATAGTCATTGGTTTGCTTTCAAGTAAACTGTGATATATGATTGCAACCATTACAAATATGGAAAAGAGCAAAAAAACAAAGAAAAAGACATTATCTAAACGACAAAGTAAGCATTCGTACAAAAATCTGCTGATTGTTGAATCACCTTCAAAGGCTAAGACAATAAACAAATATCTGGGATCTGATTATAAAGTTATGGCGACGGTTGGTCATGTTATTGATCTTCCAAAGAGTAAACTCGGCGTAGATATAGATAACGGATATGAGCCAATGTATGAGAATATATATGGCAAGGGAAAGATTATAAAGGATTTGAAGAAAGCTATTCCCGAAGATGGTAATGTATATCTAGCAATGGACCCTGATAGAGAAGGAGAAGCCATAGCCTGGCATGTAGCGAATGTATTAAAGTTAGAGAACCCTAAGAGAGTAACCTTTCATGAAATTACAGAAGATGCAATAAAAGAGGCAATTAAAAATACCGGAGAAATAAATGTAGATTTGGTTAATGCTCAAAAGGCTAGAAGAGTTTTAGATAGACTTGTAGGTTACAAGCTATCAGAGTTGATTTGGAAAAAAATATGGTATGGTCTTTCGGCTGGAAGGGTTCAATCGGTGGCTTTAAGACTTGTCGTAGAGAAGGAGGAGGAAAGAGAATTGTTCAAATCTGAGGAGTATTGGGAAGTTTCGGTAAAACTCAAAGATTCATCAAAGAAAATAATGGTAGCACAGTTAAGTAGGAAAGATGGGAAAAAATATGTACCAAAGAGCAAAGAAGAGGTAGATGAGATAGAAAGAACTATTGGAGAGAGTAAGTTTGTCGCAAAGGATGTAAAAAGGAGAAATGTAAGTAAGCATGCATATCCACCATTTACAACCTCAACACTTCAGCAATCGGCATACAATGTACTTGGTTTTAGTGCAAAGAGGACTATGGATTTAGCTCAGATCCTGTATCAGGCTGGATATATAACATATATGAGAACAGATTCATTTTTTTTGAGCAGTAAAGCGGTAGATAGCATTCGAAAATTAGTTGAAAAAAGATATGGAAAAGAATATCTTCCAGAGAAGCCAAACTATTACAAAACTAAGTCAAAAAATGCGCAGGAAGCTCACGAGGCAATTAGGGCTACTGATTTCAATGTATCAGAGGAAAAGATTGCTAAAGAACTTGGGACTCAAGCTGCGAGATTGTATTCTCTAATTTGGAAAAGGGCTGTTTCGAGTCAAATGAGAAATAAAGAAGTTGAGCAACTTACTGTATATACAACACCTGTTGATGTTAAATCTCCTGAATACATATTTGTGATGAGTGGAGAAAGAATAATTTTTGATGGATTTAGAAAAGTTCTCGGAGGGGGAAGAAGTAGTGATGATAATATGCAGAAAATATCTAGAATTGAAAAAGGAGATGAATTGGAGTTACTTAGTTTTGCAAGTGAGCAAAAATTCACGGTTCCTCCAGCAAGGTATACAGAGGCTTCTTTAATTAAAAAGTTAGAAGAACTTGGGATTGGAAGACCATCTACATACGCCACTATAATTTCAACAATTTCTGCAAGAGGGTATGTAGCAAAAGATGGAAAGTCTATGTATCCAACAGATGTTGGGAGGGTTGTTACTAATTTTCTAAGGAATAATTTTAAGAAGTTAGTGGATTACAAATATACAGCTGAAGTAGAAGATGAGCTAGATGGTATTGCTTTAGGTAAGAAAAAATATATTCCTGTGATAGATGCACAATACAAGCCTTTGATGGAGAATATATCGAAAGCGTTGAATGGTGTAAACAAAGAGGATGTGGTGATACTTGGAGATTCGGAGGAGAAATGTCCTGTATGTGGAGGAAAAATGGTTGTAAGGGTTGGAAGGTACGGGAAATTTTTGAGTTGTGCAAAGTTCCCTGAGTGTAAAGGTATGAAAGATATCTCTGGGGCAGTTGAGAGTTTAGATTTTGAAAAGTATGCTCATCCGACAGAGTGTCCTTTGTGTAAGTCAAATCTTGTTCTTAAGAGTGGTAAGTATGGTAAGTTTTGGGCTTGTGAGAATTATCCAAAGTGTAAAGGTATAGTTCCTCTTTTGCTTAATGAAAAATGTCCTAAATGTGGAAGTAATTTAGTAGAGAAAAGAAGTAAATGGGGACGTATGTTTATTGGATGTAGTAATTATCCAGAGTGTAAGTATATTAAAAAGGAACGTAAGCGAAGGAAAAGGGCAAGTTAAGAATTTTTTCATAGTTGGTTTGTATGGTGTAGATATATGTTTCCAAGGGAAAAATGTTTGAAATTTGGTATTGATAATTTGTCTGATATGGAATTGATAGCCATTGTTGTAGGCAAGGGGGTTAAAGGAAAGGATTTTATGTCTGTTGCGAAGAGTACATTGTATTTGGTGAGAAAGAAGCTTGAAGATGGACAGAAAATTTCAATATTAGATATGGAGTCTATTTGTGGAATAGGGCCAGTTGTAGCTATGAGGATTTTGTGCGGTATAGAGTTGGGTAGGAGATTGTATGAGCCTCAGGATTCTAGTAAGCGTTTTGTACGCGATTCTTCAGATGCATATGAGGTTCTTAAAGATATTGGGAGAAAAAAGCAGGAGTATGTTGTTGGCCTTTTTTTGAATTCTAGATTTGAATTGATAAAGAGAAGAACTATATGTATAGGTAGTATAGATGGGGTGTCAATTACCCCTAGGGATATTTTAATTCCAGCATTAGAATTAAATGCCAATAGTGTTATTATCGCGCATAATCATCCTTCTGGAGATCCTATGCCAAGCAGGGAGGATGAGGCTATTACAAAGAAGTTGAAGATGGGAATGGATTTAGTTGGTATTACTTTGTTAGATCATATAGTTATAGGGAGAAATGAATGGAAACGGATAGAGGTTTAATTTATTTGCATTAACGGCCTTTGATATGTATAATCGTGCTGTTTAATATCTCATATATTTCTGACCGATCCTGGGTGATATATGGAAAGTATATTCCCCTTCAGAAATATTTTTTAAAAGGAAAGGAAAAAAATATGGTAGAAACCAAAAAAGAAGTCTCCGAGAAGACTGAGACTAAAAATAAGAGTTTTCAATTACCAGAGTTAATAGATTTACTAAAGGCAGGATGTCATTTCGGACATAAGAAGAGTGCTTGGGATCCAAGAATGGAAAAGTATATATATGAAGAAAGAAATGGGATTCATATAATTGATTTGGTTAAGACAAATGAGGAGTTAGAGAAAGCATTGAATGCATTGTCAAAATTTAGTGAGAGAGGAAATATACTTATTGTTGGAACTAAAGGTCAAGCTGCAACAATAGTTCAGAATATAGCACTTCAAAATGGTATGTTTTACATAAATAGAAGATGGCCGGGAGGTCTTTTTACCAACTTTGATGCGATTAAGAGAAGTGTAGAAAATCTTTTGAAAATGGAGGAGGATTTGGCAAAAGGAGGTGAAGGACGAGTTAAGAAGGAGATGCTTGTTATGCAGAAAGAGGTTGATAGACTTAATAGAATATATAGTGGAATTAAATTTATGGATGAACTTCCTTCCGCAATGATTGTTATAGATAGCAAAGTTGAAGAGAATGCTATAAAAGAAGCCAGAAATATGAATATTCCTATAATAGGGTTGATAGATACTAATTGTAATCCTGATTTAATTGATTATCCTATACCTGCTAATGATGATTCCATTAAGAGTATTAATCTATTTGTAAATATTTTCGGAAGTATTTGTGGAAAGACAAAGAAGGCCGAATCGGTGACTTCATTAAGAAGAGATCATGAAGCAAGATTAGCTAAACTTCATAAAGAGTATTTGGAAGAGAAGGAGAGGAGACAGAAGATGGAGGAGGATGACAGAGAGAGAATGAAGGCTTTGAGAGAAGGTAAGGTTAAGGTTGATAAGGAGTTTTCCGTTGTCAGAATAGTGAAAAAAGAGAAGAATATAGATGCCGAAATAGAGGCTGCAGAGAAGGTGAAGGCAGCGGAAGATGAGAAATCGGTTGAAGAGCTTAATTTGTCACCGCGTGTAGTAAAGTCTTTGATGGAAGCAGGAGTTTCGAGTGTTGGCTTGTTGAAAAATATGAAGAAGGAAGAATTAAAGAATATCAAGGGGATTGGTGATAAAGCGTTGGAAGAAATAGAGAAAGCTATAAAATAAATTATTATACAAGTTTTATGGGTGTATCATTAGAAGATATTAAAGCTTTGAGGGATAAAACGTCTGCTGGTATTAGTTTATGTAAGGAAGCATTAGAGCAAAGTGGCGGTGATTTTAATAAAGCTGTTGAGTATGTAAATGCAAGGAGTGATGTTATCAGTAGGTTAAGGAATTTGACTGGTGCAAAAATTGGGTTGTGTAAGATAGCCTATGATGATGCTGGGAAGGATTTTGAGAAGGCAGTGGAAATTATAAAAGAGAGAGGATGGGATTCTCCTGTAGAAGAGGATGAGAAAGTAGAGGGAGTTATAGAGTGTTATGTGCATGGGAAAGATGGAAGATTGGTATCTCTTGCTGAGGTTGATTGTAAGACAGATTTTGTTTCAAAGAATGATGGTTTTAGAGCATTTGCTCATGAGATCGCACTTCAGGTTGCAGCAATGAAGCCCGAATTCGTTAAGAGGGATGATATCCCAAATGAAAAGATAGAGGAGCTTAAAGGAATTTTTCAAAGAGAAGCGGAAGAGGAGAATAAACCAAAGGAAATGATTGCTAAAATTGTTGAAGGAAAATTGAATAAGTACTATTCAGAAAAGTGTTTGTTAGATCAAAAGTGGTTTAAGGATGAATCTAAAACAATTCAGTCTCTTTTGGATGAGAATATTCAAAAATTTGGAGAACCTATAAAAATTTCTAGAATTCTTGTCTGGGAGCTTGGGAAATAGTATTCCGCTTGTTGAATTGTGCTATTTAGTATACAATGAATCCATAATATTTTACATATAAATATATGGATTTAACAGCCTTTCAAAGAGATATAGATAGGTGTGTTTCCCACATTAAAGAGGACCTCTCACAAATACGAACGGGGAGGGCTACGAATGAATTAGTAGAAGATATTCTAGTTAAAGCCTATGAGACTGAGTCCCCTGTCAAGAATCTTGCTAGTATAAGTATAATTGATTCTAAGACGATATGTATACAGCCTTGGGATAAGGGAATAGTTGAGAATATAGGGAAAGGTATTACTTCTGCTAATCTAGGATTTTCGACAATAATAGAGGGTGACAGAGTGCTAGTAAAAATACCTGATTTGACAGAAGAGAGAAGAAGGGAGTATGTAAAAATTATGAAGGATAGGATAGAAGATGGGCGAATAGCAGTTCGCCAAGTTAGGCAGAAATATATGAAGGAAGTTGATGAGGAGGAGAAGAGTGGATTGTCAGAAGATGAAGCTGATAGACTGCGCAATGAGATAGAGAAGATTGTAAAGGATACAAATGCTTTGATAGAGGAAATGAGGGAAGATAAGGAGAAGGACTTATTGACGATATAATATGTGATGTACAAATATGTTTGATTTCATAATTAATATACTTTTGGTTGTTGTTGTTCTTGGGCTTCTTGTTTTTATACACGAGTTCGGCCATTTTTTAGCTGCTAGATCAATAGGTGTGAAAGTGTTTGAATTTTCATTGGGTTTTGGTCCTAAAATTGTTGGGAAAAGGCATAAAGGGACTCTTTATTGTATTCGTGCTTTTCCAATTGGTGGTTATGTGAAGATTTTGGGAGATGGTGATCCTGGAGAAGAAGAGAAAGTGAGCAAAGAGCTTTTAAAAAATGCAAATTTAGCAACAAGGAGTAAGATACAGCAAATTTATGTGATGCTGGCTGGTGTAGCAATGAATTTGTTGTTAGCGGTATCTGTGTATTATATTGTTTTAGGAAATTCTGGGTGGAAATTGTATGTTAGTATTGATTTATCAAATTTTAGTGCAGTAGGAGCAAGTATAGGGAGAGAGAAGGTAGGTGATGCAGAGTATATTGAACTAAAGGAGGGTGGTAATGCAGAGAAAGCAGGAATGCCAGCGAAAGGGAGTATTGTTTCAATAGATGGCATTAGTGTTGAATACAGTGATGATATTTCGAAGATCATCAAAGAGAATAAAGATGAAGTTATTAGTATGAATGTGTGTACAGTTGATGCGGAGAAAATATGCCAAGATTATAATGTTCAAGTATCATCTGAAGGATTTATAGGAATTATCACTGTTCCAAATTATGTGTACTTTGTTTCCTATTCGGAGCATAAGGGGAGTGCAGGATTTTCTCATCTAATTAATAATGTTCGATTAATGGGGATATTGCTATCTGATATGTTTACAGAGGCGAAAAGCACTGGTGATTATTCTGATTTATCCAATTCAGTCTCTGGTCCAATTGGTATGTATTATGTACTTAGTAGTTTCAAAAAAGATGGAATTATTGCATTCTTAGGGGTAGTTGCTGATCTTTCTTTGTCATTAGCCATTATGAATATTCTTCCTATACCAGCATTAGATGGGGGAAGAGTATTTATTTTGTTTCTGGAGGGCCTGTTTAGAAAAGATTTGAACAAGAATATTGAAGCTATAATTATCAATCTCAGCTTCATATTTTTGATGCTTTTGACTGTTGCAGTTATGGTAAAGGATATCTTAAACATAGATGAAATTAAAAGCATGTTTGGTTAAATATGTAGTGAACTTGATTCTTGTATGATATAATCCACGGAAGATATTAATTAAAAGGAGGTTATATGTCAGTAATAGTACACTCTAATGAAAATATAGATAGTGCGCTTAAAAGGCTCCATAGGGAAGTTCTAAGAGAAAAGATTCTTGAGACCTATAAAAACAAGGCTTACAGAATCAAAAAAGCAGATTTGAAAATTGCAAAGAGAAGAGAATGGGCGAAAATGAAGAGAAGAAGAAGGGCTGCATCTAGAAGGGCAAGATAAGTTGTAGTTATCTCTAGCTATGTTGTCAGTGGAAAGTCTGCGAAAAAATATGTTTGATTTTGCAAAGAATGGCCAAGAAAATAAGGCTAATATTCTTAGGATTGTTTTATCTGAGATTAAAAATAAAGAGGTTGAAATTGGTCATACTCTGAATGAAGAAGAAATAATAGAGGAGATTAAAAGAGAAACGAAAAAAATAGTTGATTCGATAGAACAATTTGAGAAAATGGGGAGAAAGGATTTGTTGGAAGTAGAAAAGGAACAATTAGATCTTTTGAAAAAATATCTTCCTGAGCCTATGAGTGAGGATGCGATTAAAGATTTGGCATTAGAAAAAATTAAAGAAATGGGTGATGATAATATTGGGAAGATTATAGGAGCGGTTATGAAAGAAGTGAAAGGAAGAGCAGATGGTAGTATGGTAAAAAGTATTGTGGAATCACTACTAAAATAACGAATAGTATGGAAGTAAAGATTTTCAATTGGCAAGAATTGCTAAGAGTATCAAATATTGTTGGATTTTCAAAGGATAATTTAAGCCTTTTGTTAGAGAAGAATTTTGATGTACAAAATATTTCCTGTGTGAATATCATATTTGTTAGTTCTGAGTATATAAAGGGGCTTAACAAACAGTTTAGGAAACAAGATTGTGTTACAGATGTGTTATCTTTTGACCCTTATGGACAGGGACTTCCTGCGGAAGTATATGTATGCCCTGAATTTGTGTATGCAAATATTGGAGAGAAAAATTTTGAAGATGAAATTCTACGCAATATTATTCATGGAATTCTCCATATTTCAGGATATAATCATAATGATGGGTTCGATGAAAGAAGTGTGGAATTAGAAGAAATGTTTGTAATGCAAGAAAATATATTACAAAATATACAAAATGAAATTAATAACGGGGTTGGGAAATCCGGGAGAAAAATACAAAAACACAAGACATAATGCAGGATTTATCTGCATAGACTCTTTGTATGAAAGGCTAAATAGTCTAAATGAATTTTACATGACAGAATGGAAGCAGGATAAATTTTCTAATTCTGAAACTTCTTTTTTAAAGTTGGGAAGTGAAGTGAAAGCGATATTGCAAAAGCCTCAAACATATATGAACAATTCTGGTAGTGCAGTTTTGAAGTTAATTAAAATTCATAAAGTCCTAGATTTGAAGAATAATTTTATGCTGATACATGATGATTTAGATATAGAGCTTGGAAAATCTAAGATCCAAGTAGGAAAAGGTCCTCATGGGCATAATGGTGTTAATGATATAATTAACAGGCTTAAAACGGATGAATTTACTAGCATTAGGATTGGAATTGAAAGTAGGATTGATGATGAAATTAATGGAGAAGATTTTGTGCTAATGAATTTTACAGAGGAAGAGAGAAAAATCCTAGATAATGTAATTGAAAAAACAATCGAGAGTATAATACCTTTAATACTAAGCTAATTATTTTTGAATATAGATTTTGTTGTCCTCTTTAGCGTACATTTCAAGAAGTATGTTGTATCCGTGCATTTGTAATACCTTGTCATCAGGAAGGACAATAGCTATATTATTACCTTCAAGTGTAATTCCTACATTAATAATAGTTCCTGAATTTTCTTGGATAAATATTAATTTGCCATAAGGAAGTCCAACTGATTGCTCAGTATTCAATTCAATTAAATTATCCTGACTCTGGAAATAATTGAATAGTGTAGTTACATAATTAGTATTCTTCGGAGGATATCCTTTGTTATCACTACTTTTTACAATATAGTCATTAAGTACTGGCTCCATAGGAAGATGAGCATCAAAATATGTTTGAGATATCAATCTATATGCATCAAATCCTCCAAAGAAATAATGAGTTTTTGGATTATTTGTCCATTTATGCGAATTTACAATATTTAGTGCACAATCAGATATATTGACAGGATCGGCTTTTAACAGGTTGTTTTTTCCATCATTCCCGATATCCATATCCTCCGAATCTATTAATTTATCATAATCTATATCGTTGTTAGCATCTTTCATCTGTGTATTATTGTATGTGTACTGAGATACTATCATCATAAATATGAAGAAAACGATGGAAATGCAAGTGAATACCTTTAAAACTACATTCACAAAACGATTAGTTTTCAGGATTTTTTTGTAAATCATTGTAATGAATACAAAAATTGCAAGGATTTCTAGTGCGAATAGGGGAGAAAGAATGTATGGGATGAAGAGATTTTCTATGTTGACTAAGTCAAGTATGCCAAATTTAATGTCTAAGAAAGGATATAGAAATGCTATGCTAGTATCTGTAAGTAAATGTGACATGGTAGAAATTAGAAATGTATCTGCAATTATATTCAAAAAATTGAGAGAAATGGCATTCTGATTCTTTTTGTTGATTATGTTAAATATTGGCTTCGTAAAAAGTTTGAGAAGAATCCATAATGATATATAGAGAATAGGGAAATGAGTGAGCATTTGGTGGTGCTGATAAGTTGGAATATTTAGAAGTAACGCTAGAAAAAAATCGAAATCAGGTAATATCCCAAAAAATAAAGAGAGAAGAGAGATAATATATTGCTCCTGAGTTTTTAAGGATCGTATCCTTTTTTTCTGGATGATTTGGTTTGATATGTAAGCTATCGGCGCGTGTGCGATAATCATTGATGAAGACTGAATGGTTTTAAATTAATAGATCATTATACTACAGTTCGCTACAATTTAGGCCAGGTTCTACCTAGGTCCAACCTAAAGCTAATAATATGTGTAAATATGCCTACATATAAGTATTATTGATGCTAGTAGGAGGTGCACAAAAACAGGAAAAAATCAAAGTAATTTTTAGAAAAAATTGTGTGGGAATAGGAAAAACTTAATGTAAAGGGTGAACCTAGGCTCACCCTAAAAGAGGAAATAAAGCCGTTCTAAAAGGAAAAAGATATGGATTATTCATTTTTCACCTCGAACATTTTGGAGTTCGAATATTGCGAAAACCTCTTTACATTCGCAATAACTAAACTCTTGTTATACCCAGGTAGAACCTTGAGTGTGATAAAATATGCCTGTGGAAAGTATTAATACAGGATATAAATTGCTATTGAAGTCGCTTGCCGAGGGATACCAACATTTAGCGGAGGACATTCTCTCGCTTAAGAAAATTTCGGGGATTGATCCCGACTTCTATCAACTTGCCTCCGAACTTCTTGGTGAAATCTTAAACAAAAATGTGTGGATTTTGGAATCAAGCAGTAATAACTTGGAAAATCCACAAACCTCTCAATTGCTTTTAAGTGTAGGGGATAAATTCATTCTCGATGACTTCATAAAGCTAGGATATCAAAGAGTAGAAAGAGTATGGAATGAAGGCGAAATATCCATACTAGGAGATGTTATAGTAATCTGGCCATTCAATTCTGATAATTTAATCAGATTCTCACTCTTGGGCAAAAATATTGAAACCATGGACATCATAGAGGTCCTTAGCAGGAAAAAAATCGGGGAATTGAAAAGAAAACTATTCCTAGATAATTGCTCTTCTGTAGTCATAGGAAATGATGAACACAATGATTATATCCGTATATACATCGCAAAAGATGAAGAAGACCAATCAAAAAGTATCAATTTAAAAATAGACAAAATACCTGGTGCTCAAAGCTATTATTCTCCTAAAAATATTTGGAAAATCATTCAAAATTACAAAACACGTGGGTACAAGATTGTTTATTTTACAAGCAACACAGATAATTATGAATATGAAGAGTCATGCATAGATGAAGTGATTTTAAGAAAAGATTCAGAGCAACATAACATTAGTGAAGGCTTTGTTTCTGGAATATCCAAAATTGTAGTTTTAACGGATAGAGAGGTCGCAGGAGAGATAGATTTATCTGATTTTGAAGATTTCAAAAATACGACGGATTTATCTACGGCTGAAATTTTAAAGAAAATAGTTCCAGGTGATTATGTTGTACATAAGGATCATGGAATTGGTAAATATGTTGGAATAAAAGAAAGGGATTCTAGATATTATTTAGAAATAGCTTATGCTGGTGAAGATAGACTTTTTGTTCCTCCAAGTGCATCTGGGAAAATTACCAAATATATTGGAGCAGGTAGAGGAAAGCCAATTCTTACAGGTTTGAATAGTGGGTTATGGCGAAGAATTTCTAAAAAGGCAAAGGAGAGAGCAGAAGAAGTTGCTAGAGAATTGCTTCAGCTATATTCTCTCAGGGAGACACAAAAAGTTGAACCAGTTATTAAGGATAAAAGTGATATAGAGGAGTTGAATTTGTTTGTAAAGCAGTTTAGATTTGAAGATACCGATGATCAGATTTTAGCAACTATGCACATAGTTTCTGATTTTCAAAGAAGTAAGCCTATGGATAGACTTCTTGTAGGAGATGTAGGCTATGGGAAGACAGAAATTGCAATGCGTGCCATATTTGCAGCTGTAAATGCTGGATATCAGGTTGTTTTTTTGGCCCCTACTACGATATTGACGCAACAGCATTATCGAACTTTGCAGGATAGATTTAAAAATTATCCATTTAAAATAGCTTGTTTGTCTAGATTTGTACGATCAAAGGAGAGGTCTAAAGTTTTGAATGATTTGAAAGATGGGGTGATTGATATTGTGGTAGGGACGCATAGTCTTTTAGATGATTCTGTAGATTTCAAAAATTTAGGATTATTAATTGTTGATGAAGAGCAGAAATTTGGAGTTAAGCAGAAAGAAAAAATTAAGTCAAAGAGGATTATGTGTAATGTATTATCATTAACTGCTACACCAATTCCAAGGACTTTGAATATGGCACTTCTTGGAATTCGGGATATTTCTGTATTGGCAACACCTCCTCTTGGTAGGTTGGAAATAATTAACAGGTTCGAAAAATTCAATTGGGAAAGTGTTAAAAATGCAATTGAATTTGAATTGAAAAGAGGTGGGCAAGTGTATTTTTTGCATAATAGGATTGGAACTATAGAGTATGTGTATAACGAATTGATTAAAATGTTCCCTCATCATAAGGTGGCTATTGCTCATGGGCAAATGAGTGTACAAAATTTATCTGATGTAATGACCCAGTTTATTGATGGAGATATAGATATTTTGCTTTGTACTACGATAATAGAGAATGGGTTAGATATTCCAAATGTTAATACTTTAATAGTAGACGATATGACAATGTTAGGGCTTTCTCAGGCATATCAGATAAGAGGAAGGATAGGAAGATCTAAAGTTCAAGCATATGCTTATTTCTACTATGAGAAATTAAAGGGGAATGCAAGGTTGAGGCTTGATGCGATAAGAAATTCGCAGGAGCTTGGATCTGGTTTCTTGCTTTCAAATAAAGATTTAGAAATCAGAGGAGCGGGTGATATTTTAGGGAGGAATCAGTCAGGGGCTATTAATTCGGTTGGTTATGGTCTGTATACAGAGATGCTTAATGAGGCAGTATCAAGGCTAAAGCCTGTGAGTAAATAAAGTTCACTTGGCAAATGGTTTCGGTTCGTTTAGTATATACACATCATGTCTTCTGTTTTATACCAAAAATACAGAGCTCAAAATTTTGATGAATTGTATGGGCAAGAGAATGTTGTAAGGCTTCTTAAGAATGCTGTAAGAAAGAATAAGATAGCTCAAGCTTATCTATTTGTTGGTTCTAGAGGGACTGGGAAAACTTCTACAGCAAGAATTTTAGCGAAAGCAATAAATTGTCTTAATCCTCAGAGAGATGGTAATCCATGTAATGAATGCGAGAATTGTAGGAGTATAACAGATGGAAGGTTTTTGGATTTAATTGAAATAGATGCAGCTTCAAATAGAGGGATTGATCAGATACGAGAGTTAAAAGAGAAGATAGAATTTTCACCATCTGAAGGAAAGTATAAGGTATATATAATAGATGAAGTCCATATGCTTACAACAGAGGCTTTTAATGCTCTTCTTAAGACTTTAGAGGAGCCACCTGCTCATGTAGTTTTCATATTGGCTACTACAGATGTATATAAGCTTCCTCCAACAATATTGTCGAGGTGTCAGAGGTATGATTTTAGACTTGGTACTGATGAAGAGGTTAGGAATTTAATAAAAAAGGTTTTGAAAAGTGAAAAAATTTTGATGCCTGATGAAGCTGTGGATATAATAGTTAGAAAAGCTGAAGGCAGTTATAGAGATGCTTTGTCTATTTTGGATGTTGTATATAGTGGGCAGGATGTTAAAGATAATGAAATAACAATCGAGGAGGTTAGGAAAGTTTTGGGATTACCTGAGTCTGAAAAGGTAATGCTTTTGCTAAAATATTTGATTGAGGGAAATGGTTCCAAATGTCTAGATATTTTGAATTCTTTGGAGGAGTCGGGAACAAATTTGCAACAATTTACAGAGTATGTTTTGGATATACTTCAAGAGATTCTTTCCGAGAAGATAAGGGGGAGCATGAGGAAGGAATATAGGTTTATGGAGGAGTGTGATATTCATACAGTACACAAGTTGATAAATTTGTTTTTGGAGGCTGAGAATAGAATTAAGTATGCGGGGAATCAAATGTTGGTATTGGAGATGATTATTCCAGAGATGATGAAGCCAGTAGTAAATACTGATATAGCAATGATTAATAAAGATGTGAAGAATAAGATTAAAAGAACGGAGGTGAAAGAGAGTAGTGAGAAGCATGAGCCTTCTGATAATTGTAGTATTTCAGTCAATGAAGTTAGGGCGAAGTGGGATACTTTCATTGCGGAGATAAAACCATATAATGGGCATTTGTACGCATTTCTTGGTGGAGCAAATATAATTTCTTTTGAAAAGGGTGTCATTAATTTAGAGGTTCCTTTTGAATTTCATAAGGAAAGGATAGAGATTCCAAAGAGTAGGAATATAATATCAGAGGTGTTCAATAGGGTCTATGGAACAACATGTAGTGTTAGTTGTAAAGTGAATGCGTCTATTAAGCCAGTTGATAAATCGGATGCAGAGTTTGTTTTGAGGAATTTACCAAGTTCAGAAAAAAGCGATGTGAAAAAAGATGTTAAACCTAGTCCAAGAAATTTTAATAAGAAGATAGAAGCAATATTTGATGGTGTGTAAGTTTTGTTGTTTTTCCTGATATAATGTATGGAGAGTAATATAAATTAATATTTTCAATGATATGTTGAATCCTGTTGAGATAATAAAGATGCAAAATGAAGCTAAGAAACTTCAAAGTAAAATGAGAGAGAAGAAGATTAAGGGTGAGTCGAAGAATGGTTTGATTTGTATCTATATGAATGGAGCTCAGGAATTGGAGGATATTCATATAGATGAGCAATATTTGGAAGTTGGAATGGAAGATGAGATAAGGAAAGGTTTTAAGGAGGCGTTTAAGGATTATCAGAAGAGGCTTCAAAAGGAGATGGTGCAAGATATGGATATAGATCAATTGAAAAATATGTTTAAGTAAGGAAGATATGTCAGTATTACCTTCTAGTGTTGAAAAAGTAATAGAGGAGTTTGGACGTCTTCCAGGCGTTGGCCCTAAGTCTGCATCGAGAATGGTGTATCACTATTTAAGATCTTCAAATAAGGATGCTTCTAAATTGGCAAATGCATTGATAGAGATGGAGAATAGTGTAAGAACTTGTCCTAAGTGTTTTAATGTGACTGATAAGGAGGTGTGTGATATTTGTTCTAGTCCTTTGAGAAAGAGTAATAAAGTGTGTGTTGTAGAGGAACCTCTAGATGTTGTAGCTTTTGAGAATTCTGGAATATATGATGGTGTTTATTTTGTGTTAGGAGGGGTGATTTCTCCTGCAGAAGGTATAGGGGCAGAGGAGCTTCGTTTTCCACAATTGAAGAGGAGGGTTATGGAATTGTTGGAGAAGGAGGATGAGATTGAAGTGATAATTGCCACAAATCCTAGCTTGGAAGGAGAAGCAACTGCTGGATATGTGATGGATTTGCTTGGAGATTTGGTTAAGAGTAATAAAGTTAGAGTAACAAGGTTAGCAATGGGATTACCTACTGGAGCTGATCTTGAATATGCTGATAGATTAACATTAAAAAGGGCTTTAGAAGGAAGGAGGAATATTTAATGAAGTTGTATTCTTCTTTGGAAGGAAAAGTTGTTGATATAATTACGGATAATCCTCATGAGGTGAAGATATATAGTTGTGGACCAACAGTGTATTATGATATGCATTTGGGTAATATTAGGGCATATGTTGATTGGGATATATTGCATAGAGCGTTTGTATATTGTGGGTATAATGTTAAGCGTATTATGAATATTACTGATGTGGGGCATATGACATCTAGTAACGATTATGGTAGTGATTTTGGAGAAGAGAAAATGGATAAAGAAGCTCTTAAGGAGGGGCTTGCACCACTAGATATTGCAAATAAGTACATAGATTCGGTGCTAAATGATTTTAGATTGTTGAACATTCTTACTCCAAGTGGAGAGGAAATTTCTGAGAGTATGAATCATACAAATATCGGGAAGTATGGATGGACTAGAGCTACTGAGTATATCGGAGAGATGATTTCTATGATAGAAAAAATAGAAAGGAATGGATATACATATGAGACTGATCAAGCTTTGTATTTCGATGTTTCTAAAATTCCTGACTATACGATATTTACTGGGCAGGAACTTGCTGAGAAAGCTGAAGGGATTAGAGAGGGTGTAAATGTTGATCCAAAGAAGAGGAATTCAGCAGATTTTGTGTTGTGGATGAAGAGGGTGGGGAGATACAAGAATCATATTATGAATTGGGATTCTCCGTGGGGGAATGGTTTTCCTGGTTGGCATATTGAGTGTTCAGCTATGGGTACATCTGTTCTTGGAGAGCATATTGATATTCATACTGGTGGTGTTGATCATATTCCAGTTCATCATACTAATGAAAGAGCTCAGAATATTGCTGCTTTTGGACATCCTGTTGTTAAGTATTGGATTCATAATGAATGGCTTGTGAATAAGGATAATGAAAAGCTTTCAAAGAGTAGAGGAGCTGATACATTGAATGAAATTTTGAAGAAAGGATATAATCCTATGGATATTAGGTACTTTTTTATGGCTGTTAATTACCATAGTAGGATTAATTTTTCACTCAGTGCTTTAGAGGGAGCAAGGAATTCTAGGCTTTCACTTTTTAGTAAGGTAAAAGATTTAGGAGATGATATAGGGAGTGTTATTCCAGTATATGTTGATTTGTTTAAAAAGGAATTGGAGAATAATTTAAATATGTCTGGAGTTCTTGCAGTTGTTAATGAGATGCTACATTCCAATGAGGAAAATAAGGATAAATTGGCAACGATATTAGATTTTGATAGGGTTTTAGGGCTTAATATCAAAGGGAGTTTAATTGAGAATGGATCAGAAGAGTACAAAGAAGGACAGAATATGGAATTGGATACTTTGTTGAAAGAGAGGCAGGAGGCTAAATTAAGTAAGGATTATGACAAAGCGGATGCTATTCGTAAAAAAATAGAAGGGTTTGGGTATATGGTGATAGATTCACCTTCTGGTCAGAGTGTTAAAAGAATTTAAAGATGGAACAGAATGTATTGAGTTTACAATTAAGTGATGAAGAGGTAAAGAAGGTTGAGAGCGTGTTAGCTGGTAATGGCTGGGTTAAGCATGATTCTCCCAATAGATATGTTGTTTTGTTTATGAAAAACAGGATGGGGTCAGTATGTACTGTATATTCGACAGGGAAGATTGTTTTTCAAGGGAGAGAAAGTTTTGAAGGGATAGTGAGCTTAATTAAAGAGAGTGATGTAAAGAAGATTAGTCCTCATTTAGGTGTAGATGAGGTAGGGAAGGGTGATTATTTTGGTCCTCTTGTTGTGGTTGGGTGTTTTGTGAATTCTGATTTTATGGATAGGTTTTGTTCTTTAGGAATTATGGATTCAAAGAGGTTATCTGATGAAAAAATATTAAGGATGTTTTTAGAACTTAAGGAGTATCCATATTACTATTCATCTATTGTGTATCCGCAAGAATATAATGAGTTGGTTAGGGATATTGGGAATGTGGCAATTGTGTTAGCAAGACAGCATTCTAAGGTTATTGAGATTGCATTAAAGGATTTGAAAGCTAAAGGAGTGAAGTGTGACTATGTAGTAATAGACCAATTTTCCAACACAAAAAGCAGGGTGTCCAGTGAGCTTGGTGTATTGGGAAAAAGTATTAAAGTGTATCAATTTCACAGGGGAGAATCAGATATTGCTGTTGCAGGTGCTTCTGTATTAGCTAGGGGAATTTTTCTTAGTGAAATGAAGAAAATGAATGAAAAATATGGGTTAGAGTTTCCAAAAGGTGCATCTGATGTTATTGATTTTGCCAAGAATTTTGTGGTGAGGTATGGGGAAAAGGAATTGAGTAAGGTTGCAAAGGTGACATTTAAAACTACCAAGAGAGTTCTTTCTGTAGATTAACTTTTTTGTTTCTTTCCTTTTTGCAGGTCTTTGATGAGAATGATGATAAAGGAGATTATGAATACTGGAATTAGTATTAAAATGATTTGTATTACTGGGTTTACTTTTTCTTGTATTGATACAAGATTATAGTTTTGATCTATGCCATTGTAGAAGTATGCATTTATCTGTCTTGGGAAAAAGATGTCTTGTATAGACCATTGACTTACTGTGAACTCTTGTTGTAGTTTTCCTCCTGGATATACTTTTTCTTCTTGTTCATTTATTTTAAGGTAGATTGGTTGCTGGTGTGATTTGTTGTTGAATATTTGTATTTCACCAGAAGGTTTTAGTACATATCCTGAGGTGTTTTGAATTGTGTAGGTTACCTTTATTGGTTTTAGGAATGGAATTCCATGGTTTGGGATTTCTACTTGTGTATTGTACTGTACTGATTTTTGTTCATCTGTAATTTTATGCATTACCACAAGGTGCGACATATTTGCAGTTAAGCCAACTTTTGATTCAGTAGATGATGAGTTGTCGTCTAAAGTGGTTTTTAGCACGATTAAATTAAAGTATGTACCATCAGGGAGGTCTTTAGATGGCGTTATTGTGTAGTCTATTTGTGTTGTTTCTCCAGAGGGAACGGTATATGTTTTTTGTTTTGTTTGTACGAAGATGTTAGTTATGGTATCAATCATTCTTTGATTTTGAGGGTCGTAGAGAAAGACTACTGGAGTTATTGTGATGTCTTTGTTTTCATCATTATGGAGTGTTAATTGTCCATTGATTGATTGCTGATTTGTTACGATTACCTCATTTGTGAATGGAGAGAGTTGCATAGATGCAAAAGACTCCTTTGTGATTGATACAAAGATGAAGGCAAGGACTAGCATTGCCAATGGCAGTTTTCTCTTGGACATTTCCAACTATTTATGTGAATTTAGTCTTTTTTTATGTTTTTTTACTCTTACTAATACTACTATTAAAACTATTACGATTGCAAATAGCAGGATCCATTTCCATGGAATTATATAGAAAGAGGTTTGTGCAATTAGCGGAGCGAAGCCAGGTTGTAATTCTCTGTATGTAACTATTAGTTCTGCTTTGATTGGACCAATTGCAAGCTGTTTGTTTTCTGTGATGAGCTTGTCTGTCCATTGAGTTGTATAGTTCCCTGTATTGTCTCTTAGGAGACTTTGAGAATTTGCATTGAATTTAATTCGTGCAATTTCTTTATTAAATATATTCGTAAGGACGATTTCTCCAGTAGGAGAGATGTGTGTGTCTCCTGTGTTATTTATGATTGTTGTAAATGATACTGAGGGTTTTTCATATATGTTTTTGGTAGTTTTGAATGATATGAGTTCAGCACTTTCAACAAAATTATCACCAATTTTTATGAGTATTGGCATACCGGAGGAGACATTTGTAAATGTTGCAGAGTCGGGGGATTTTGCATAATTTTCCGAAATTAGAGATATCATTGCGTGATATTCTCCCTTTGTGGCATTTTGAGGAACATTTATTTCATAAAGTATCTTTTCATTTTTGTTAGGAACTAATTCTATGGTATCTCTATTTACAGTTATCCAGGAGGCAGCAGAGTAGAGTGCTTTTTGTTCCTCTTCATCAGATAGCAAAACGGCAGTCCCAGGAGTGTTTTCTATTTGTTTAAATCCTTTTACAAGAATTTTGTATTTTGCAGACTCTTGTGAGAGATTCCAAGTTACTAATTCCCCTGTATATTTAGAACCAGGCTGTAGTTTTAGATTCTGGTATGTTGGTGACATGCCTATTGATACATCTTCTTGTGCAAATACCTTAAGTGGTGAAAGTATACCAAAAAAGGTTATCAGGAATAGAGGCAGTACAACAATTGGAAGTTTTCTAATGTAAAATATTTGCATGTATTTGCCTCATATTAGTCTAATAGTAACCACCACATATAAATGTCACTGTTTCTTGATATGACCCAGTTTGTGCTGAAGCTCCTGCTTTGGCACCATATGTAATTGTAGACGACTCAGCTGATGTTTGCGCTCCTTGTTGAGACAGAAGAAGCTTAGCTCCTGAAACTCCGGGGTCTAAAGCTCCAAAAACTCCCAATGTCCCATCACTAAAGTTAGCAGAAACTGTTGCAGACGAAGCTGCATCAGGATCAGACGCAGTCATTCCAAAACCTTCAGTTCCAACTCCTCTTAGGTCTACAGTTGTAGAACCAGTTGATGGTATTAAATATGTTGTTGCAGAACTCTTGTAAAGTCCAGCATCTGTACCATTTCCTGTACCATATACAGCCCAGTAATATCCACCAGCAGTATCGGATGTAGTTGTTGAAATTGTATGTTGTCCTGTTGTGAAGGCTCCCCCTGGGTAAAGTGAACCAAGATTCACTGTATTTGTACTCAGTGAGCAAGTTACAGACGGAGTTGCAGAAACTGTAGCTGATATGACAACCCTATCATCTGCAATAAGTCGAATACCAAATGTAGAAGAATCAGAAACTGTACCATTTCTAACCTCTATTGTTACATTGTGATTCCCTGCAGTGTCATCAGTACCAAGTACCCCAGCTGTTGTTCCATTAGCGAGCTTTACTCCATATGTGGTACTAGTAGAAATTGCTCCAACACTTGATATAGTGATCTTGTCTGCGGATCCTGCACCTGATCCTTTAGTACATGATGCGGTTAAGGTTGTTGCAGCTGGTAGAGCAGCATCAATAGCCCAATTTGTACCAGCTAGATCAGAAGAAGATGAAGTTACTCCTGTAACGGTTAATGCTCCAGCCGTCTTACACCAAAATCCATCATCGTCGTCAGGAAAAGTCAAAGTAACCGTTCCGCCAGTTGGAATAGTCTGAGAAGTAGAGAATGCCAATACGTATTCAAGCGTATCTGCTCCTGCTCCCGTAATATTTACCTTCATTCGGCTTAGATACAGATAGGCTGATGTTAAAGCGTTTGCATTTGATTTGAATACAAACGAACTGGTCAAAAGGATAGCCACTAAGGCTAAAGTTAGAAACCCTTTGAAGTTACCGAGGAGCTTCTTCTTTTTCATATGCGTATTTTAGGCAGACATTTTATTTAATATTAAAAATATATACTATTGGTGAGTATGATGTCAAATTTTTGTAGTGGTATTAACAATATTACTAAATTACTAATTACTAAGGGGGAGGCAAAATTTCTTAATATAACGGTACAACTGTGAAGAAAATATCCTCTCCATAGTCAGTAGCTGGAGGAGCAGACATTCCTGCTCTTGCCTTCAAATAAATTCCCATTCGTCCATTTGCTATAGCTCCATCAGCTAGATATATACGGAGTGCATTTTGTCCAATTATTCCTACAATATTTCCACTACCAGCATAATTGGCTTCTGCAGTAATACTTCCAGTTAAACTAGAGCTATTTGTAAAATTAATATAGTGACTTTGAAATCCAAAACCTTCTGCATTCATGACATCAAGGTCTTCATTAGCAGAAATTATTTTGTATGTAGTAGTTGGACTGTATAGTCCACCATTCTTGCCAAATTGTATAACAGATGCTCCCCCATATGCATTAGTATCTAAATCAAGCCATATTAAATTATGTGCTGTTACCGCAAAAGCTCCTGAAGTCAATTTATCTGAACCTGAAAAGGAGATAGAGTAGGGTGAATTAGATTCTGCAGAAGTTCCATTAACATCTGCGACATCAATATCAAAAGTAATTGAAGCAGGGGATGTTGTCGCTTGCAAAGTTTTTGAATAATTGGATTGAGTAAAATCCCCATGAAGGGCAGTTACTCTAATATAGTATGTAGTTCCCGATGTAAGTCCTACAATATTAAATAGCTCATTTTCCCAATAGCTCTCAGTTCTAAAGTCATTGATGTTACAAGAGTCAGTCTTAGGAGTAAATGTTGAGGCATTTATACACTTAATATCGCTGACAAAACTATCAGTTGATATTTCTACACTATATAGTGTATCTGAAGGATTAGTCATTGGATTTATTTCAAATCTTGCTCTATCGTAGCATCCAGGCTGTCCGCATACAGCCTGCATACCTCCGCTCAATACTTCTGCTGGTGCTGATGTGCATTGAGTAGCTCCTGTTCCTGTATTTGTTTCAAAGCATTGTAAGGTTGGAATCTCTGCCACAAAATTGGCAGAAGGATCTAAATTCATTTTGTATGATGATGAGTAACTACTTGGATTGGCAGATATTTCTCCTGTTATTGTCATTAATTTGTAGTTAGTTGAATTGGCAATGCCTCCACCAGAATTTGTTGTTATTCCGACAATTTTGTAATTTGCAGAATTTAAATCAGTTGCATGTACAGGTATTAAGAGTGTAGGAAGTACTGCGAGAGATACAAACAAACTCATTATTTTATGTACTTGGGTAGATTTCATGATATATATAATATGTAATGTAGTAATGATTAGTCAACCAATATGAAAAATGTAATAAGGGTAGATAGTTTAGGAAAAGAGTTTAAGGTAAAAAAAGATGTTGGACAGAAATTGAAAGGTAATATCTTTAGGAGTAGGTATAAGGAAATTACAGCATTAAAATCAATATCTTTTGATATCTCGAAAGGTGAGTTTGTTGGTTTTGTAGGTCCTAATGGGGCTGGTAAAACCACCACAATGAAATGTCTTTGTGGTCTACTTAAACCTGATATGGGGAAGGTAGAGGTTTTAGGTTATGAGCCGATTAAGAGAAAACGAGATTTTTTGAGAAAGATATCATTTGTAATGGGTAATAGAAGTCAACTTTGGTGGGAACTACCTGCAAAAGAATCTTTTTTGTTGAATAAGGAAATATATGAAGTTAATGACAATGAGTACAAGAAAGTATTGTCAAAAATGATAGATATTTTAGAAATTGGTGAAATAATAGATATTCCTGTGAGAAAGCTATCTTTGGGTGAAAGAATGAAGTGTGAACTTGTTGTATCTCTTCTACATTCTCCTCAGGTTATATTCCTAGATGAACCTACACTAGGATTAGATGTTATTTCTCAACAGAGTTTGAGAAATTTTTTAAGGGAGTATAGGGAGAAATATAATGCAACAATAGTTTTGACAAGTCATAATATGCAAGATGTTTCTGATTTATGCGAGAGAATAATTATGATAGACAAGGGGGAAATAATGTATGATGGAAAGTTAGAATCTTTAACAAGTTCTTTTATACGAAAGAAATATCTTAAATTTGTTTTGAAGAACAAGGTAAAGGCAAAAGAAATCGCAAGGTTTGGTGAAATAGTCTCATTTGATGGCACAGAGGGTGTTATCTTGATAGAAAAAAATAACCCAGCGGAAAATATATCTAAATTTTTGGATACTTTCGAAGTAGCAGACATAGATGTTGAAGAGCCATCTTTGGAAGATGTCATAAAAGAGGTTTTTGGCGATAAGGATAAGCAGTTATGATATAATTGCACTGTTTGTGGAGAGATGCCTGAGCGGTCGAAAGGGACGGTCTTGAAAACCGTTGTACGGGTTTCCGTACCCAGGGTTCGAATCCCTGTCTCTCCGTTTTATGAGAAATTCTGAGATAGCTAAATTGTAATGGTATGAGAGAATGGAAAAGAATATTACACTCTTTGTCCTTGCTGCAGGTATGGGAAGCAGATATGGAGGTCTCAAGCAAATGGAAAAATTTGGTCCTGGAGGTGGAACAATAATTGATTATTCTATATATGATGCGTTGTCTGCTGGTTTTAACAAGGTTGTTTTTGTAATAAGGCCAGATATGGAGGAGGCTTTTAATGATGTGTTTATGTCAAAATATAGAGGGAAAATAGATATCTCTTATGTATTTCAATCTTGTGACAAAGTCCCAGGTTGGTATAAAAGTTCTGTTGAAAGAGAAAAGCCATGGGGAACAGGACATGCCTTACTGATGGGTAAAGACGTAATAAAAGAGCCTTGTCTAATAATCAATGGTGATGATTTCTATGGTAGAGAAGCTTTTGAAATTTCTGCTAGGTTTCTTTCTCAAGAATGTAGCGAAAAGCTATATGGGATAACGACATACAAGCTGAAAAATGTTCTGAGTGCTAACGGTACAGTAAAAAGAGGTATATGTAAAGTTGAAAATGGCTATCTAAAAGAAGTTGAAGAGGTTTTTGAGATTGAGAGAAAAGAAGATGGAAGGATACATGGAGTGAAGCTAGATGGGGCAGAGGTAGTGTTGAATGATGATGATAATGTCTCTATGAATATGTTTAGTGTGTATCCCAATGTTTTCTCACACTTAGAAAAGAGGTTTGGGGAATTTTTGAAGAGTATGAAAGATCCCTTGAAGGATGAATTCCTTCTTCCTGAGATATTCAATGAAATGATTTCCAAAGGGGAAATGAGTTTTAAAGCTATGCAAAGTGATGGTGAGTGGTTTGGTGTAACATATAGGGAGGATGCTGATTATGTGAGACGAAGGTTGAAGAAGCTAAGTGATATGGGCGTGTATCCTGTTGATTTAGCTATCTAAATGCTAATTTATGTGTGATATACTACTGTATGGAAATGAAAAAAGATAATGTTGTTAATTCTGACAATATCTATAAGCCAAAAGATAAAGATGGCGGATTCCCAGTTCAAATGTCGAATGCTAAAAGGAGGTTTTTTGAAATACTTCCAGGTTTATATGTTTGGACTCTTTTGCTTCTTCCAGTGATATTCGCAATATTTAAGCTTAATACTGCTCTTGTTATATACATATCCTTCTTGGTAGCGTACTGGTTCTTTAGAACAGTGAAGTTTGTTATCGGTGACTGGATAGGAATTAAGCGGATGGAAAGGGATTTAGAAACAGATTGGATAGCAGAAATAAAGAAATTAAGTAAAGAGAAGCAAAAGATTTTTAAAGAGATGCGGTTTGTGTATTTATGTCCAGTATATTCTGAAAGTTTAGAGATACTGGATCCTTCTTTTAAAGCATGGTCAAAGAGTGATATAGGTGCAGAAAAGATTGATGTTGTTATGGCTATTGAAGAAAAAAAGCAGGATATTCAGATTGAGAATTTTAAGAAGTTGAAAGAGAGGTATGGCAAGAAGTTTGGGAGTATGCACTATTATATCCATCCAAGCGGTATACCAGGGGAGGTATCAGGAGTTAAGGGTGCTAATATTAATTGGGCTTCTAGGCACTTCGTTGAGGATTTAAGAAAAGAAGGTAAAGATATATCAAAATATCTGCTCATAACATGTGATTCTGATTTAAGACCTCATGAGAAGTATCTATCTGCTGTTATGTATAAGTATCTAACTACAGAGAATCCTAATATGACATTCTATGCTTCTGCGGTTCATACATTTAATAACAACATATGGAATGTTCCACCATTGATTAGAAATCAATCAAATATGCTTACTCTTGTAATGCTTCATCAATGGGTTTTTGATCAGACATTTAAAATACCTTTTACAAAGGAGACGGTAAGTTCAAAGGAAACTTTTTCTTCATACATTGTCAACCTAAAAACATTAGAAGATATTGAATTTTGGGATCCCGAAATTCCAAATGATGACACTGCATTCTATTGGAACTCTATGACACGAAGTAAAGGTACATTCAAGAGTGAGGTTGTGTACATTCCTACATATAATGATGCTGTTGAAAATGAAGATTTTGTTAAGTCTCATGTATCTTTTTACAAACAGCAGTACAGATGGGGTTGGGGAATTATTACCTATCCCATAACTTTAGCAGAACTATCTATAGAAAAAGATGAATTTCCAACAAGAAGGAAGTTAGTTATGATGAAAATGATGCTTGAATATTTATGGTTTCTAACAGTAGTGTTTGTTCTTACCTTTGGTCTTAATATTATGCAGATACTAAATAAAGATTATCAATATACAGTGTTCGCATATAATCTTCCAAAGATGCTTAGCTATGTCTTCACAATTATTATGCTTTCCAATATAGCAATAGTGATTTTTAAGAGAAAAATAACTCCTGTTCCAAAAGGTTGGAAATGGTATAGATATGTTCTGGATTTTTTAGAAACATATTTGATAGTTGTAAATATGATTACATTTTCCTTTATTCCATATGTACAAGCAGTAACAGAAATGATGCTAGGATTGGGTAAGTACAAGAGGAATTTCTATGTTACCGAAAAGGTTAGAATAAAGGAAAAAGCATAGAGAGTTAATCTTAGTTTAATGTGAGTAAATTAATATGTTCCTGCTAAATTATCAGGAACATATCTATGTATTTTTTAAAAATACTGGTGGTGATTGGTGCTCTTCTAGTTTTTCCTTCTATCGTACAAGCTGATGAGTTTAATAATACAGGAGATAATACGGGAAATAGATTGTATCAATCTGTTGCTTACACAATAGGGTCATTGCCATCATCTGAGATAAATAGGATAGTTGAGTTTGATACAAACAATATCATAGGTGTTGACACCTCTTCATTCCGTGATTCTAACAGTATTGATACTGTAACTGACTTTAATGGTGCTAGAACAATCCCAGGGATTGGTGATAGAGTATCTGTTCCTCCAGAATCAAGAATAGACTTAGTCTACTTGTATAAAAACAGTGCTGGTCATGCAATTGATCTCTCCTACATTTTAGTACCACTTTCTTCTAATTTATCTGGGGATCTTGGTTTAGCGGAGATAATTGAGACACAAGAGAATATCGTGGAGACGAGTGTAAGCATGTTGAGGACAGGTCAAACATTTGTAAGAGATGGAAAATATCTTCAGATAGATGATGTGTCAAAAATTGCGGATGGAGAATTAGGAAATATGAATATTGGTTCGTTGTATGTAAAAAATCCTTTGAAAATGGAAAACATACATGTTGATAAAAGCGAAGAGAATTTTAAGATTGCAGTAACCGTAAAGAATAATACAAGCAATATACTAGAAAATTTAGTACTAAGACATCTGAACTATTCTGTAAATTTCACCTTAAGTGGTGGTGAAGAAAAAATATTAGAATATATGGTAGATAGTACAGTGAGAAATGCTGGAGGAGCAATCGATTTAGGAAACATTTTCATAGAGAATCCAAATAGTATTACTAGATGCTCTGTTGGTGCAGAAGAGAATTTTAGGATATTAGGTTTGTATACAGTACCTGTTTTCAGTTACCGATTAGATGGTGGGATTGTAGGAGGTGCATTTACGAATCCAAATACAGGAAATTACTGTATAACAATAATCCCGTATACCATGGCTTCAAATACAATTGAGTATGTCGATTTAACTAGCGGTGAGGATATTAATAATGTTACAAATATGCCTGAAAATAATCCGAACTATATGTTTGAGGATCTTCTTGTAGAAAATGATTTGCAAGAAAAAGGGGTGGTATCTGGAGTATATTCCGAGGATTTCTCTCTCCCAAAAACATTTATACAAAATACAAAGTTAATCATATTCCTTGTTGTTGATATGTATCTTTGGTATTCTTATGTCAGAAAAAGGAAAAATTATGAAAATAGAAATAACAATACCAAAGTATGTGCAAAGCACAGCTAAAAAGTTAATAGATAATGGATATCAATGCTATTTGGTTGGCGGGGCATTGAGAGACATAGTCATAGGTGGAAATCCTCATGATTATGATTTAGCGACTGATGCTCTGCCTGATGAGATGATAGAGTTGTTTCCTAAATCTGTTTCAACTGGAGTGCGATTTGGTACAGTCATAGCTTTGGCACAAGATGAGTTTGGAGAAACCCATGAAGTTGAAGTTACAACATTTAGGAGTGAGTCTGATTATGTCGATGGTAGATGGCCTGCTAGTGTGAAATTTGTGAAAGATATAGATAAAGATTTAGGAAGGAGGGATTTTACATTTAATGCAATGGCTGTTGATTTAAGTTTGCTTGATTTGGGGAGTGGGAAGGAAAAATATGAGGTCGAAATATATGATCCGTTTAATGGTATAGAAGACATTCAAAAAAAGCTTGTGAGGGCGGTTGGTACACCTATAGATAGATTTAAAGAAGATGGTTTGAGAGCATTTAAGGCTTGTCGCTTAGCATCTCAGTATGGGTTTAGTATTGAGAAAGAAACATTTGAAGCAATTAAACAATCTCTACCTATAGCATCGATGGTTTCTATGGAAAGAATTAGAGATGAGTTTATGAAGATGCTTTTGAATTCACCAAAACCATCGGTAGGAATAGAGCTAATGAGACAGACAGGCCTTTTGAGTTTGTTCATGCCAGAACTGTTAGAGGGAATAAATGTTCAACAGAAACTATATCATTCAGATGATGTGTATTGGCATTCACTTAAAACATGTGATGTAGCTCATGATTCTGTTAAACTTGCTGCATTGCTGCATGATATAGCTAAACCACGAACTGATATGAACAATGGACATTTTTATGGTCATGACTTAATGGGAGCTAAAATGGCAGAAGAAATTATGAGAAGAATGAAATTCCCTCAAAATGAAATAAATAAGGTTAAGAAATTGATACTAAACCATATGTTCTATTATCCTCACATAGAAGGAGATATGTCAGAAGAGGAGAAAGAGAAAGTTAGAGAAAAAGAGTGGAGTGATACAGCAGTAAGAAGGTTTATACAGCGTGTTGGGGAGGAAAACATTGAAGATCTTTTCAAATTAAGACTTGCAGATGCTATTTCAAACTCAAGCTCTAACTTCCGTCCAGAGGAGATAACAGAATTACAAAACAGGATATCTGAGGTTAGGAAAAAAGATATGGCACTGAAAGTTACCGATCTAAAGATAACAGGGAATGATTTAGCAAATATCGGAGTAAAAACAGGTCCAGAAATGGGTTTAATTCTTAGAGAACTTCTAGATATGGTTATAGATAATCCTATGCTCAATACTAAAGAGGAGCTTGTGAAAAAAGCCTTGTCTTTGAAGAAAAATAGAGGAGAGTTGTAATTACATTAAGATATCCTCTATTATATATCAGTTTAGATTTTATTTACTGCCTAGATGACTATACAATTTCTTGGAGCAACAAAGACTGTAACAGGGTCATGCTTCTATGTTCAAACTGATTCGGTTAAGTTTCTTGTTGACTGTGGAGCATTTCAAGGAGGAGAGGAATTGGAAAAAATGAACTATGATCCATTTCCGTTTAATCCTGCAGATATAGATTTCTTGTTCTTAACACATGCTCATTTTGATCATTCTGGTAGAATTCCACAACTTGTTAAGCAAGGTTTTAGAGGAAGGATAATTTGTACACAGCCGACGAGAGATTTAACGAAAATAATTCTTTTAGATTCGGCCAATCTTCAGGAGGAGGAAATGAAGAGGTGGGAGACTAGGAGTAAGGGAGTAGGCGAGGAGGGAGCAACGAAGAAAGTGCTATTCACAGAGCAAGATGTGGAAGAATGTATGAGGTACTTTGAAGTGTATCCATATGGAAATTCTGTAAATCTAACTCCAAAATTAGAGTTTAGAATGAGAGATGCTGGCCATATTCTTGGTTCATCAATATTTGAATTTTGGATAGAAAATGAGGCGGAAAGAACAAGAAAGATGGTTTTTTCTGGAGATCTAGGACAGCCTGGAGCGAGAATAGTTAATGATACGGACATGATTCGTGAGGCTGATTATGTGATTTGTGAATCTACATATGGGAATAGATTGCATAAAGATAGAAACGAAACTGTTTTAGAATTGCTTGCTGCAATGCAAGAGGCTCAAAAGGAAGGGGGTAATGTCCTTATACCTTCCTTCGCTATAGAGAGGACACAGGAAGTTCTGTACGAAATTAACCTGTTTTTTGAAAATAGATTGTTGTCAGGAATGCCTGTCTATCTCGATAGTCCAATGGCGTCCAAAGCGACAGAAGTTTTTAGAAGGTATCCCGATTTCTATGATGAGGATGCGAGAAGACTTCTCAAGAAAGGTGATGATCCATTTGATTTTGAAGGTTTGATAAAAATAGAGTCCGCGGAGGAATCGAAAAGACTAATATCTAAGAAAGGCGTAGCAATTATTGCTGGGAGTGGAATGTGCAATGGGGGAAGGATAGTTCATCATATTAAGAATAATATTTCTGATCCAAAGACTCGTATGGTTATAGTAGGATACCAAGTGAAAGGAACTTTAGGAAGAAGAATTGTTGATGGAGAGAAGATTTTGAGAATAATGGGAACAGAGGTGGAGAATAATGCGAAGCTATATACTCTAAATGGATTTTCAGGGCATGCTGATCAAAGGGATTTGAGATATTGGCTGAGGGGGTTTGGGCATTCTCCAAGACAGATATTTTTGGTTCATGGAGATGAAGATGTCATAGAAAGTTTTGCCAGTAATATTAAGCAGGAGTTTAAGATAGATATATCTATTCCAAACTATCAGGAAGAATTTAGATTAGAGTAAAAATATTATATGCAAAGATATGCCGAGATAGAAGAAATACAAAAGGATATAAAAAATTTGAACATACAAGGGGCTACTAATGTGTGTATAGCTTGTTTCGAAGGTATGAAGTTGTATCTGAAGAATAGTGAGATAAACGATTCACAGAAGCTTAAAGATGAATTTTTTGAAGTTGGGGATATGCTTGCTAAGACCAGAGAGAATGAGCCACTGGCTAGAAATGGTGTAACATTTGTTAAGTATTCTTTTGAGAAGGAATTTTCTGTTTTACCATATGTTGATACTATGAAACAAAAGCTTGAGAGTCTTTGTAATGAGTATTTGGACATGGTTGAAACGGCAAAAAGAGATTTGATTGGTATTGGGACATTACATTTATCCCATTTTGATAAGCTTTTAACACATTGTCATTCGTCAACCGCTGTTTCACTAATAAAGTCTTTAGCAAAGGGGAATCAGAAATTTGAGGTGGTTTGTACAGAGACACGACCAATGTTTCAAGGAAGGAAAACAGCTAAAAGCCTTGTTGAATCTAGGATTAAGACGACAATGATAGCAGATAGTGCTGCAGAATCATTTGTGATTGGTAGAGGTAATGTTCCAATAGAGGCTGTATTTTTGGGGTGTGATCAAATAACAAGGGGAGGGCATGCTATAAATAAGATTGGTAGCTGGGGAATAGCCATGGCTGCCCATTATGCAGATAAGCCAGTGTATGTAGTCTCTCCGATGCTTAAATTTGATAAGAGTTCAGATAAGTTTGCTAAAATAGAAGTGAGAGAGAGCAGAGAACTTTGGAGTGAGGCTCCAGCTGAATTGGAGATGTATAATCCTGCTTTTGAGATAGTTGATAGTGAATTGATTACAGGATATGTTACTGAATCTGGAATAGTAAAGCCTCAAGATTTGGAGCGGGAGGCTTTTGCTAAATATCCATGGATGTTTGATAGTGTTAATAGTTCTAATAAATTAATTTAATCTATAAAATAAATGGGATGCTACTTGAAAAGTAAAAATCTAGATTTGGGAGAAGATAATGATTTTAATATTGTTTTGAATAGAAAAGATGCGGAAAGGATAGGGTTTAGAGAAGGGGAATCGATAATGATAGGGTTTGGAGAAGTAGAGTTGTATGCTGATGTGATGGAGACGGATTCTAAGGTTCCAGAAGGGTGTATAGGATTGTTTGAAGAGATTTGGAAGGAATACGATTTAGATGAGGGGACTAGTATTTTTGTTGATGTGCATGAACCAAGTCCATCTCTTAATGCAATTAGTAAGAAGTTGATGGGTAAGACACTTACAAAAAATGAATTGGAAGGAATAATGAAGGATATTGGTACTAGGCAGTTAAGAGAGACGGAGATTGCCTTTTTTATATCGACTTTTTTTAATCCGGGTTTTAATGATGATGAGATTTACTGGATGACTAAAGGGATGGCGGAATCTGGAGATACTTTGTCTTTTAAAGGGATAAGGGGAAATGGGGATTTAGTTGCAGATAAGCATTCAATAGGTGGTGTTGCAGGGAAGGCTATAACTCCTACATTAGTTCCCATACTAGTGGAGGGTGGCTTAATTGTCCCTAATACTTCAACGAGAGCTATTACTTCTCCAGCTGGGACTACAGATATTTTGGAGGTAGTTATGCCTGTAGCTTTGGATAAGGACAAGGTTTTAGATGTAGTGAAGAAGACTGGAGGATGCATGTTTTGGGGAGGGTCTTTGAAATTGTCTCCTGCAGATGATGTGATTATTAATGTAGAAAGGTCTTTGCGTATACAAGAGTTTCAGAAAGTTCTGGTGAGTATTGTTGCAAAGAAGGTTTGTATGGGAATAACAAATGTTCTCATAGATCTTCCATATGGAAAGGGTTCAAAAGTTGAGAGCCCTGATGATGTGGATATGCTAGATAGACAATTTAGAAAGCTTTTTAAGAAATTCGGAATAGAATGTGAGACTATTAAGAGACCAATTAAAGGTCCTGATGGAAGGAGTATAGGGCCCAATCTTGAAATAAGGGAAGCACTTAGGCTTTTGGAAAGGACAGAGAATAGGAGTCTTGAACTTGAGAAAGTAATATTGGAGATGGCTGGAAAAATTTTTGAGAATACTAAGAAGGCAAGGATAGGGGAGGGGAAAGAGATGGCAGAGGAGATACTAGATTCTGGGAGAGCTTTAGAGAAGTTTTGGGAAATAGCTTTTGCTCAGGGAGCAACTAAAAGGGTTGTTTCTACAGATATTCATGGTGGAAAGTTAAGATATTCACTTCTTTCAGATAGAGATGGTGTAATTAAGAGAATAGACAATGTTTCTCTTGTTACTATAGCTAGAGCTTTAGGGAGTCCTATTATAAAGGAGGCTGGAATTCGTATAGAAAAAATGCCTGGAGAGAGTGTGAAGAAAGGGGAACCCTTACTTACATTATGTGCGACAACAGAAAATCGTCTTTTAGCAGGAAGAGGCTTCTTAGATATAGATAGGTTATTTACTTTTTAGAAGTTTCTGAAGTTTCTGAATACCTAAGTAGGTTTGCATTTTGGTCTTTGTTTGTTAGTTGTCTTTTAATGTTCTTTGTTTTTATCTTTCTGCGAATTTCTTTTATTATTGTGATAATGATTACAACTACTAAGACACAAATGATGACTGGTATTGTGATGAGTATGGCTCGTCCTAGGACAGTGGCTTTTAGAAGAGTGTCTAACCAGTAGGATACTCTGTATTGCTCTGCACTTTCTATTGGTTGATCTTTTAGTAAATCTGTATAAGTCATGAGGTTGGCAGGATTGAAGGTTTCTTCTGCAGAGTATATTGTTAATGAAAAGCCTTCATTACTAAGATTTTGCAACTTGTCAGCAGAATAAATCATAATGTTAGAAAGAGAATCTCCGTTGAATGTTTCCCAGAGTATTCTGTCTATCATTGGTCCTATTTTCATATTCTCGCTTTCAAATGTTGGATCTACTGACAGCCATCCATAATCTGGTACCCATATCTGAACCCATTGGTGCCTTATCTGTTTAACACTTTGATCTACAATATTGGTGTATCCTAGTGCTGCTCTAGCAGGAATTCCTTGTGCTCTTAGGATTGCAATCAGCGAATCTGCGTATTCCATACAAACTGATTTTCCACCTGATAGGGCAGCAACTGCACCTATTCTTGTGTTATCAGAATTAGCTTTCTCATCGTCATATTCTAAGGTGTCTCCCACAAACTTGTAGTCTGCTTTGATGACATCGAGTAAAGTGGCTTGATCCTTAAGCAGAGAATTTGCAATTTGTACAATATATTGATCAGTACTTTGCCAAAATTTTGTGGGTCTGAGATAGGTATTTGAAGTACTCCATTGCTGTATTTTAGAATAATAATCGGTTAATTCTATTGAGAGAGCATTGTTATTTTGCTTTTCATATTCATTCTGCTGCACAGTGATATATCCTGTTATTGTTATATTACTCTCTTTGTTTGCTGGTACTTCGAAAGTTGCTAAAAGGTTTCCTTCACTGTCTACATGTATTCTTTTAGGAAGAGGGGAAACATTCTCGAAGTAAACATGTTGGTTTGTTTCAGAGAATTCTCTAGGAAGGGATAGCTCATATATATTAGTAGATACTGATTGGAAAATGTCCGAATACACAGTTGGTGTCATATTATCAGTCTTGGGAGTAGTGTAAGAAAGTTCAAATTTGTATGTTGCATTTGTTCCGAATTCTAGCACAGGAGCATTTTCTATTCGGTCAGTTTGGGCAAATTCATAATATACATGAGAGCTATTTTCTGATTTGGAAAACTTGGGAAATATTTTGCTGAGCGGAGGAATATTTTTGTCTGTTACTATTCTAAAATAATAGTTGTAATATGTTGTTGTTCCATTGTTCTCATCTACCTCTTCAAATTTAATGTCTTTTGGAAGAGATGTTCCTACTATGGTTATGTAATTTCCTGCCTTTAGGACATAATCATGGGTGTTGTATGTCACTGTAACATGGTATGGAGAACTCACAGTAGTGTCTCGGTAATTACCAACCTTAATGTAGATTCCTTCTCCGATATTAAGTTGTTCTACTTCATATTTCAAAGGTGTTCCAAGTTCATTTACAACTTTAAGGGTTGAGAGTTTGTATTCTCTTTCTTCATTTACTTTTTCTTGAGATGTTGCTGATGCATCTGGGAGATGGAAGATTCTTTCTCCTTGAGCAGGTAGATAATAGTTTTCGTTTAGAACTTCTCTAATATACTCAGTTTTTACAGTTACATAGTCATTTCCAGTTGTGTATGAAAATTCAGTATCTGTATCTATGATGAAGTCTCCTTTTTTAGAAGATGCTAAAGAAGGATGTATCATCAGAGAAAATAGTATGAGGACTGTAGTGACTGTCTTGTAAACTGATTTCATAGCTTAATCATAATACCATGTTTTATTCTTATTATCATAATCTTTATATTTATTATATAATCAACGAGTTATGGCGGTAAAAAGATCTCACAATTTTTCTTCTGGTATTGTAGGTTTACCTAATGTTGGAAAATCGACAATATTTAATGCATTAACAAAGTTGTCAGTTCCTGCTGAAAATTTTCCTTTTTGTACTATAGATAAAAATGTAGGAGTGGTAGAGATTCCTGATGATAGGTTGAAAAAAATGGCAGAATTTTTTAATGCACAAAAGGTAGTTCCTTCAGCCATGACTTTTGTTGATATTGCAGGACTGGTAAAAGGTGCTTCTAGGGGTGAAGGGCTTGGGAATCAATTTCTTGCACATATTCGAGAGGTGGATGTGATCATGTATATACTAAGGGCTTTTGAGAGTAAAAGTATTGTACATGTGTATGAAAGAATTTCTCCCTTAGATGATTTTGATATAGTGCAGTCCGAATTAATTCTCAAGGATATCGAGGGTGTAAGCAAGAGATTTGATATTGTAGAGAAATTAGCGAGAATAGGGGAGAGTAATGCTCAAAAAGAGGTTGATTTACTAAGTAAGGTATTAGAAAACTTAAATAAAGGGATACCAGTTGTTGATATGAACTTGACAGCAGAAGAAAATGATATTTTGTATGATCTCCACCTACTTACTGGGAAGAAAAGGTTCTTTATATTAAATTGTAAGGATGGTTCGGATATTGAGAAAATTGAAGAATGGAAGGGAGAGTTAATCCAAAAGACTGGAGATACGGTATTAGTAGTTGATGCTAAGATTTTAGATGAAATGAGTAATTTGAATGAGGAAGAGAAGGAGGAGTATCAAGAACTTTTAAGTGGAAATTCTGCAACTGCGGAAGATATCATATCTAACATGTATCAGACTCTGAATTTAATAACTTTTTATACAGGCTCATCAAAAGAATGTAATGCTTGGAGTATAGAAAGTGGAGCAACTGCGAAGGAGGCTGCAGGTGTTATTCATACTGATTTTGAGCATGGATTTATTAGTGCAGAGGTTGTAAATGTTGATGTCCTTATTGAAAATGGAGGGTGGAATGGAGCTAAAGAGAAAGGTCTTATTAAAAGTGTCGGCAAAGATTACATTGTACAAGATGGTGACTATATGGTTATTTTAGCGAATAGATAAGGATCTTTTTTCTCTCGTGTTTATAGTCATTATGATAACAGTAGATAAGAAGACCACTGTTATGTAGAAATCGAATTTCCCTAATGAATTGTTTACAGTATTCAAATATGTTGTAATGTTTGGAAGTATTGGATCTATAATCATATAGACGATTGTAATGAGTACAAGCCAGAAAAAAGAATGAAGAAGATCTATGTGTCCTCCTATGTTAAATTTGGAGGATGAATAATCCCATAGCTTTTCCTTCAAAAATACAGTACAAAAAATCCCACCAAAATACTCAAGCATTATGATTGCAAAAGTAGTAGTGATGATAGTTATTTGCGGAGGATATGATTGTAAAATAGAAAAAATACTTAAGATAATAATTCCTCCAATGCCATATATTGGGCAGATCGGAATATTTTCATAATATCCAGAAGGTTTGTATTGTCCTTTTAAGAGTGAGGAATATGTAGTATCGACTATCCATCCTAAGAATGAAAACAGAAGGAATATCAATATGTATTTTGTCATTTTTTTTCCTATTATTAAATCAACTCGTATATAGTAGTCTATCACGATTTGGTATTTGGGAGATATAAATATTTTGTATGTGTTGAGAAAATATGTATATCAGATGTATAATCAGCTGATGGTCGAGTGGTGGAATTGGCAGACACGCGGGACTCAAAATCCCGTGCTAATAAAATAGCATGAGGGTTCGATTCCCTCCTCGACCATATTTTAATTCGAGAAGTATAAAAATGGAGGATTTCATACTAGATTTCTTTGATACGATAGGAGAGATAAATTTTGATTCGGCTATAAAATTTCTTGGTATTATTCTGGTGATTTTTTGGATTGTCGTACTGTATTGGGTTTGGTTTGATGCTTCCGAAAGGTCTTCTAGTACATTTGTAAAAATATGTTATGTGTTGTTGGTTGGAATATTAAATATAATTGGATTGATAATATATCTACTCATAAGGCCAAGTCGTACAATAGAAGAAATATATTGGGGTGATTTAGAAAGAAGATATCTTAAATATGAGACTGCTGAACTTGGAGATTGTCCACAGTGTGGGGCACAACTTGCTCCTGGGTATATATATTGTCCAAATTGTAGGTATGAGCTTAAAGTGAAATGTTCACATTGTGGAATATATGTTGATAGAGGAAACACATATTGTCCTAATTGTGGAAGTACGATTGCAGATGATGCAGAATTTGCTCCTGATCTTGTTCCAACAATGGAAGTTATGAAAGAGCAAATTGAAACATCAAAGGAGGAGGTCCAAGAGGCTGTTAAGTCAAAAAGAATTAGATATGCAACTGAAGTTGGAATAGCTGAAAAGTTTAATGAATTTGCATCGAAAATAGGATCGATTTTCCTTGTCAGTAAAAATAAAGATGAAAAAAATGTAGGAGTAAATACAGAAGTAAATACGGTGAATGTTCCTTCAAGTAAAGAGAAAAAGCGTAAGAAAAGAAAAAAGAAGAAAAATAGGTAATGTTTATCAATTTATTATGGTATTATTACTGTACTAAACTAATGTTTTTGTGCAGTCGTGTTTGAGCAAATATCTCAAAAAATAGCATCATTTGTTCCTAATTGGAGTCCTCTTGCATTTTTTGTTTTAACAGTATTCATATGTCTTTATGTATTTTGGAAGGAATGTTCTAGAACGAGAAAAAATAATTCTTCTGTATTTGACGCCTTTTTTATCTCAGTTATATCTGGAATAATACTCGGAAGAGCCTTCTACATTATTGGAAATTGGGGAGAGTTCTCTAAATATATTTGGTATTGGCTTCCATATGAGAGATATGGAAATGAAATCTTTCTCTTCCGTCTTCTTCCTTGGAGATTTTTTAGAATATGGGATTTAGGGATAGACATACTGTTTTTACTTCTAGGATTTTGTCTAGTATGTACATGGTGGGTTCTGCGTGTTAAAAAATGGAAATGGAGTCATCTGTTCCCTGCGATATACCTATCTTCGTTCACAGTTCTTGCGTTCTCCTTTTTTTCAATAGGGAAAATAACTGGAAATAACACATGGGTTGCCCAAGGATTAATAATGATAGTGCTAATTCTTGTCTTTTGGATTGTAAAGGCAATTTTAATCAAATCAATCATAGGTTTAGGTGAAATGAAAGCACTTGTCTGCTTAGATTCTATTTTTGTTGTTATATCAACAGCAGTGATTATTACAGTATATATGAATTCACAAATGTTGAATGTAGAAAAAATAGGATTAGGAGCCTTTGTTACTTGGTCTCTTTTGGGACTTTTCTTCCACATAGCTGATACTAGAAAAGCGACTGTGACAATAGAGAAGCTATCATCAGTCAGAAACGTCTCTGTAGATGATATTAGAAAGCCAATAAAATTACCCAGAGAGAAATGAAAATAACCGATGAGAATATTGGAAAAAGAGCAGATGTTTTCGTAAAAGAGAAATTAGAAAAAAATGCTCTTAGTAGGACTTTTATCGCAGAAAATCTTGTGAAATTTTTTAAAGTGAATGATAGAGAAGTAAAACCATCATACAAATTTAAGAAGGGTGATACATATAGTATAGATTATGAAAATTTAAAAAGATTGGTTAGTAATTTAACAAATGAAGAATCTCTGATAGCTCAGAAAAAGGATTTAGATATAATATATGAAGATGAAAATTGTCTTGTAATTAATAAAGAGAGTGGGATAGTTGTACATCCTGGTTCTGGAAATAAGCAAAACACATTGGCTAACTATGTAAAAGGATATCTGGAAGCAAAAGGTGAATTTGATTCAAAAGTTAAAAGAGGTGGAGTGATTCACAGGCTTGATAAAGGTGTTTCTGGATTAATCCTGTTTGCAAAGAATGAAAAAGCACAAAGATATTTCCAAAATCAATTTGAAAATCATTTAGTGCAGAAGGTGTATTATGCACAGATAGAATATAATCAGAGGGATAATTCTCAACTCCTCCAATATATTCCTAAGAATAATCTTAATTTAAAAAGTGAAATTGGTAAACTGAAAAAGAACAAATTTATATGTGATGATCAATGGTTAAAAGTAGAGGGATACATAAAAAGAAGTGAAACTAATAGAATGAAAATGAAGTTCACAAAATATTTTAGAAATGGAGCAAAATATTCTTTAACATATATTAAACCTATCTCTGAAAATGAGCTTATTATTAAAATAGAGACAGGAAGGATGCATCAAATAAGAGCGGTCTTAGAATACTTTGGAGTAAATATAAAAGGTGATACATTATATAGTACAAAAACAGGGAAGGGTGGAATTCCTGAAAAAATATGCTTGACTTCTATTCTGCTCTCAATAAAGAATTTAGATGGAAATATTTTAACTATATCTCTTATTTAGATGAATCGAGGTATAAAAAAAAGAGAAAACTACAAAAAAAAGTATAAAAAAAGATATGAGAAGAAATCTCCGAAAAAGATTAATTTAAAATATCTACCTAAAATTGTGTTTTTTCTCTTTTGTATACTTGTTATTTCATTTACAGTATATGCGTTAGTTAATATTTCCTCTGCAAAAACGATTGACTATACACAAATAAATTCATCAGAGGGCTATATACTAGGAAGACAAAGTAATGAGCAAGAAAAGACTTTAATTCTAATAGAAAATGGTTATGAAAATGAGAGGAAGATAGCTGATGTGTATTTGTACATCAAAAATAACAAAAAGAAGAGCGGACTAATTATATATATACCAGGAGGTTTGTACTTTAATGGACTAGAGGAGGAATTTGGGAATAAAATTCCTGTGTCATCATTAAGATATGCAGGGGATTATCTACAGCAGGGCAGAGGAGTCGAATATGCTTTGTGGCAATTAGCTCAGCTTCTTGGGACAAAGTTCAATGAATACATATGGATAACATCTGAAGGGGTTGATATCCTAAACGGTATCTATGGGAATATGTATGATATAGATGGTTCTTTGAAGAATATCTACACTTCTGGGGATACGGAGTACAGTGATGAGTTGTTAGTTCTTAATTCTTTGTCGTCAAGGATAAATCTTTTAGATAGCATATTAAAGTCTTCCTCTATAGGTAAATTAGATGGAAAAATATACTCAAATAAATCTCTAACAAATGTTTTGAATGAACTAAAAGATATAAATGGAGCAATAAGAAGTAATGATATATTTATTATCGATTTAAGTAATTCCAAATATTGTGATGAAGAGGATTCTATAAGTGGAGGAAAAATAAAAGTGCTGAACACACAAAGATACGATGAGATTTTTAGAGAGCATTATTCAAATACAGCAGATTCATCAGTGGAGAAAGAGAGAGCAAGAATTGAGGTATACAATGGAAGTGAAATTGATGGGATAGCATACCAACTTGGTCGAAAAATAGTTAATTCTGGTGGCGATGTTGTTAGGTATGGAAATAGTCCATCAACTATTGAGAAAACTACTATATATGTGCCAAATATGAATGGTTACAAAAATTCTTTTAATTTAATATCTGAAATATTGTCTGGAAGATTTGAAGTTATTGAAGGAAGACCATCATTTATGACTACTGGTGACATCGTTATTATTCTAGGTAAAGATATTAAGTTTTTGTATAGTTTCTAGAGTGTTGCTAACATATTTGTTTTAATTTAGAATCTTTGCATATGTTGATTGTAATATTGATATTGTTTGTAATGTCACTTCTCTTTGTAGCCTTTCTAAAGGTTTGGGCAGGAAGTACCGTCGAAAAAGCTGAAATTTATGAAGATTTGAGAAATCCATGTGTTATGCAGATATTAGTTCCTAGAGAAAATGATAAATCAGCTTTAGCGGCAGAACAAATGTTTGCATCTATACATGGTATTTTAGAAGGAAATAAGAAATGTACAGATCTTGTGAGTCTAGAAATTGCCTCAGTTAGTGATGGAGGAATTAAATTTTACATAGTTGCTCCTAATCATCTTGCCAAGTTTATAGAGGGGCAAGTGTATGCACAATATCCTAACGCAGATATTCAACTTGTTACTGACTATACGAAGGAGAGTACTGGAGATAATGGTAATTTTGTTACTGCAGGTGAAATTGAAATGGAAAAAGATTCTATTTTTCCAATTAAAACCTTTAGAAATTTTGAAGTTGATCCTTTGGCTGCAATAACTGGTGCTATGTCCAAATTAAACATTGGAGAGGGAATTTGGCTTCAAATAATCATAAGGCCTGTATCAAACTATTGGCAGGCCAAATCTAAGGAATATATCACTGCGATAAAAGAAGGAAAGAATCCAAATGGAGATTCCTTCGGGGCAGTAATAGGGAAGATAATTGGAGGAGTAGGGAAGGCTTTAACAACAACGGATGATGGGAAACCTCAGAAAGAAGTTGTTAAGCTTGCTCCAGGGCAAGAAGAAGAATTAAGTGAAATTGAGAACAAGACACTAAAAGTTGGTTTTGAATTTAAGATAAGGGTAATATCGAAGGCACAAGATCAATTTAGATCTGAGCAAATTTTACGTGATGTAGTTGCAAGTTTTAAGCAGTTCACAACAGCACATCTTAATAATTTCATTCATGCTACTCCAACAAAATCTGGAAAAGAAATATATGATGAATATATTCGCAGGCATATGGAAGATGGACAGGACATTTTGAATATTGAGGAATTAGCATCTGTATATCATTTACCAAATATTTCGGTAGAAACACCAAATATAGCTTGGAGTAGAGCAAGAAAATTGGAACCTCCAATGAATTTGCCTAAAGCTACAGATGATGGGGTAACAATATTTGGAGAAACAGACTATAGAGATGTCAAAGTCCAGTTTGGTCTGAAAAGAAAGGATAGACAGAGGCATTTCTATCTTCTTGGTAAAACAGGAAGTGGAAAATCTACACTGTTTAAAAATATGTTCATATCAGATGTATTGTCGGGTGATGGAGCTTGTTTTGTTGACCCTCATGGAGATACAGTTGAGGATTTACTGCAATATATTCCTCCTAACAGGGTAGAAGATGTTGTATATTTTAATCCGACAGATGTTGAATATCCTATTGGATTTAACCTACTTGAGCTTAAGGATAAATCACAAAGAGACTTAATAGCTGATGGTGTGGTAGAGGTATTTAAAAAGCAATTTGGAGACTCATGGGGTCCTAGACTTCAGTATATCTTAACTAATGCTGTAGCTACTGCACTAGAAGCGCAAGGAACAACCCTTCTCGCTGTTACTAGAATTCTGACAGACAATAACTACCGAAAATTTATACTAAAACAGGTACATGACCCGATATTGTACAAATTCTGGACAGATGAGTTTTCAAAAATGGCACAAAATTCAAAATTGCTATCAGAAGCTGTATCTCCAATACAAAATAAGGTTGGAAGATTCATAGCCTCCGCAGTAACAAGAAATATTATTGGACAGGTTAAATCAACGATAGACTTAAGGGAAATAATGGATAACAAGAAAATACTACTTGTTAATTTGGCACAAGGGAAATTGGGCGAAGAAACAGCCTCTTTGCTTGGTGGTATGATTATCACAAGATTGCAGGCTACTGCTATGGAAAGAGTAGATATTCCTGAGGAGGAAAGAGAGGATTTCTTCTTGTATGTTGATGAGTTTCAAAATTTTGCGACAGAATCATTTGCAAAAATACTTTCAGAAGCTAGAAAATACAAACTTAATTTAACAATGACAAACCAATATATAGATCAACTTCCTTTAACAGTTAGACAGGCAATATTTGGAAATGTTGGAACATTAGGATCTTTTGTAGTAAGCCAATCGGATGCTGCAATATTAGAAAAGGAATTTGCTCCAATGGTAACGGCAGGAGATTTAGTTTCCTTAGATGCATACTCTATGTATATAAAACTATGTATAGATGGAATGACATCTGTACCATTTAGTGCAAAATCACTTCCAATCAGATATGAAAGGTTTGGATTAAGAGATGAAATAGTCAATTTCTCCAGAACTAAGTATGGAAGGTCAAAAGAAGAAATAGAGGCTAAAATTTCAAAATGGAGTAATCAAAGCTATAGCGAAAAGGGTAATAGAAGTATTTCGTTGAATAATCAAAAAAAGCAAGAAGAGGTAGAAGAAGTTGTGTCAAAAGAAGTTTCTGCTGATACTCATCAATAATTGTGGTAAAATATGTGTCGAAGGAAAAACTATGTCAGGACATTCAAAATGGGACACAATTAAACACAAAAAAGCGATTAATGATGCTAAAAAAGGAAAAAGCTTCTCTAAGGTATCTGCTTTAATATCGCATGCTGCGAAACAAGGTGGTGGGGATCCAGAAATGAATCCAACACTTCGTCTACATATAGCGAAAGCGAAAGAACTTGGATTTCCAACGGATAAAATAGAGAAGGCTATTCAAAAAGGGACGGGAGAGGGAGAAGAAAAAGTCATATATGAAGAAGCAACATATGAAGGATTTGGACCTTTTGGAATTCAAATAGTGGTTGATACATTAACAGATAACAAAAATAGAACGGTTGCTGATCTTAGAAAAATATTTGAAGAGATAGGAGGAAATATGGCTGAGAATGGAGCAGTCTCTTGGAATTTTGAAACAAAAGGATATATACAAATATATTCTGGACATATGGAAAAATCACCCAAGTATGGAGAACCTGACGTATATGTAGAGGAAGATCCTGAAAGTGTAATGTTGTCATTAATGGACTTAGATGGTGTACTCGATATTGAGGATATAGAAGAAGATGGGAAGAAAGGTTTTATTGTGTACACAAAATATGAAAATTTTGGAGCTGTGAGAGACAAGATAATAGAATTGGGTCTAGTTCTAAAAGATGCCGAATTGGTAAAAGAAGCAAGAGTAACAAAGAAACTTACGGAGGAACAACTTAATAAAGTAAACGAAGCATTAAGCAGAATAGAAGAACATGATGATGTTCAAAATGTTTGGAGTGATATAGAATAACTATATGAGAATCCTCGGAATAGATCCTGGTCTAGCAACAACTGGATGGGCGGTTGTTGACTTTGACAGTGACTCAAAACCTGAAATAATTGATTATGGTTGTATCTTTACTGAAAAAGGATTGTCAGTACATAGAAGATTAAAAGAAATATACGATGATACCAAAGAGATACTTTCTACTCATGAACCAGAATATGCAGGAATAGAGACACTACTTTTTTGTAACAATGCTAAAACAGGTATTGTTGTGGGAGAGGCTAGGGGAGTTATTCTCTTAGCATTGGAAGAATCAAATGTTCTAATTAAAGAGTTCTCTCCTCTTCAAGTCAAAAATTCAATAACAGGATATGGAAAGGCAAATAAAATGCAAATTCAAGAGAATGTAAAACTATTATATGGTTTAGATGAACTTCCAAGACCAGATGACGCTGCTGATGCTCTGGCTATTGCTATGGCTACAGAAGTTCTTGTTTCAAGAGACGACATTATTTTGCACTATCCTGTATAATATAAGTATAGATGATTACATACATTACAGGAAAAATATTGAATTCAACTACAATGGGAAAAGATTCCTATGTAGATATTCTGACAGCTTCTGGAGTAGGGTACAGGGTGAATATACCTAGTTCATATGTTTGCCCTAAAAATGGGGAAAATTATTCTTTGTATACATATCATCATGTTCGTGAAGATTCTCAAGCTTTGTTTGGATTTATTAAAGAAGATGAAAGGAATTTTTTTATCGAACTGATTACAGTATCTGGAGTAGGTCCAAAGATTGCCTTAACAATACTATCAAATTTTACAAGAGAAGAATTAGAAAGTCTCATAAATGATGGAGATGCACGGGCTTTAAGTAAAGTTCCTGGGTTAGGTTTGAAAAAGGCTCAAAAAATAATTATAGAATTAAGAGGGAAGATTGATTTAACAAAAGATGATGAGAAGAGTATTTCAGTTATTAGGGAAG